>JAVBRD010000034.1:0-17987 GCA_031548365.1 Eubacteriales bacterium
CGAGATGGTCATGCCCGGCGACAACGTTGAGATGGAGATCAAGCTGATCACGCCGATCGCGATGGAGCAGGGACTGCGTCTGGCCATCCGTGAAGGCGGCCGCACGGTCGGCGCCGGAACGGTTACCACGGTCATCGAATAAAGAACGAAAAAATTCCCCTTGCGATGAAATGAAGTGCACCCCAGACGTTGGACAGTATGATATACTGAAAAACGACTGGGGTGCATCATCATGCGCAAAGAGATACCGAACAAGCAGTATACAGGGCAATGTAAGCAGCAGGTCGTGGAATGCACGCATGAACGCAGGCTGTCCTGTCCGGAAATTGCAGGTAAACCTCGTGCAGATCATAAGAATGTGAAACGATGAGAACGGATTTGTCGGACACATGGAGCTGAAGGATTGTTACTGGAGCGCCGGGAGCGCTGATTGCAAAGAGTCAACGTCTGCGCAGAAAATGACTATAAAGACCTTTTCACCGCTTAACCTGTGCGTGGTTATGCTCGTATCCATCCGGAGAGGGGGGAGTAGATGCTCAGCGGCTTGCGCAGAAGGCTTGCGTTGCTCAATGCGGTGCTGTCGGGTGTGCTTTTGCTTTCGATGGCGTTCGCGGGTCTGGCTGTGACCGAGCGGCAGCTGACTCAACAGGGCGAGCGCGACTTGACGATGTATACGGAATCGCTGCTCGAAGCACTCCTCCAAAGCCACAGCGGAGGTGCGGAGATACAGACGCGCGTACCGGGCGACTACATCTATTATTGGGAGTCCGATCAGCTGGCGCAGCTCGTCTTCGGGGACGCGGCGGACGCGGATATCATGAGCGCATCGGTCAAGAAGGTGCGGGATGAGGTTGCGCTTCAGATCTACAGCCAGTGGGGAAGCGAGCCAAACCCCGACATGATGCAGAACCTCAAGGCCGCGCAACTCTACATACGTGCGCCGCAAGCGGATGGGCGGCCCGCGATCGTGATCCCGCCCGCGTTCATGATCTCAAGGACGAAGAAGAGCATGCTGATTGCGGATGACACGGGAGCGTCGTTCCGCGTATCCGTGACCGTGCTGGGCACGACCCCGCCGCAGCTGATGCTCGTTCTTCAGAACCGCGGTCAGGAACTTGGCGCGCGCAACCGGCTCAGAATGCTCTTTTTCGGGAGCGCGGCGCTCGGGCTTGTTCTTGTCGGCTTGGCGAGTTTGTTTGTCAGCTCGCGGAGCATTCGTCCGGTAGAGGAGTCGATCAAGCGGCAGAGGGAGTTTGTCGCTGCGGCATCGCATGAGCTCCGCTCGCCTGTTGCGGCGGTTCGCGCAAATGCCGATGTGCTCGCGGACGCGCCTTTGGGTGACTTTGCTCCCTTCCTGGAATCCATCCGGCTTGAGAGTGAGCGCATGACACGGCTTGTGACTGATCTCCTCGTTCTTGCGCGCGCTGACGCGGGTGAGATGCGCGTGAGCATCGCCGTGTGCGATGTGTCCGAGGTTGCGGCGCAGGTGATTGCTGCCATGAGCCCTCTAGCGGTCAAAAAAGAGATCGAGCTTCATTCATCACTCGATCCCGCGATGGCGATGGGGGACGCGCTGCGCCTCAAGCAGGCGCTGACCATCTTGGTCGACAACGCCATCCGTTATACGCCGGATGGCGGAAACGTGCGTGTAGGCGTGAGGCAACAGGGTGCGAGCGTCATGATCGCCGTGGCGGACACCGGCATGGGCATCCCGGACGAAATCAAGAGCCGCGTGTTCGACCGCTTTTACCGGGGTGACGCTGCGCGTACCCACAACGACGGAGGCACTGGGCTTGGCCTGAGCATCGCGCGTCAGCTCGTTACGCAGATGAACGGCACGCTCACGCTGGAGGACAATCCTGGTGGTGGCTCTGTGTTTGAGTTGCGCCTTAAAGTCCCCTGAGCATGCGCATGTAGTCGCGTGCAACCTGCAGGTCCTGAAGGCCGTCCTCGCTTGTCGCGGGGGCGGTTCCTGTTCCTGTGCAGAGATTGACGAAGTTTTGCGCTTGATTTCTCATGGCCGAGACCGTGGGCAGGATGGGCGACACATAGGATGGCAGATCCTTGCCGTTGTCCCGCATGATCGTGACCGTGCCTGCGCGCGATGTCGCGAGGGGCGCGGGCAGGTCGATGCGTACGAATCCCTTTTCAAAGCAGGCGATCGCGCTCTCTTGCCAGTCGCTCGTCAGCTGATAAGCGGCCATCTCAAGGGAACAGCACACGCCGGAAGGAGTCTCACCCACGAGCAGGACACCGCTCTTTGGCGCGGAGACGACCGCGTAATCCTCGCCCGCAAGGAAACGCATCAAGTTGACCTGATGGATGTAATAGTTGACAAAAAAATCGTACTGCTTCGCGGTTTTTTCATCGAAATAGGCCATTTCTGCGTAATCTTCGAGTTTGTTTTGCGGATAGGGCATGTTTGAAGGCACGAATCCGAATTTGCCCGCCTGCCAATAGCCGGGGGGCATGCTCGATCGGATGTAGCGGAGCTTGCCGTACTCGCCGCTCGACTGCCACTGGCGAATCACCTTGACCGCATACTCGGTCGCGGGATCGGAGCGTTTGTGGTAGCCCATCATGTGCACGCAGCCCGACACTTTTTCCAAAGCAAGCAGTTTTTGGCCGTTTTCAACCGATAGGCAGAGCGGTTTTTCGGTCATGAGGGGTTTTCCCTTGCGGATAATCTGCGGCAGGATGTCCGCATTCGCCTTGTACTGCTGAACGCAGACATAGCCGTCGACGGTTTCGCTTTCAAGCATTTGTGAAATTTCGGGGTACACTCGCGGGATGCCGTGGTTGGACGCAACTCTCGCGGCCATGTCTGTGCGCGCGTCCGCGACGGCGACCACCTCGCAATCGGGGATTTGCATGTAGTTTTCCAGATGCGCGAGCTGTCCCATAAAACCCACACCCGCGAATGCAAGTTTGACCTTGGCCATAGAAATCCCTCCCGCCTAATCGAAAACGCGCTTAGCGCAAATGAAGTGTTTTGTCCAGTAGGAGTTTTCGCGTATGTCCTTGGTGACCCGTACCTTGCCGTTTGATGACGACGCGTCGATCATGGTGCCGTTGCCCTGATAGATTCCGACGTGCCCGTCGAAGCAGAGGATGTCGCCCTTTCTAAGGTCGGACATGCTGCTGATGGTTTTGTAGGAGGAGGAGCGCCAGCCGTCGCTTGTCATGTAGCGCAGGGATACGCCCGCCTCTTTGAGGCAGTAGTATACAAAACCTGAGCAGTCGAATGTGCTGGGCCCTTTTGCGCCGAACACGTATTTTTTGCCTTTAAGGCCCTGAGCGATGTCGATCAGCTTGTCGACCCCTTTGGCGGAGGAAGATGACTTGGCCGTCGCCTTGGGTGTGGCGCCGGGTTTGGGGGTGGGTGTCGCCTTTTTAGGCGTGGTGCCCGGTTTGGGTGTGGGAGTCGGTGTCGGCTTGGGTGTTGGCGCGGGCTTGGCTTTTTCAGAATACAGCGCCTCGCGCGTTTTGGAGCCGATCACGCCGTCGTTCTTGAGGCCGTTGCGTTTCTGGAATGCTTGGACAGCGGCCAGCGTCGCTTCGCCGAATGTGCCATTGGCGCGTTCCTTCAGGTACCCAAGCTCGCGCAGCTGTTTTTGCATCTCGAGGATGTCTGTGCCGCGATCGCCCTTGCGCACGACGTAGGGCAGCGCTTCGTCGGAAAAGAGCAGCTTGAGCGTATCCGGGCCTGCGATGCCGTCGACAAGCAGGCCGTGCTCGCGCTGGAACAGCTGGAGTGAGTACTGCGTGACGAAGCCATAGAACTCTGTCGGCTCGTCGTTCTCCATGTAGTCCAGGTCCATCAAACGCTCTTGCAGCTCCATAACACGCGGGTTTGTCTCGCCTGGGTTGAGCTTTGCGTAGGGGTCGTCGACCGGGGCGGGCGACTCGTCCACCGGCGGCACGTATACAGCATCTTCACCCGTTTCAAAGTCGAATGTGGGATCCGGTTCAGGTTCCGGCGTGATTTCGGGGGTGGCGGGCGCTTCGGGCGCGACCGAGGGCGTTGGCGGGACGGCCGCAGCAAGCGCGGCGGGGTCTTTCCGGCTGGCGGAGGCCGCAACGACCGCCGCGATCACACCGACCAGCACCATGAACGTGACAGCCGCAGCAACGGCGATGCGTATGCCGGGCGCGGAAAAAAAACCGGTGCGCGCGCCGCCGGTGTACGCAGCGGACCGAAGTGTGCTTCTGCGCCTTGGACCCGTGTTGTTCTTCCTCAAAAGACCCGTAAGCGTGAGCGCGTGGATCATGATCTGCTCGAGTCGTTCTTTCAAACCATTGGCTCCTTGGTGTGGCTTCCTCATGACAGTTTATCAGCCGGACACAAGAAAATCAATCGCTAAGTGAGGCGGCGAGCGTTGCTTTGTGTCCTGCACATGCCGAGAGGAGCGTAACCGGGAGCGGTGGCAGCCGGGGAACGACGCAGCCGAGCGAATGGGCGCCGTGAAACGCGCGGGTTCCCGCCTTCATGGACTAGTGCTCTTTTGCGAGTTCGCCAAATCGCGCGTGGATTGCGAGCGCAGGGTCGATGGGGGTGTCCGCGCGCACGGTGTTGGCGGGGATGGAAATGGCCGGCGCGCGGCGAACGGCTTTCCCCGCAAACTGCGGGAGGTAGTCGCGCTGGGATTCCAGCATGTCGGCGACCATGTCGCGAATCTCGCGGAGCGTAAGCTTTGCGGCCGTGAGAGGGTCAAGTGCGGCGGCTTGGACCAACAGTTCGGGATCGCCCCGCGTCGCGGCCAAAACCGCCAGCCGCTGAACGCCAATGTTGGTCATGTTGAGCGCTGCCAGCTGGGGCGGGAGTTCGCCCACGAGCGTAGGATGAAGACCGAGCGCGTCGGCGTAGACCGGGCCTTCGGCGATGCAGTCAGGCGGCAGGTTGGCGATCATGCCCGAATTGCGCAGGTTGCCGTTGAAACGGAACGGGCGGTTGAGCTCAATCGCTTCGATGATGCGGGAACCGTACTCGACCGAGCGCGGAGGGAGAGTGTCGGGTTCACGAGCGAGCATGTCAAGCCCGCTGTACTTCTCCGCGGTGTGCTTCGCAAACGACAGATATGCGCCCGTTTCACCGCCGAAGCCCGGCTCGTCGCAGTAAAGCGCAAGCGCAGCGTCGTTCTTGCGGAACCAGGGCAGGTATTCGGAGAGGTGGCCGGTGGACTCGGTCATGAAATAGCCGAAGTGTCGCATGACCTCGCCGCGCACTTTCTCGTTCGCGTAAAACTCGGGTCTCTCCATGCGCTCGCGCAGGATGGGGTAGAGATCGCGGCCCTCGGTCTTGATCTCAAGAAACCACCCCATGTGGTTGATGCCCGCGCACAGGTAGTCGATCTTGCGTTTATCAACACCTACGACTCCAGCGATCAGGTCGAGTGTGGTCTGCACGCCGTGGCAGAGGCCCACGGATTTGACGCAGGCATCCGCGAGCATCCAGCACACGGTGGCCATGGGGTTGACGTAGTTGAGCACCAGCGCTTCGGGACAGAGCCTTTTGATGAGCGCGGCCATCTCAAGGCAAACCGGTGCGGTGCGCGCGGTGCGGAAAATACCGCCGGGGCCCATCGTGTCCCCGATGCACTGATCGACGCCATAGCGCAAAGGGATCTCGATATCGGTTTGGTAGACATCCACGCCGCCCACTTGGTACGTCGCGATTACGTAGTCAGCGCCGTCAAGCGCCTCAGCCATGGACGTGTGGCAGGTGACCCTGGCGGGCAGTTTGCAACGGGCAATGACGCGGTCGGCGAGCGCCTTGACCTGTGACTGTTTCCCAAGGGAGGGTGCCATCAGGCGAAAATGCGTGTCTTCAAGCCCCGGAGTCGCGAGAATGTCGAGCAAAAGCGTCTTGCAGAAAATGATGCTTCCAGCGCCGATGATCGCGATGGATCTCATGATTGCCACCTCTTTGATGGGGCCATTACCCAAGATTGGTGAATAGGTACAGACCTGTTTTGCCGGGTGCGATGATGTCCATGTGGCCGCATCCGCGAAGATCTGAGAGCGCAAACCAGATGCCCGCGCCGGCTGAAGCCTCGGGCGCGCCGTGGTCGATGACGTGCTTTGTGAACCGTCCGCCATGCATTTTGTAATAGTAAACACCTGGGTCGTCATTGTCGCCCGGGTCCCGGCCGCAGTGCGCGCGGAAGCGCTTTCCCGTGATGAGCTCAAGCGTGCCGTCGCCGTCGATGTCGCAAAGCTGGAGATCGTGCGCTTGGGCAATCTCATCGTCAATGTAGTGTTTGATCCACGCGCGCCTGCCGGACGCGTCCCGCGCCTGTTCGAGCCAGTATAGCCCATAGTTGTGCGCGTTACCCACGATCAGGTCGGACAGGCCGTCGCCGTTGACGTCGTGCACGAGGATTGGCACGCTCGCCGAACCGAGGGAAAACTCGGACGAGAGCGTCCATGGGCCGGACAGCGGGCCGCCTCCCGGCTGGTGGAGGACGCCGCCCGCAAGGATGATCTCGATCTTGCCGTCTCCGTCGACGTCGCCAAACCCCATGCCGTGCCCGGAGGGCGAATCGTGAAGCACGTGCCTGACGAATTGTCCATTGACGAGCTTGTAGCAGCGCACAGGTCCGCCGGGGTGTTTGGGAAGACCTCGGAAACGCCGTCACCGTCAATGTCGTATAAGCGGATGGTTTCGATGCTCCCGCATGCGTCGATGTCGTGCGTGATCCACTCCCCGCCCTTCGCGCCCGGGTTTTCGCGCCAGCGGAGCGTCTTACCCCACCAGCCCCCTGTGACGATGTCTGTCCACCCGTCACCGTTGACATCTATACCGATGTCGGAAAAATCGTCGAAATAGTCCTCTGTAGGCGCGATATCACAGATTTTGTGCTTTTTTGTGAAATCCGGCCCTTCGTACCAGTACGCGCCGCTCACGATATCCGGGATGCCGTCGTTGTTGACATCGAACACGGCCGCGGCCTCGTAGGTTTCCGTGCTGATCATCCTTTTTTCAAACCGCATGTACGCATCTCCTTGCGCAAACCCGCCCGGCGCATGCGCGCCGGGCGGAGAAACGTATTCTAACCGATTTTGAGGGTGAAGCCGCCCCGTGTTTCGGTCTTTTTCGCCGTGAGGACGACGCGGTAGATTTCGCTCTTGCCCCAATCGCGGCAGATCTTTTGATCCGCCATGGCGATGGTCTCCACGCCCGCGGTGAAGGCGCTTGTATCAAATGTTAGCGTGAGCCCGCCGAGGTCGAGAACGCCATCGCCCGCGGGGACGGGCCTGTTAAAGCAGAGGACGTGCGTGGTGAGTGGCGCGAGCGCTTTCTCGAGGTCGTAATTGTCCTTGATGGTGACTGTGCCGTCGCGCCTGTCGAAGCATACACAGTGCTTGTACTGCAAGATGCCCGCAGCCTCGGGGTAGGCGTTGGCAATGTCCATGCACAGGCAGGACAACACACCGTCGGACGTGCAGGAGACATCCTTGGCGGCAGCCTGAAGGCCCGCGACTTGGTCGAAACCGTTGATGGTCGGTAGGTTGTGGTAGCATGACTGCATTGTCCAGATGTCATAACGGTCGGGGCTAAACGTCTTTTTGGAGTACGTCTCAACGCCCGCGTCAATGACGACCGGTTTGCCGTCCTTGTAAATGACGAAGGATCCGACATCGTTGTGATTGTGGCTTTCGGCGTTATTGCCGCCTTTGGCCGCGACGAAAATGCCTTCTTCGCTGTCCTTCTTGGCATGCGCGGTCATGACCTGGATGCCCGCGAAGTAGTGGTCGAGCGGCGCGATGACGCGCCCTTTGGGCGAGTCCGACTGATAACCGAAGATGCTGCTCAGCGCGCGGTAAAGCGCGCGGCGCTGCGTAACATACGGCTTTTCCGAAGCCCCGGTCGCGATCTGGTGCTGTGAGAACGCGACGAGCTCATCGTCCTTGATGGCCACGCCCACGCGCTCGAGCAGTGCGGCGTCCGTGCTCACGCGCGCGGCGGCGTCGGCGAAGTTGACGAAGTAGTCGCCAGAGATGTGAACGCGGTAAATGTACTTGGCGATCTCCCCGATGAGTTTGTCTCCGTAGACATTGACCGCGCCGTTTGTCGCGCACGCCAGCTCCTCAAGGTAATCAAACAGCGAAGCGCCCGCGACGCCGAAGTACCCCGGCCCTTCGTCGCAGCCGCCATCCTCGTGGTAGATGTCCAGCCATTTTTGCACCGATTCCGCCGAGCGCTTCACGCCCTCGATCCTGCGCGCTACGTCTTTTTCGAGCACGAGGAGCGCGGCGAGCGCGTTGGAGTTGATCCACGGGTTCCAGTTGTTCACGGGACGGTCGCTCATCAGGCCTTTCCACCAGAAGGTGTCGTCCGCGAGGTAGGGGTCGATGATGCGCCGCTTGACCTCCAGCTCAATACGGCGCTTGACCAGCGGGGAGCGCTTGGCGATCTCGTCGCACAGGAAATAGTAAACCCACGTCATCAGGCTTCCGGTTTCGGCAGCGAACAGGTCGATGTAGGTGGGCGCTTCCATGTCTGGCAGTTCGTGGATGAGGCCGAAGTTTGTACGATTCGCGTCGCGCTGGTTGTTGTGCGCGGGAACCACCCAGCTCGTCTCTTCGCAGATCGCCCATACGCCGTCGATGATCGTGTCCACAAGCGCGCCGTCGCCCGCGATGCACTCCGCGATCAAAAGCGCGAACAGGTTTGCGCGGCGGTCAAAGTAGAGTTTTTCGTAGCGCGAGCGGTTGCCGTCGCGATAGAAATCAAGGTAGCGGGTCGCGGGCAGGGGTGCGAACTCATAGAACGCAAGCCCGCGCGCCAGACCGCTGAAGTAGGCTTTGACTTCCTCGTCCAGAGCGTTCCACGCGGCGCGGTCGGCGTAGGCCGGGAAAGGCTTGAACGCACCCGGCGCGGCCAGATGCTTTGCGAGGTCGCACGAGTAAACGGCTTGTTTGACCATGACGATCCCTCCAACTCAACTTTTTTTAGCACTAGAGGCCGATGCTTGCGCGGAAAGACGGCGTGCCGTCCTTGGATTTAGCCGTAAAGTCGATCGCGTAAAGCGTGAAGCCCGGAACGTCGTACCACGCATCCTCTGGCACATTTTTGATTTCGCAGCCAAATGCGCCAGCGTCAAACTCAAGCTCCGCTGACGTGTTCCGCCCAAACACCGTGATTTTTCCGCTCTCAATCAGGGGTTTCTTAACCGATGCGGCAATGATGCGCTCCACGATGCCGGCCGGTGACGACATGCTGAACGCGTCGATCAGCGTGAACACATTCGTATCGCGGTCGAACATCATCTCGCGGCGGATGGATGTGAGCGCATTGACGCCGTATGCGCCCGCGATGTCCATGGATACGGTCATCGCGCGTTCGCTGGAGGCGGCGTTAAAGCTGGTCGCCGCGTACTCCTGCCCGCCTTTCTGATACCCGCCGTCCACCATGGGCACGCTGTGCCCCTGCGATCCCGCGTTGAAGAACGTGTAACGAGTGGGGCTAAAGTATTGCCGCGTGTAGCGGCCGCGGCCCGGATCGGGGAAGAGCACCTCGCCTTTGGAGAGCAACATAAAGGAACCGACGTCATTTTGGTTGTGGGGTTCAGCGTTGTGGCCTCCTTTGCACGCGAAGGCCGCCGCGCCGCTCTCGTTCGAACGCGAAATCGCCCACTGCGCATCCGCGAATACTGTGTCGCCGCTGGGGTTGCCGGGGTCACCCGCCTGCCCGGTCGCCCAGACGAAGCTGCGAAGGAATTTGCAGAATCGGTAGCAGTGGTCGCCGCTCGTGCCTTCGCGGTACGCGATGGCGGGGACCACGACCTCAGGGAATTTGCGTTTGAGATGCTCGAAAAGCCCGATGTTGAGCGTCTCGCTCAGCCCGACGTCGGAGAACCACGGGAAGATGCCGCTCTGTATGTGCGCTCTCTGGATGAACGTGGCGATGTTCCTCACGCGCTCGCCTTTCATCAGTTCGATACGACCGCCCGTTCTTTGGTAAAGAAGCTCCGCAAAGCAGGTGTAGAACGTGAAGCCGTACGTCCAGTACCCCGTGCCTTCGGTGCACACGCCCTCTTCGGAGAAACCGAGCAGATAACGCTCCATTGAGTCGGTGACGCGGCGCAGGACGCTTGCTAGCGCGGAGTCGTCGCTGATCATGTAGATCGCAGCCGACCCAACCGAGCCGGCGCACACCGCCGTCCAGTTGCCTGTGCCCGACTCCCAGCCGAACGGTTCGTTGATGGCCATGTACGGCTCGATGATGCGCGAGAGGATTTCCTTCTTCGCGCGGTCGACCACCAGCGGGTGGAGCCTGTCGCCCAGCAGACTGAGCGTTTCCGCGATGGCGAAACCAGTTTCCGACGCGAACAGATCAACCATGTCGTGGTGTTCCCTGATCGACTTGCCTGTGTAACCGACATCGAGATAACTCTGTTTGTTCAATCGGTCGATGACCTCAAGGCTCTTCCAGCCGAGGTGGGCGGGCAAACACCACGTGTACTCATTGCAGATCGCCCAAATCGTGTCTTCGAGCGCGGAAATGTAGGCTTCTCCGCCATCGAGGAGCGCCATGGCCGCGAAGTGCGCGAGCCGGCCGCGTTTGTTGAAGTAAACCGCTTGGTACTGGTCGCGGTCGCCAGTGGTGTCGAAAAGCTTGTACTTGGAAAACACCTCGCAGGGGATCGGTTCGCCGAGGTAGCCGTTCGCACCGGTTTTCAGCTCGTCCAGCATCAGCCTGTGGTACTCGCTCGTGCCGATTTTTTTCCACGCGTCGCCGCGAGCTTCGGTGAACACCTGATTCTTGCCTTCCATCGTCGCGGCGCGTAGCGCGGATTGGATGTCGTGAACGTTCAAAGCAAACACCTCCAAAGCAAAACGTGGGTCATTTCTGAGAACATCATACCAGATTTAGCACCCTTTGGCACGCTGATTTGGAAAAACGTAGAAAAACCGCGCATCGGCATAAATTTATCGATAATCGATAAATTAGTATTGAAATGCGTCGTGCGGTGTGCTATGATGGCCCCAGCCTATGCCAAAGGAGTGACAAAACGCCATGAAGAGTTGGTGGGCGCCAAGGCTTTTGTTTGCGGTGCTGGTCACCATGTTTGTCGGTGTGTTCGCGCTGGTGTGCACGTTGCCATTCATGCTCAACACTTTCGCGTTCATTCTGCGTGACGCGTACTTGGCCGACCCTGGTTACCGCAGCTTTTTGCTGTTTTTCCTCATGGCGGTCGCGGCCTTGGCGCTGTGGGTGCTGGGCGAGATGGTGCTCATGGTGCGCACGGTGACAGAGGATCCGTTTGTCCCACGCAACGTTTCAGCCCTTCGAAGGGTGGCCATCGCGGCGGTGGGCGCGTCGGCGCTGTTTTTGCTTAAATCGGTGGCGTACTTTACGATACTGACCGCGGTGTGCTCCGCGCTGCTGGCCATCGGCGCGCTGTGCGCGGCCACACTCGCAGGGCTGTTCTTAAGGGCGGTCAGGTTCAAGCAGGAAAATGATTTAACAATATGAAGCGCGGACGAGGCGGGGGAGGGACTTGCGTGATTGTGGTCAATTTGGACGTGATGATGGCCAGACGAAAAATCGGGCTGTCCGAGCTGTCGGCGCGTGTGGGCATCAGTCCTGCGAATTTGTCGATACTGAAGAACGAAAAGGGACGGGCGATCCGGCTGTCCACCCTGAACAAGCTGTGCCGTGTGCTGCGCTGCCAACCGGGCGACCTGCTCGAATATGTGGAAGGAAGTGAACCCGAAGATGACGAATGAGATGAACTCCGGCGCTGTTGCAAAGGAAAAGAACGTGGTTTCCAACGCAGAACGCTGGCTTTTGCCCGTCGCGACGGCTGTCGGCATCGCGTTCGACCGTCTGTTCATCGCATCGCTTGATGGGCCCGGCGAGCGCTATATCCCGATGTTCTCCGCGTTTTGGATGGTCTACCTCGCGCTGTTCTGCGCGTTTAACTGGCATAAGGTCAAACGCAACTTCGTGGCTTGGGGGATTGCGGGGTGCGCGTTCGCGCTCGCTGCTTGGGGATTCATCTTTGACTACCGCACTGAGTACGGCTATTTAACGTTTCTCGTGCTCCCGCTCACGCTCATGGCGCACGCGCAGTTTGTGTGGGGAGAGTTTCCGCTCAAAGACGCGGGCGGGTTTGTGCTCGCTTGGTTCATGGGATGGGCGTGGCGGCCCTTCTGCGCGATTGGCGCGTTCTTTACCGCGCTTGGCTCGCTCTGGGCGACCGAACGCCACGCCACACTCCGCAAAGTGCTCATCGGTGCGCTCATCGCAGTTCCGCTTCTTGTTGTCGTGTTCGCGCTTCTGATCAGCGCGGATGTCGTGTTTTCTTACTACCTTGACGGAATTTTCAAGCATTTTCGCCTGGGCGACTTCGCGGGGCACGCGGTGCTTTCGTTTGTCGCGGCCATTCTGTTTTATTCTTTTTTCTGGAACGCACGCTATGCTGAGAAACTGAGGCCGCGCGCGGCGGTCAAACCCGCCCTGGACGCAGTGATCGCGTGCGTTGTCCTCGGCTCGGTGATTGCGGTGTACGCGCTCTTTTCCATGGTGCAATTCACCTACCTGTTTGGCCGAGCGGGATTACCGGGCACGCTGACGTACTCGGAGTACGCGCGGCAGGGGTTTTCGCAGCTCATTGCGATTGCCGCAATCAATCTAGCGTTGTTTGGTGTGCACCTGCATTTTTCTAAGGGCCGGGCGGTGCGCATTCTGCTCGCGGTGCAGCTTGGGATGACCGTGCTCATGCTCGTGTCAAGCTGGGTGCGGCTGGGGATGTACGTTTCGGAATACGGTTTGACGTGGCTTCGGTTGATTTCGGCATGGTTCATCGTGTACATCGCGGCGGTGATCGCGCTGTGCGCCGCGCGCATGAAGTTTGACCGTCTCCCGCTCATGGCGGTGTGTGCGCTCTCGCTGCTCGGATGGTTTGTGGTGCTGGGGTATGCTTCGCCCGACGCGCTCATCGTCCGCTGGAACGTCGCCCGGCAGGGGGAGGCGTGGGCGCGCGAGGACAGCCGCTATGTCAGCTCGCTCTCGGACGACGCGTTTCTCGAGCTCGCCCGAAGCGATACGAGCTATTATGTGATGCAAACGATCACGCTCAATAAAGCAGACTCAACCCAACAAGGGCTGAGTCTGTCGAGCCGCCGCGCGGCGAATGAGATGGAGAAATGGCTGCCCAGCCTAAGAAGCGAGCACGTACTTGAGGCGTACATCACGGTTTTCAATCAGATCATGGTACAGGAATCAACGATGAACCGCGGCGTAACGCAACTCGCGTTGGATTTGTCGGGTGTGGATTATTGGGAAAAAACGAAGGTGGAAAGCGCGCTGCAAGCGAGGTTTGCCGACATGCTCGTCAGACCGGACACATTCGGGGGACTGGGTGGGCCGGAGCAGGGGCTGGCCATCCAGATATCCTTCCAAGACAAGAAGCTCAGCGGTGACTTGCTCCAAACAAGCGTTACCAAGACACTGATGAAACAGAGCGAGAGCCGCCGTCTGTTGGTGCAGACGGGTGAACCGACGGGCGCGGAATTCATCTGCGAGTATGTATCCGGCGAATGGCAACTCAGACGAGAAAACTACTGGATCTCATGACGCCATGGCACACATACGGCTATGGCGCGGAGGACCGGATACAAAACCATTGATCGTACGTCTTCAAAAAGCGGGCGATGCGAACCGTTTTCGCGTTTCCCGCCCCGTCTAGAACGCCAGCACAATGCCGCCGACGTTGGCGTAGATCGTGCTGACGCCGCGCGTGGGCACGACGACGATCTCGGAGAAGTTGTACCGGCTGCGAACGGCGTCCATCAGTTTTTCGGCAAGGCCGGGGTTGTCGCAGTGCGCGATGACCAGACTCTTTCCGTCTGTTTTCTTACCGCTGCGCTCAATGGTGTCCGCGAGCCGGTCGACGATCTGCCTGTGACCGCGCGCCTGCGTGTACATCTGAATATGGCCGTCCTTATCCGCGCCCATGACGGGCTTGATGCCCAGAGCGGAGATGATGGTGCCCACGATGCGGTTGAGGCGGCCATTTTTCAGAAGGTTATCGATGTTATCAAGCACAAAATAAGTGCGCATTTCGGAAATAAAGCTTTCGATCGATGATACAATCCGCGGAAACGGGTTGTTCGCGTCGATCATTTTTTTGAGTTCGAGCGCGACGAGAAGCTCCCCGGCGCACGCGCTCTTTGAGTCAAAAACGTGTATTTGTTTGTTCGCGCGCTCCTCGGCAAGCTGTTTTCCCACAAGAGCGCTGGCGTGCGATCCCGACAGGTTGCTCGAAAGCGTGATCGCAAACGCGTCGCCGCCCTCAAACGCGTCGCTGTACAGCTCGGGGGAGGGCGCTGCCGATCCAATTTTTTCAGTGCACGCCGTCATTTGGGCCGTGAAGGACGCGATGTTGAGGTTCTCGTCATCGGTGAATGCCCTTTCCCCCAGGAGCAGGGTGAGCGGCACCATGATGATCCCGAGCTTACGCTTGAGTTCGGGTGTGATATCACAGCAGCTGTCGGCGATGATCTTAAACGGCATGAGTTGTCCTGCCTTCTTTGGTGGGTTTTCAGATATCCCAGTTTCGCCCAGCATATCAGACCATGGACGCATTTGCAAGAATGAAGATCGGGTTGAGGTCAGACGGAGATCAACATTTCATGTAGAGGAGCTGCTTCCTGTGTCGGCCATCTCGTGAGTCGCTAGAATTTTCGTGACAATTTCTTTTTGTTCCGTAGCGCACGGACCGTGACGATGCACACGGTAAACGCGCCTGCTTGCTTGTTTTACAGCGCCGCAGTCTATATAATGAAGCCAAATCGCCGCGGCTATTCATGGGGGAACGGCGCGAAAGGCGGGAGAGCGTGGAGAAAAAGCCAAACATCGTATTCTTCCTGATCGACGACATGGGATGGAGGGATCTGTCCTGCACGGGTTCGGCGTTTTATGAGACGCCCAATATCGATCGCATCGCCGCGGAGGGCATGCGTTTCACCGACGCGTACGCGACTTGTCCGGTGTGCTCGCCCTCCCGCGCGTCCATGATGACGGGTAAAGTGCCCGCGCGTGTAGGCATTACGGACTACATCGGGGGGAACGCGAAGGGAAGGCTCATCGGCGCTCCCTACCGCTATGAGCTGCCGCACACGGAGGCGACGGTGGCAACCGCGCTTAGAGACGCGGGCTATCAGACGTGGCATGTGGGTAAGTGGCATCTGGGCGGGCCGGAGCATTACCCGGATACGCATGGCTTTGATGTCAACATTGGGGGCTGCATGTGGGGGCATCCCAAGGACGGGTACTTCAGCCCGTGGGGCATCGGCACGATCGAAGACGGGCCGAAAGGCGAGTACCTGACCGACCGCCTGACGACAGAAGCTGTCAAGCTCATCAGCGAGCGTGACAAGGGCAAGCCGTTTTACCTAAATTTCTGGCATTATGCCGTCCATATTCCCATCCAGACGCCGGGCGAGCATCTAGAGAAATACCGGCGCAAGGCTGAGCGCATGGGCCTTGACAAGATTGACGCGCTCGTGGAGGGCGAGCACTTCCCAAGCCTGTCCAAGCGCCACATGCGCGTCACAAGACGCACCGTTCAGTCCGACATTCATTACGCGGACATGGTGGAAAACCTGGACGACAACATCGGCCGCGTGCTCGCCGCGCTCGAGCGCGAGGGCATTTTGGACGATACGCTCATCGTGTTCACATCGGACAACGGCGGGCTTTCCTCGGCGGAAACCAGCCCGACGTGCAACCTGCCGCTCTCTGAAGGCAAAGGCTGGATGTACGAGGGCGGCGTGCGCGAACCTCTGCTCATCCGCTGGAAGGGACGTGTTCCCGAACGGTCAGTGTGCCGGACACCGGTTACGACCTGCGACTTTTATCCGACATTCCTAGAAGCTGCGGGCGCGCCGTCCATGCCCGAACAGCACGTGGACGGCGTGAGCCTATGCCCGCTGTTTGATGGGCGTGATTTGGAAGATCGTGCATTGTACTGGCATTACCCGCACTATGGCAATCAGGGCGGAACGCCGGGCTCCAGCATACGCGAAGGCCAATGGAAGCTCATCGAGTTCTTTGAGGACGGGCGCTTGCTTCTCTTTAACCTCGCGGAGGACGAGGGCGAGACGCGCGATGTGTCCAATGGGAACCAGGCCATCGTCACGCAGCTCCACGGCAAGCTCAAATCGTGGCGCGCGGAAGTCGGCGCGAAAATACCTGAAGTCAATCCGGACTACAGGCCACCTGAAAACGAAGCGTGATGGAGGCGAGAAAATGCCGGAGAAGTTCACAATGCCCTCGGCTGAGACGAAAAACTATCGCGAAGCCAACCACAAGCAGTTGAGGGATTTCATCTTAACGATGCTGGAGAACACAGCGGAGGAGCGCAAGGCGTGGTTCAAGCCCGACAGGTCGTCCATAGAGGGCTTCGAACGCTCAATCGCAGGGTATCGGTCGGAATTTTTGGCATCGATCGGGTATCCTCCAGCGCATTCGCCTGTTGAGACGAAGCAGACGACGACGTATCTAGGCGAAGATGACGAGATCACCGTATACCGCGCGTACGCGGCGGTGTGCGAAGGGCTCGACTGCTACAGCCTGATTATGAAGCCAAAGATGCCGGGGCCGCGCCCGCTGCTCATCGCGGTGCATGGCGGGGGAGGCTGTCCCGACACGATCTGCGATATGGACCGCACCGGCAATTACAATGGCGCGGGCCGTGATTTCGCGCGCGCGGGATACATCGTGTGCGCGCCCATGCTTCTGTTCCGCCCTTTTGTGGATGGTGACGCGTCGGGGATTCCACCCCAGTCGCGCGCGTACATGGACAGGCTGTGCCACGCAGCGGGCACGCGCCTGACCTCGGTTGAGATGCTCAAAATATCGCGCACTATCGACGCCATGCTGCTGCGCGAGGATGTGTTGAAAGGTGGCGTGTCTATCGCGGGTCTTTCGTACGGCGGGTATTACGCGCTCATGTGCGCCGCGGCAGAGACGCGCATCGAGACGGTGTACTCATCGTGCATCTTTGGAGATCACATCCGCTACATGCTGCGTGGAGACCGAGCGGACACCGAGTTTGTCTGGCATGACTCAGAGAGGCGTTTTTCGTTTGCCGAGATTGCCGCGCTCGTTTGCCCGCGCAGGCTCATCATCGAGGCCGGGCAGGGTGACGCGGTCATCCCCATCGACGCGACGCGCAGGATTGTGCCTTTTGTGCGGCAACTCTACGAAGACTTGGGCGTGGGCGAACGCTTACACTACGTGGAAAACGGGTCAAGCCATGAGTTCATGCTGCGCGACACGCTCGGACTGATGAAGCCGGGAGACGGGAGGCGTATATGATCAAGCGGCGGGAGATCGCAGCCCCGCGCGTGGGGCTGCTGGGCGTGGGCCACGAGACGTACTGGGGCCAGTTCGAGGGTTTACTCGGCGAACTGATGGGGTATTTCGATGTGTTGAAGCATAAATTGGCGAGCTTCGGCACGACGGTTGTATCGTTTGGGATGGTTGACAACGCTGAGAGCGCGTACGCGGCGGTTGACGCCATCGCGGCTTCGGGTGTGGATATTTTGTTTGTTGATATGCTGACCTATGCCACGAGCGCGACGTGGGGCGTGCTCGTTCGCGCGCTGACCATGCCGATCGTGCTCGTCGCGCTCCAGCCCATGCGCGCGCTTGACTACGAGCGTGCCAACACTTACATGCAGCTCGCGAACGACAACATTTGCTCTTTGCCCGAGTTTGTGGGCGTGGCCAGGCGCATGGGCAAACCCATTCCGCCGTGCGTGATCGGCACGCTTCAGAATGACACGCGCGCGGAGAAGGAGCTTGCCGAGTGGTGCGCGGTCGCTAGAACGCTCAGGCGTCTACGCAAGGCGCGCATCGGGCAGATGGGGCACGTGCTCGAAGCTATGCTCGACATGCACACCGATCCAACCGCGCTCACATCCGCGTTTGGCGCGCACATCGTGCAGCTTGAACCCGACGACGTCGT
>JAVBRD010000020.1:0-85110 GCA_031548365.1 Eubacteriales bacterium
CTCGGGGATCATCTGCTCAAGTATCACGATCTCCGCTTCCTGTTGTTTGCTCCCATTTCGCAACATCGCTCTCACCCGTTATCTATTTCGACACCGCTCCGCGCCTTTCCTTTTGGTTGGCCGATATAGTTTCAGCCCGCCAACTACTTTGTCGACGGGCTGAAACGGCGGAGCACACGCTCCGCCGCTTTTTACTTGCGTTACAGGCTTTCGAGCAGCGCTTTGAGGCGAGCAGCAGCCTGATCGTTATAGGCCGCTTGCGGACCCTCGACGAGCACGCGGATGAGCGGCTCGGTGCCGGATGGGCGGACGAACACGCGCCCGTTGCCATGAAGGGCGACCTCGATGGCGGCGATTTCGGCGGTGATGGCGGCGTTGTCTTTCCAAGTGCGCTTGGCGTCATCCTTGACGCGCGCGCCGACCAGCGTCTGGGGCAGCGTGGTCATGACGGAGGCTGATAGCTTCGAGAGCGGTACGCGTGCTCCCGCGAGCAACACAAGGAGCTGTATACCGGTCAAAATCCCGTCGCCGGTTGGGTTGTGGTCAAGGAAGATGATGTGGCCGGACTGTTCGCCGCCAAGGTTGTAGCCTTCTTCAAGCATCAGTTCGAGCACGTAACGGTCGCCGACGGCGGTGCGCTTGATGTCTAGCCCGAGCTCTCGCCCCGCGATGTCCAGGCCCATGTTGGACATGACCGTCGCCACGACGGTGTTCTTCTTGAGCGTGCCCCGTTCTTTCATATGCTTGCCGCACAGCGCCATGATGTGGTCGCCGTCCACCAGCTCGCCCGCATCGTCGACCGCGATCAGGCGGTCGGCGTCGCCATCAAACGCGAGCCCTGCCTGCGCTTTGTGGGCCTTGACGGTGTGCTGAAGGTTTTCGGGATGCGTGGATCCGCAATTTTTGTTGATGTTGGTTCCGTCGGGCACGTTGTGTGTGGCGATGACCCGCGCGCCAAGCCGCTCAAACACGACGGGGGCGATCGCGCTGGACGCGCCGTTCGCGCAGTCGAGCGCCACTGTCATGCCGTCAAGGCGCGCGTTGGCGGTGGATACCAGAAACTCAATGTATCGCGAAGCGGCGTCCGGCATGGCGAGGCGTCGACCCACGCTTTCGCCCGTAGGCGGCTCGGGGAGCGAGACGTCGCCGCGGATGACGGCCTCGATGCGATCCTCCGTTTCATCGGGGAGCTTGAACCCGGCGGACGAGAAAAACTTGATACCGTTATCCTCCACGGGGTTGTGCGAAGCGGAAATAACAACGCCCGCATCCGCGCCCGTTACACGCGTCAGGTACGCGATGCCGGGCGTTGGCAACACGCCGACCACAGTCGCGTTGGCACCCACCGAGCAAATGCCCGCGATAAGCGCTGCCTCCAGCATATCGCCCGATATGCGCGTGTCACGCCCCACGAGGATGTTGGGCTTTTGCCCCGCTCCCTGCGCGAGAACATACGCGCCCGCGCGCCCGAGTTGGTAGGCCAACTCGCACGTTAAATCCTTGTTCGCGATGCCGCGCACACCGTCCGTGCCAAACATTCTACCCATGTAAACCCTCCCAAAGCGTTAATGCGGTACCGCACCAAGGAGTTGATCTGACGACGCGAGTGCATTTACGGCGGCCAGCGAACCTTGAGGACGCCGCAGCAGCGTCACAAAGCGGTGCGAACGATTCGCGAGGACTGCGTACACGACCCTGCGGCACCGCCCTAAGCATACGTTCATCCGCTGTACCAAGACCCGCTCATGACAAATCAGCTCGCGCGCTTTCCGCAGCGTTTGCGCCGTCGGCGACGGCAGTGACCACTTGACGAATGGATTTTGCACGCAGGTCGCCCGCGACGTATAGCCCTCGCACGGCCGTGCGGCAATCCTCACCCGCGATAACAAACCCGGCGTCATCAAGCGCGAGGCAATCACGAACAAGCGCATTCTGCGGCTCAATGCCCACAGCGACAAACGCGCCTGAGACGAGGAGCTTTTCAGCGCGGGTGCCATCGGCGCTGGTCAGGTTCAGCGCCTCCAGACGCTCGCCGCCGACGAATTGGCCCACGACGCGATCCAAGTGTTCAACCACATTGGGCGGTACACGCAGCCGTTCAGCCAGCGCGCGATCCCCCCGGTACTCACTCCTGCGGTGGATGATGTGCACGCGCGACGCAAGTGCGGAGAGATAAATGGCATCGGTGAGTGCGGTGTTGCCTCCGCCGATGACCGCGACTTCTTTGCCGCGGTAAAGCGCACCGTCGCAGGTGGCACAGTAGCTCACGCCTGATCCGGTCAGACGCGCCTCTCCTTCCGCGCCGAGCGGCTTCGGTTTCGCTCCCGTGCACAGGACGACCGCCCGCGCGGACAGCGCTTTTTCGCCGAGACGCACGCGTATGCCGTCCCCCAGCTCAAGCCCTGTCACATCCTCATACAGGATACGCGCGCCCGCCTTCTCCGCTTGATCGGCCATGCTCTGAGCAAGGTCTGCCCCGGTGACGCCAGGTGCGCCGGGATAGTTCTCAATCACGGGCGTAATCGCCGCTTGACCGCCCGCGAACATCCGCTCGAGAACGACAGCGTCAAGCCCGCTCCGCGCGGCGTAAATAGCGGCTGTAAGCCCCGCTGGCCCGCCGCCAATAATGACAATGTCAGCCATCATGGACTCACCTCGACACATTATTATACACCGGATGCCGCCAGAATAACAGTTGTTAAAGATAAGGATTAGCTCATAACCATCTCAACGTGATTGCAAAGGAGCTTCATTAATGGTATTCTATTTGACAAATCTGACACAATTCGCCGGAGGTTCAACATGCCGAAAAAAGAGTGGAAGCCCCCCTATCTGGGAGCCGCATACTACCCCGAGGACTGGCCGCTTGAGCAGATCGACGAAGACATCGCGCAGATGAAACGAGCGGGCATGAACGTCATGCGCATCGCGGAGTTCGCTTGGAGCCGGATGGAGCCGACCGAAGGGCATTACGATTTTTCGTGGCTGCACCTTGTGATTGATAAGCTCGGGGAAAACGGCATCGCGACAATACTATGCACCCCGACATGCACGCCACCCGCATGGCTGACAAAAAAACACCCCGAAACGCTGATCGTGATGCAGAACGGCGTCCCCCATCAGCACGGCGCGCGGCGGCACGCGTGCCCCAACAGCCCGGTGTACCGGGATTACTGCACAAGAATTACCGAAAAAATGCTCGACGAGTTCTCCGGGAACGAGAACATTATCGGCTGGCAAATCGACAACGAGCTTTACCCGGCGGGTGGACAGAGCGGGATGCCCAGCTACGGCTGCCATTGCCCTGTTTGCACGTCTAAGTTCACGGAGTTCCTCAAAAAACGTTTCAACAACGACCTCGCCGCGCTCAACGCCGCGTGGGGCACCGATCTTTGGAGCCAGACATACACCGCGTGGGATGAGATCCCTGCGCCGCGCGAAGGCATGTGGCATCACCCCTCGCTCGTGACGGCGTGGGCGGAGTTCTCCTCAGACAGCGTGGTCGACTTCACGAATCATCAGGCGCGTTTGCTCAAGCGCTCCGGGCTGCCTGTCGGCACGGACATGATGCCTTTTGGCGGGCTCAACTATCGCGAAATTGAGAAAGAGCTTTCCGTCGTTCAGTTCAACCATTACAACACCATGGACAACCTCTGGCAGGCATCCTTCTGGATGAACTACATGCGCCCCCTCCTCCCCCCGCCCTTCTGGAACACGGAGACATCCACCTGCTGGAACGGTGCGAACACGGCCAACGGCTATCGTGAGCCGGGTTTCTGCCGCGCAAACAGCTGGGTTCCCTTCGTACTGGGCGGCGAGGCCAACTTGTACTGGCTGTGGCGCGCGCACTGGTCGGGTCAGGAACTGATGCACGGCGCGGTGCTCTCCTCGCAGGGGCGGCCCATGCACATCTTTGGCGAGGTGCAGGAGGTCGCGGAAGGTCTGCGCAAGGCCGAAAAATTCCTCAACGGCACAAAGGTCAAAACGAAAACAGCGCTTCACTTTTCGTGCGACGCATGGGCGCTTTATAAGGGCCAGAAGATCGTCAACGGCTTTGAGTACATACCCATGCTGCTCGATAAGTTCTACCGTCCCATGATCGACGCGGGCCTTACACCCGACGTGATCGACCCCGCCGCCGACCTCGCTCCGTACGACGTTCTTGTCTCTCCATTCCTCGCCTCTCTTGAGTGGGGCGGTTTGAGCGAGCGAGTCGTTGATTGGGTGAAAAATGGGGGGACATGGATCGTTGGACCGATGAGCGATATCCGCAATGTGCACGCTGCAAAGTACATTTCTGCGGCGCTTGGGCACCTCGAAAACTGGATGGGGACAAAAACGCGCTACGAGATCCCTGGCGATCCGCGCGACTTTCTGGTCAAGTGGCCGTGCGGCCTCACGGAGAACGGCGGGCTGTGGTACGACAGCTTCGAGCAAGGCGATTGCGAAACGACCGCAACCTATGTCCAAGGACCGATGGAAGGCCTCGCGGCAGTGGTCGAGCGCTCAATCGGGATGGGCAGAATCATCCTGCTGGGCACGGTCCCCGGCAAGGTGGCGATGCAGAAGCTGCTTTCTAAGTCCGCCGAAGGAGCACGGCATACACTCACGCTCAGCCCGGGCGTCATCGCGGCAGTACGCGAGGGCGAGGCAGGTTCCGGTTACGCGGCCGTTGAGCTTGGCAACAAAGAAGGCTACCTGCGCACCGACGCGCCTACAGCTGACTTGATCACAGGCGAGACGTTCGAAGCGGGCGACGTACCTATGAAGCCTTACGCCGCGCGCGTTCTCGTCAAACGCTGATGTTCACGGAGGTGTGGCCGGGCGCAGGGCCGGGCGGCGGGTATGCAGAAGGTGAAGCGGGTAAGCTGTTGCCATCTCTTCTCCCTCGCCTTGCGCGATCGTTTGACCTGATCTACATTGATCCGCCTTACCGGACAGGCGACACCTACTTTTTCCAGACGCCAATCGGCGAAAGCGGCTGGCGGGGCAGTCCCGCTTCCCGTATCAAGATACCCGCATTCGTCGACGTCTACCCTGCGATGGAAACATACATCGGTATGCTGCGCGATGTGCTGTCGTGTTCGCGGGAGCTGCTTAGCGACACCGGCAGCATTTACGTGCACGTTGATCACCGCGTCTCGGCTCGTGTGCGGCTCCTGCTCGACGACGTCTTTGGCGAGCGCGCATTCATGAACGAGATCGCGTGGAAGTATGAAACGGGCGGCCGTTCGCGGCGGTTCTATCCCCGCAAGCATGACACCCTCTTCCTGTACGCCAAGGGCAAGAAACCCTATTTCAACATTGAGGCCGTGTCCATCCCGCACAAGATTGTGAGCCACATGCGCCGTGTGATCGGGGAGGACGGCCTCGCCTACCGAACCATACGATCCGGCGGTCGCGAGTACGCTTACCCCGAGGAGCGGCTCGTCCCCCCGACCGACATCTGGGACGATATTCCGCGCATGCAGCAAAAAGACCCGCAGCGCACGGGATACGATACGCAAAAACCGCTGAAGCTGCTTGAGCGCGTCATTCTCGCGTCCTCACCCCCGGATGGACTCGTGGGCGATTTTTTCACGGGGTCCGGCACGACGCTGCACGCCGCGGCGCTGCTGGGCAGGAGATTTTTTGGTGTTGACTCAAGCCCGGCGGCGACCGCAGTCATCCGAAAGCGCCTCGCGCTCGCCGGGATGGCGTTTACGCTTGACGCTCCCGCTAAGGACGCGGATATGTCCATAATCGAAGGCTGCGCGTCCGGGCAGTTTTCCGGCGAGCGTTTCACGGTTGCAACGCATGCGTTTCGATCGCGCTCAGCGCCAGCGCTAGCGCACGCCGGGAGCAACGACGCCACGCTCTGTTTTGACGCAAAAGGCGGACGCCGCCTGATGGGGAGTGAATAATATGACCATCGGTTCCTTGGTCAGCCTGAGTCGCGACATGGGGGCGACCTTTGACAGGCTCAAATCGCTCGGTCTGACCAGCTGCCAGGTTTGCTGCTGGGACACGTCCGTTTTCAGCGACCACGCACTCGCCCGCAGCATTCGCGCGTTGAGCGAAAAAACCGGTGTCACTATATCGACATTTTGGTGCGGCTGGTCGGGCGAAAAAGTGTGGAACTTCATCGACGGACCGCGCACACTTGGCCTCGTTCCCGAAAAAACACGCGAGCAAAGAACGCTTGAGCTGTGCGAAGGCGCCGACTTTGCCCGTGAGATGGGCGTTGTGCAGATCGCCACGCACATGGGTTTCTTGCCAGAAAACCCCGGCGATCCCGCGTATACACTCGTGATCGAAGCGATACGCCGCGTTGCAGAGAGGTGCCTCGCCAATGGGCAGCACCTGCTGTTCGAAACCGGACAGGAGACCCCCGTCACACTGTTGCGGGTGATTGAGGACGTGGGCACAGGCAATCTGGGCGTCAACTTCGACGCGGCCAACCTCCTCCTCTACGGCAAGGCTAATCCGCTGGACGCGCTCGACATCATCGGCGCGTACGTGCGCGACACGCACATCAAGGACGGCGAATACCCAACTGACGGGCGCCACCTCGGCGTTGAGAAACGCTTCGGGGACGGGCGGGTGGGTTTCCCTGCACTGATCGGCAAGCTCGTCCGGCTCGGATATCAGGGCGCGTTCACTGTGGAACGGGAAATAAGCGGCGATGAGCAAATCCGCGACATCCTTTACGCGAAAGAGCAGATTTGTGAGATTTTGAAAGCGAGGTTATCGTAAATGCCCTATATGCTGGTAACTGATTCCAACTGCGACCTGCATTACAGCTACTACAAGCAAAATCGGGTCCTGATGGTCAACATGCGCGGGATGATCTCTTCAGAAGAGTTTTCAGACGACGGCGGCGAAAACTACGACATTCCGACATTTTACAACCGCCTGCGCAACGGCGAAATCGCAACGACGACGCAGATCACCACGCAGCGTTTCATCGACGAGCTCGGGCCGATCATGGAAAGCGGTTGCGATATTTTGTACCTTAGCTTCTCTTCGGGGCTGTCAGCGACTTACCAAAGCGCGGTGCTCGCGTCCGAGGAGCTCATGTCGAAGTACCCGGGACGGGCCATGCGCGTTGTGGACTCTCTTGCCGCTTCCGCAGGGCAGGGTCTACTCCTGCACCTCGCGGTCACCAAGCGCAACGAAGGCATGCCGTACGAGGAGTTGGGCGACCTGCTCGAGAATACCAAGTACAATGTACAGCAGTGGTTCACACCGTCCGACCTGCACTTCCTCAAGCGCGGCGGGCGCGTGTCCGCCTCCGCGGCGCTTCTTGGTACTATGCTCGACATTAAGCCCGTGCTTCACGTCGACCACGAAGGTCATCTCATCCCCATGAGCAAGGTCAAGGGCCGCCGGAAAGCCCTGCGTGAGCTTGCCGACAAACTGGTCGAACTCGCCGTCGACCCCGGACAGCACCCGATCTTCATTAGCCACGCGGACGCGCTGGCAGATGCCGAGCTTGTCGCGCAGATGATTCGTGAGCGTATTGGCGCGTGCGAGATCATGATCACGTACATCGGGCCGGTCATCGGCGCGCACGCGGGGCCCGCGACCATCGCGCTGTTCTTCGTCGGCAAAGACCGAAGGCTGAGCTAAGGCCAGGGATGATGTGCGTTGCAGCATGGAATATGCGTCAAGAAGACCAAAGCGTTTTGTGGACCGATGAAAAATCTACCTCAACTGGCCATTTGTCGAATTAAGTGATATAATAGAGAATCATAAAATCATTTCAGCTGTGGTTCAGAGACTCACATGCCACCACGGAAGAACGGAGAGAAGTCATGAGTGTTGACAGCAAGCCCGTCAAGCGCTTTGGAATATTGACGAGCGGCGGCGATTCGCCCGGTATGAACGCCGCGATACGCGCGGTTGTACGCGCGGGTATCTATCACGGCTATGAAGTCTGCGGCGTCCGTTACGGTTACCTCGGCTTGTACGAGGGCATGCCCAAGGACGACCCGAATAAATACATTTTCCCGATGACCGCGGGATCAGTGGGCGACATCGTCCACCGCGGAGGCACGATTCTGCACTCCGCGCGCCTTCCGGCGTTCAAAGACCACAAAGAGATCCGCGACCGCGTCTATGAAAACTGCGTGCGCGCGGGCCTCGACGCGCTTGTTGTCCTGGGAGGAGACGGCAGCTTCGCGGGCATGGAGCGGCTCAACAAAGACTACGGGCTGCGCGTCATCGGTCTGCCCTGCACCATTGACAACGATCTCGCGTATACCGATTTTTCCATCGGCTTTGATACCGCGGTTAACACCGCTGTCAACTGCATCAACGAGTTGCGCGACACCATGAGTTCGCACGACCGCATCAGCGTTGTGGAAGTCATGGGCCGCCACTGCGGCGATCTGGCGATTTACGCGGGCGCGGCCGCGGGTGCGGAAGCCATTCTCATCCCGGAGATGGAGTACTCGGATGAGAAGTGGATGAAGATCATCATCGACAAAATCGACAAATCACGCAAGCGCAATAAACGGTATGGCATCATTGTCGTTGCCGAGGGCGTGACCCGCTTCTCTCCCGAAAAGTCGAACATCGCCGCAGAAATACAGGCGATCGCCAATGGCATCGACGCGGAGAGCAGCCCGCTCGCGCTCAAAGAAGCGCTCTCCGGCTTGGCCGCGAAGCACCGAGACGAGTTCACTCCCGACACAATCGCCAAACGGATTGAGGAACACTACAAAGACCAGACCGAGCGCGATGAGAACGGCATTGTTATCTCTGCAGTGGACGCGCGTGGAACCGTTCTTGGCCATATCCAGCGCGGTGGTTCTCCCACCGCGACCGATCGAATGATTGCATCCCGTTTGGGATTGCACGCGATCGACCGTCTGACCAAAGGGGCGGATGCCGAGGTCGTTGGGATTGTAGAAAACCAGCTTCTGCACTTGGATGTGGGTGTCGCGCTTAAAAAAGTGCGCCAGCCGAATTACGAGATGATCAGGCTCGCCGACATACTCGCGATGTAACACGGATCAATCATAACGTTTTAGGAGGTGATGGCTTTGTCATCGCCTCTTTTTGTTGGGCAAACGCTGGATCTCGATGTCACAGGCGCGACCGACGATGGCAGGGGCGTCGCTCGCTTGGACGGCTTTGCCGTGTTCGTCACCGGCGCGCTTGAGGGTGAGCGAGTGACCGCGGTTGTGGAGCGCGTCCATCTCCGATACGCGGAGGCTTTGACACGACGTATTCTTATCTCCTCCTCCGAGCGTTTGGAGCCGCCATGCCCGCTGTATAGCGCTTGCGGCGGGTGTTCCTTTCTGCACGCGAGCTACCCCTCGCAGCTCCGCGTCAAGCAGAACGCCGTCACAACAGCCTTCGAACGCGTGGGCAAGTTCTGCTTGGCGGACACGGATGTGCGTCCAATTCTGAGCATGCCTTCCCCGTACCGCTATCGCAACAAGGCGGTTTTCGCCATCGGCGGCACGCGGGACAAACCCTGCGTGGGATTTCGCCCTTCCGGAAGTCACGCCGTATTGGATGTACAGGATTGCTTGCTGCTTCCGCTCGAAGCGTCACGGGCAGCAGAGGCGGTGCGGGCATGGATCGCAAAAACAGACCAAGCGGCGTACGATCCGCGCACACGAATGGGACTGCTCCGGCATGTTTTGGTGCGCGTGAGCGACGCCGGCGCGCTGGTCGCGCTCATCGCGTATCATGACAGCGTTTCCTCCACCGATTCGCTTGTTGCGGCCCTGCGCGAGCGCGTCCCCAACCTGCGCGGCGTTTTGCTGAACATCAACGATCGCCCGCATGTGTCCGGCGACGTATTCGGATCAAAGACACGCGCGCTCTGGGGCGAAATCACACTCACACATATGCTGCTCGGAATCTCATACCGCGTCTCCGCCGATGCCTTCTTTCAGGTCAATCCCACGCAATCCGAGCAACTCTTCGGCGCGGCCATTGCATTGGCGGAGCCAGCCGGTGCGCATCTGTTCGACGTGTACTGCGGCGCGGGTGCGCTTACGCTCCCGCTGGCGCGCGCATGCCGCTCCGCCGTCGGGATTGAGTACTCACAGAGCGCTGTTAACAACGCGGTTGAGAACGCCCTCTTAAACCAAGTCGCTAACGCGTCGTTTTCCTGCGCACGCGCAGAAGATGAGATCCCCAAACGCGTGGCGCGCGGCGAGCGTCCCGACGTGATCGTGCTCGACCCACCCCGAGCAGGATGCGCACCGGAGGTCCTCCGAGCGGTCATTTCGGCCTCCCCCGCGCGCGTGTTGTATGTCTCCTGCAACCCGCAGACGCTCGCGCGTGACGCGGCGCTGCTCAGCGGCTACAAGCTCGCTGCGATTCAGCCCGTCGACATGTTCCCGTGGACCGCGCATGTTGAGACGATTGCCTTAATGGTCAAGGCGTGAATTATGCCGCGAAAGCGCATCGCTACTTTGGCAGCTGACGCCGGTCTCGCGGACGGAGAGCGCCGCCTGTGAAAAACTGACGCCTGCGCCTTCGGGTGGCGAGGTTTCGGGCGTACCTCCTATGCCCCGCGCCTCTCCCCGCCAAATTAGCGCGTCTGGGTATTGTTTTATTGTGCTAACACGTTTCTGGGCCAGCATGTTCACTTTTACTGCTCAACCGTACCGCGCGTCACCTCATGCCGGGGAAGCCGTTCTGACGTAACGCTTCGAACAACACAATCGCCGCACAGTTGGAGAGGTTGAGGGAGCGCGTCTCATCCCGCATGGGGATGCGCAAACAGTTCTCCGGGTGCGATGCGAGCAACGACGCCGGCAAGCCGCTCGTCTCCTTTCCAAAGACAAGGAACGCGTCCGGAGGATACTTCACGTCCGTATAGCTTTTATGCGCGCGTGTGGAGAGGAAAAAGAACGCAGCATCCGGAAACTCGGCCATGAGCGCGTGCATGTTGTCGTGATAGCGGATATTCATCAAGTGCCAGTAATCCAAACCCGCGCGTTTGAGCTTACTGTCGTCGACCTCAAATCCGAGTGGACGCACGAGGTGAAGCGTCGTGTCCGTGACCGCGCAAGAGCGCGCGATGTTGCCCGTGTTTTGCGGAATGAGCGGCTCAACCAATACGATGTTCACGCCTCATATACCCCTTTCACCGCGCGCATGGGAGCGATGGTCACAAGCGTGATACCCGTCAGGATCACAAGTCCGCCCGCGAGTTGAAGCGTCGAAAGCTCCTCCTTCAAAAACAGCGTCGCCGACACAACCGCGAATACGGGAACAAAGTTAAGGAAGACCGAAACAGTCACCGTGCCCAGCGTCTGTATGGCGTCGACATACCAAAGGTAACACGCGCCCGAACACAGCAACCCGAGCGCTGCGACAACCCCCGCAAGCGGCCACGTGAAATCCGGCCAGCCACGCATGTCGGCCAGACCGAATGGTATCAGTGTCAGCAGCGCAACGAGTGACTGACGGGATGTAATGAGCACACTGTCGTACTTGATGAGCAGCTTTCGCGACGCGAGCAGATAGGCGACCCACGTCGCGCACCCGCCGAAGACCAGCATATTGCCCACAAGCGTCTCTCGTGAAAAATTATAACCGCCCCCCACGACCAACGCGACGCCCGCCACGCTGAGCGCCGCGCCCACCCATTGCAGCGGAGACACGCGCGCCTTGAAAAAGATCGCATCAACCGCGAGCGTGATGACCGGGACAGTCGCGACGATGAGGGAAGCGTTCGACGCCGTTGTGTACAGCATGCCGGTGTTTTCAAAGAAGTAGTAGAGTGTCACGCCGAAAAAGGAGCTCGCGACGAGTGTTAACGCGTCCCCTTTTTCGATTTTTCGCTCTTTAACCATCTTTTTCTCGATCACGAGAAGCACGGGCACGACGATCACATAACGAAAAAAAGCGAGCGACATGGGCGCAAGCCCCGCACCGAGCGCGAACTTTGTACCGATAAACGAAAACCCCCACAACGCGTTGCACAAAAAGAGCCAGACAAACGCCATCGCACGATTACGCATGTTAAGCCTCCAAACCTGCCTAGAATACCGAATGAAAGGCACACTGTCAAGGACAGGCGGTCCGCAAGAGCGTGTTCCCGAATCCAGTTGACCATTTCAGCCATGGCATATAAAATAGAGCGGACAGCGGGAGGCTAATACATGAAACACATCGCCACACCGGTAAAAATTGGGGGAAAGACGGCCGCAAATCGCCTCGTCATGCCGCCAATGGTCATCTTCGGGCAATGCTCTACGGACGGCATGCCCTCTGACGCGCTGATCGCTCATTACGCAGCTCGCAAGTCACTCGGCATGGTGATCGTCGAAGCCGCGTGCATCGATCCGGCGGGCCGCCTCCACCCCAACCAGCTAGGTGTGTGGAGCGACGATCATGTGCCGGGACTCGCGCGGATTGCCGCCGCCATTCACGGGAACGGCTCTCTCGCCATTCTGCAGATCCACCACGCGGGCGCTAAAACCGCGGCGGAAACCTGCGCACAACCAAAGCACGCAGGAAACATGACGGCAGATGGCATCGTTTTACTGAAGCGCGCCTTTGTCGATGCGGCTAAACGCGCACTCAGGGCGGGGTTTGACGGCGTTGAGCTTCACGGAGCGCACGCGTATCTTCTTTCGCAGTTCGCATCCCCAACACACAACCAAAGAACGGACGCGTACGGCCAAGACCGCACGCTGTTATCCGTAGAAATCACGCGCGAGGTGCTGGCCTCGCTTCCTTCGGGCTTCATTGTGCAGTACCGTATGGGCATCAACGAACCCGACCTCGCAGGCGGACTCGCGCTTGCCCAAGCGCTTGAACGCGCGGGCATCCACGCTTTGCACGTCTCCAGCGGCTGCGGCCCTGAGCCGCTCACCGCGCCGGATGGGTTTTCGCACTCGTGGTTCGTGTACGGAGCGTCACAGGTCAAAGCGGCCGTGAGCGTGCCCGTCATCGCTGTCAACGGCATCAAAACGCCGGATGAAGCCGAAGACATCGTGGCCACTAGGCTTGCCGACATGGCAGCCATCGGACGCCAGCTGCTGGTCGATCCGCTCTGGGCCGAAAAAGCGCTGGGCGGAGGCGATGTGATTCTGTGCGCCCGATGCAAGCCCTGCGGCTGGTTCAGAAGCTCTGGCAAGTGCCCGAAAAACCCGTCAAAGGGGTAAGGATTATGGACATCGCGCTCTCCATGCTCAAGGTGTTCAAAGCGTACGGCAATCCCGAAGATGGCCATTTTGCGCTGATCGACATCAGCTTTGAGGTGCGCCAAGGCGCGCTCGCCGCGCTCATCGGTCCGGGCGGTTCTGGCAAAACCACACTCCTTGGCATCGCTTCAGGCCTTGTCCCGTGCGGCGCGGGCAAGATCGTCGCGGGACGGCAAACCGTGAGTGATTTCAGCGCTCGCCTGCTCGCCGCATATCGCAGGCGCGAGGTCGGCATCGCAACGGAGCATGATCTGCTCGACGATGCGTTGACTGTTGCGGACAACATCGAGCTTGCGGCTGCGGTTGCGCTCTCCCCTCTGCCAACGCTGACCGCGCTTGCCGAGGTTGGTCTTGAGCGTCAGGCGGGCTGTATGCCTTCGACACTCACCGGGAGCGAACGCAAAAGGCTGTGCATCGCGCGCGCACTCGCCGTCAACCCCCGCCTTTTGCTGCTCGATGAGCCCCTTGTGGTGCTCGATGCAGCTATGAAATCGCGCGTGCTTGGCGCGCTTCGCGCCGCGTGCCAAGAGCGTGGGACCACCGTTCTCATCGCCACGCACGACGCGTCCATCGCCGCGTACGCCGATCAGGTCATCGAGATACAGGGCGGGCGCATCATCGCCTCGCACAACAACCCCAACCCGGAAAGCGCGGATGTGGGTCCATGAGAAAATCTCCGGTCGTGACCTCCTTTTCGCGGGCACCCGCGCGTCTTTGCGCGCTGGCGCTCTGCGCCTTTTTGGGCGCGGCCGGGTTCGCGGGCTTTCCCCTGTCGCGCGACGTCTTGAGCCAGGGTGTTGACGCCATCGCCGCGAGCGAAAACGCGCCCGCGCTCTCCGTTAGTTTTTCGCGCCCTCTGACCGATCGCGACATTGAGGTCCTCGCGGCAGCCCAAGGCGTGCGGGCGGTCCATCCGGCCTTTGTATACCCGTTCGGCGACAAGCGGCAGTACATCGCCCATCCCATCGGGACAGGGGCGGAAATTAAGCTCGTCGCCGGCAGGATGCCGGAACGGCCGGACGAGTGCCTCGTGGACGCGGTCGACGTGGCGCGCGTCATCCCCGGCGACCTGATGATCAGCGACCGGGAGATGCGCTCTGTGGGCCGCGCCACCACGCCCTTGGCCCTCCCTTCCGATGCGCTCATGAAAGAGGAGTATAACATTTTCGTGCCGGATACCGCATTATCCCCCGACGCGCGGACAAGGCTGTACGTGGTATGCGATCCCGCATCGCGCGAAAGTGTTGAACGGGTGGCGAACGCCCTTCTTGCGGACGAGCAGTCCGCGGCTGATCAAGCTCTCAAGTCCGCCATAGCAGGCGCTGAGAACGCCCAAGCCGAAGCAAAAGCTGCGCTCGACGCGTTCGCGGCACAGACAGCGACAGGCCGGTCAGGGCTTGAGAAAACGCGGGACGACTTGCGCGCCGCGTCGGCTGAGAAAGCCGCGAAAGACGCGTCTCTTGCTCTGGCCGCTCAAAACGCCGCGCAATCCGCTCATGACGCGGCGGCAAGTGCCGTTGCTCAAGCAGAAGCGGCGCTCTCCACACTCAGGGATGAGTTGCGCTATGCCATTTCACCCACGCCGCGCGTCATCTCACGCGGGGGGGCCATCATCCTGCCGCCCACGCCCGAACCGCCAGAATTTACACCCACGCCGACCTTGGGACCCACGCCCGTTCCTACCCCAGTGCTCACCCCAGCTCCCACCCCGGTGCAAGCGCCCTCGACCCCGCGGCCCCACCGCACGCCGCGCCCCGAGCAGACGGCTTCGCTTCCCCCAACACCGGCATCCTTGTCGTCGCCTGACACGCGCGAGCTCGAGCATAAGATCACTCAAGCCGAAGAAGCGCTTTCCGAAAAACGCTCCGTCATGAAAGCCACACAATCCGCTCTCGACGTGGCTCGACAAGAATTTGAGGCCGCAGAGCAAAGACAGCGCGATCATATGGCCAAGCTCTCCGACGCGGAAACTGCGCTGGCGGAGTACACGGCGCGGCGCGCCCGCGAGGAAACGCCGCTCCGGAGCGCTTACGCACAAGCGCAGGAACGCTTGCGAACCGCACAGCTGCCCCCGCTTGCCTCAGACACGAGTTTTTCGATCACCCCAGCGGATGACTTTCCTCTGCGCGCGTCCTTTCTGACCACGCTGAACAACGCCAATGCGCTCACCCGTTCGCTCGCGCTACTCATGCTGTTTGCCTCCGCGCTTGCGTCAGGCGTAATCGCCGCCGAAACCGTCAAGACACGTTTCGCCGGGCACATCGCGACGCGCGCACTCCTCGGCTACACGGACACTGAAATCATCGCGCCTATCACACTGACCGCTGTTGCCGCCGCGCTTGCCGGAGGTGTGCCCGGCGTTCTCGCGGGCGCTCTCGCAATCCCTCGCATTGTTTTCGCATCTTCAGGTCTGGAGCTGCGCACGGTTTTCGCGCCCGCACCATTCCCCCTTTTGCGGTTTGCCGCAGTGTCCGCGGTGCTTGCAGCGGTCGCGGGCGGATCCGCGGCGCACTTTGCGCGTTTGCAGGTGCGAGGCAAAGGTTTACGCGCGGCATCTGGCTCCGAACACGTCATTTTCACACCCTGCGCGCTCTTGCTTTCATCCGCAGCGTGCGCGCTCATCCCTGCGTTGTCCCCGCTGATGACGCGTTCGGCATCACCGCCCTCTTGGCCGCTGTTTGGAGCCGCATCTGTGCTGGGCATCGCGTTTGCGTGCGCCGTGAGCGCACACGCAACCTCCCTTGCCGAGGACACGTCCGACCTTCACCGCGTTCTCGGCGTTTCTGGCCGCGAGAAACAAGCCAAGCGTTCCCACGCCGAGATCGGCGTGCTTCTTTCCCTCGTCCCCGTCCTCATCGCGTGCGCGAACAGTTTCACCTTGAAGCTCTTCGTGGCTGCGCTCGCCGCCTACTCCGTTTTATCCCTGTTCACAAGGTGCTTTAGCGTGCTGTTCCGGCTTCGAGCAAAACGCATTAATCCGTAGCAGAAGGTGACCCATGAAGAATTTGCGCATCGATTTTTCACGACTTCGAGGGCTGACGCTTGACCCCCGATTTGTCGGACGCAAAATCAGAGACTACATGATCGAAGGCTGGTACGTTCGCGGCGAAGAGATGGCTGAGAACCGCAAAAACCAGCTGCTCTTCGGTTACACCGCCAACATCATCGCCAACCTAATCGGCGGCACGTTCTTTACCGGGCTGCTGATTTTGATGAATGCGGACGACGGTTTCATCGGCCTGATGTCCATCATCACGTTCGCCTCCAACCTTTTGCAGCTCTTCTCTCCCCTGCTTCTTGAGCGCTTCCCCAGGCGCAAAAAACTCTTGATCGTCGTACGCGCGGTCATCATGTTCATCAACATCGCCGTGCTGGGCATCACGCCCCTTTTGCCCGGCCCGAACGCGCTCCGGCTGAGCATATGCGCGGCGTCCATCCTCGTGATCAACGTGCTCAACGCCGCGGTAGCGCCCGGTATGACGGTCTGGCACATACAGTTCACACCCCAGCACATTCGTCCCCGCTTCTTCTCCCTCATCTCCATGACCAACGGACTGATCGTCGCCGGCGCCGTCCTCATTTCAAGTTTTCTGGTCGACCTGTTTAAATCCGCAGGACTTGAGACAGCGGGCCTGCTCGCGCTGCGCGGGATCGCGCTCCTTCTGGCCGTGCTCGATGGTTACCTCCTCACGCGTATGAAGGAGTATCCTTATGAGCAGGATGCCAACAAAACGCGGATCATCGACCTTTTTGTGCGCCCGTTCAAAGAAAAACGCTACCTGATGACCGTGATCATGGCGTGCATGTGGCATTTCACCGCGAACATCCCCGGACCTTACTACACGGTGTACCTCTTGAAGAATCTGGGCGTGAGTTACTCGTTCATCACGCTCGTGTCCATGCTCAACGTCCCCGTGTTGATTTTTCTGACGCCGGTGTGGCGCAACATGCTCAGGAGCATTTCGTGGTTCAAGATGCTCGCCATGGCCATGCTGGCCTATCTATTGCATTACGTCGGGCTGTCTTTTGTCACCGCTTCCTCCATGTGGCTTTACCCGCTCGTGCTGCTCTGGGCGTATATCGTGGCCATTGGCATCAACCTTGCGTTCACCAACATCCCCTACATCGACATCCCGCAAAAAAGTCAGACGGTGTTCATCGGGTTCTACTCCACAATGGCCAACTTGTTCGCTCTCCTCGGATCGGTGGTCGGCCGCGAATTCATCGCGCGCACGGAAACACTCAGTGTTAACGTCATCGGCACACCAATGATCAACAAACAGGTGCTGATGCTGCTCGTCGCCGCATTCATGCTCGTGGGCGTGGGCGTCATCCTTTATATGGAGCATTATAAAGACAAAACTGCGTCCAAGTAAAACTTTGGAGGTATGATTCGCATGTCCATCAGCTTCGATGTGTACAAGGACGGCAAACCAAAGGCGCTCACCATGAGTTATGACGATGGCGTCACGGCGGACTTAAAACTTTTGGATGTCTTCAATCGGCACGGCGTGCGCGGAACGTTCCACATCAACGCCGGATACATCGGCAACAAAGGGCGCTTGACACGTGAACAGGTCGCCACGGCGTACGCGGGGCACGAAATCGCCCTGCACGGATACACGCATCAGGCGCTTTCCGTCACGCCGCGCGAGCGTGTCATCTCCGAGGTCATGCGTGACCGTGAGGTGCTTGAGGACATCACGGGCGCGCCGGTACGCGGCATGTCCTACGCCTACGGCTCGACCAGCCCCGACGTGGAAACCATCCTGCGCGCGCTGGGCGTCGCGTACTGCCGCCGGGTTCAGACGACCGCAGCTTTCACCCTCCCAGACGATTTCCTGCGTTGGGAAGGCACCTGCCACCACAAAAACAACCTGTTGCACCACGCGGACGCGTTCATATCCGCACCGCGCGGCTGGCGCGCGCCTTTGATGTACGTTTGGGGCCACAGCTACGAGTTCGACAACGACAACAACTGGGATCTCATCGAGGAATTCTGCCAAAGAGTCTCAAACAACCCCGACGTGTGGTACGCGACCAACATCGAGATCGTGGACTACATCACCGCTCAGCGTTCACTTCAGTTCACAGCAAAGCAGGATGTCGCCCACAACCCCACCGCGCTTGATGTCTATATCTCCATTGACCGGGAGCCCGTCCGCATCCCCGCCGGGCAGACCATCAGGCTGGTTTGACACCAAGGCATGAAAGGAGTGCCCCATGACATCACGAGAACGCATGCTCAAGACGCTCAAGCACGAGCCGGTCGACCGCGCGCCTGTGGCCGCTTACATCGACGGGCTGTATGCCGAGCACGTCAATCAATCCTTTGACTTTGACCGTATGCGCGCCGCGTTCAAACTGCAAAGCGAGCTCGGGTTTGACGTGCTTCTTCGAGACGTGCGCGTGCCGCGTTCATCCGCTCCCAGTGAAAACTGGCGCGTGGAGCGCGAGCGGACGCCCATCCCGGGAGGAAACGACGACTTCACGACCATCCACACGCCCAAACGCACGCTTACGCAGAAGTACCGCTCGCACGAGCGAAAACCTGGCCAGCTGCCATCCTACGCGACGACCGAACCGATCGTCAAGGACTCCGCTGATTTTGATGCCTACATCGAATTCGAGCCGGAGTCACGAGTCGACACGCTTGCCGGCATCGACGAAGCGCGCGCGCTCGTGGGCGAAAGCGGGCTCATCATGACCGACATCGGCGGTGAGTTCAATAGCGCGGTCGGCCTTCGCGGCGTTGAAAACCTCTTGCTCGACGCATTGACCGATCCTTCGTTTTACCACGCGCAGCTCGCGTTTCAGGTGGGAAAGAGCAAACGGTTCATCGATGAGCTGTCCAAGAACCCGACCGACCTCGTGCGCCACTACGACAACGAAGCCAACGGCATGATCATCGACGACCGCTTTTATCGGAAATTCGTGTTGCCCTATGTTCAAGAGGTCGTGATGTACGCCGAGCAAAAAGGACTGCGCGTGCTCCTGCACAACTGCGGCACTATGGGGAAACTTCTGGATTGCTATCCGGAGACAGGCGCGACCGCGATCGAGTCCTTCACACCCCCGCCAAGCGGTGACGCGGACGCGCTGCGGGCGCTGCGCGTTCTCCACCGCAAGATGGTGCGCATCGGCGGCATCGACCAGATCCACCTGCTAAAGCTCAAAGACAAAACCGTGATCCGCGCCGAAGTCACCAAGATGGTCATGGGCCTTAAGGGTGATTGCGGGTACATCGCGTGCCATGCTGATCAGCTCGACCGCGACGTGCCACTTGAAAACATTCTGCTCTACCGCGATACCGCGCTCATGTGCGCGCAGTACACGCGATAGGGCGCGGTCACAAAAGCTCAACCAGCACGGAGTTTTGCAGCCGCATGCCCATATTTGTCACCCAAATCGCACGCGTGTCCCAATCAAGCAAACCCAAAGCGCGAAGTTTATTCGCGCTTTTTTCGCGCCCAGCCATAAAATCACATCCGCACCGCCGACTGTATTCTTGTAAATCCAGCCCCTGCGATAGGCGCAGCGCGAGCATGGACGTTTCAAAAGCCTCATCCTCAGGGGAGATCGTCGTTTCCTGCGCCGCGCACGCTCCGCCTTCTAGCGCGCGAACGTAAGCGTCAAAGTTGCATGTGTTGGAAAAACGCGTCATTCCCACGCGCCCGTGCGCAGACACGCCAAGCCCGACATACGTTCCGTTTCGCCAGTAATTCAGGTTGTGCCGTGACTCTCGTCCATGCCTCGCGAAGTTGCTGATCTCGTAGCGCGCAAGACCTGCCGATGGCAAGAGCGTTTCCATCGCGCCCATCATCTCAAGGAGCGCATCCTCATCCGGAAGATCAAGCCGCCCCAACGCGAGATCGCGCGCGAGCTGCGTCCCCTCTTCGACTTTGAGCGCGTAGCACGAGAGGTGCTCAGGGTCAAGCTCAAGCGCGAGAGAGAGCGTCTCACAAAAGTTTTCCGGCGTTTGCCCCGGCAGCCCGAACATCAGGTCAAGAGAGAGGTTGTCAAACCCTGAGCCCCGAAGCACGCGAACACCGCTGACGACGTCCGACCAAACATGCGCGCGCCCCAACCTCTTGAGCAGGCCGTCGCACGACGACTGCGCGCCCATGCTCACGCGGTTGACGCCCGCCTTTCTCCATGCTCCCGCCTTCGACGCGTCAAATGTGGCTGGGTTGGCCTCAATCGTGATCTCCGCGTTTTCTGTCAGGCCGAAGACAACGCGAACCTCGCCGATCAGGCCGGCTATGATGTCGGGTGATAACAAAGAGGGCGTCCCCCCTCCGAAGTACAGCGTATCAAAAGGCCCGGTCACGTCCGCTCTCAGACGCATTTCGCGCATAAGGGCAGACGCATACCGGGCTTGCTGATCCACGATGCCGGGAAAGGACGCAAAATCACAATACGCGCATTTGGAGATGCAAAACGGGATGTGGATGTAAACGCCGGGCATGCTTAACCCATCCGCAGAACGGACATGAACGCTTCCGAAGGCACCTCCACCGTGCCCACCTGGCGCATGCGCTTCTTGCCTTCCTTTTGCTTCTCAAGCAGCTTTTTCTTGCGCGTGATGTCGCCGCCATAGCACTTGGCGAGCACATCTTTGCGAAGCGCCTTCACCGTCTCGCGCGCGATGATCTTCCCGCCGATCGCCGCTTGAATCGCAACCTCGAACATTTGGCGCGGGATGACGTCGCGCAGCTTTTCCGCGATCGCGCGGCCCCGGGGATACGCTTTATCGCGGTGAACGATGATGCTGAGCGCGTCGCACATCTCGCCGTTGAGGAGCATATCCATCTTGACAAGGTCGCTCGCCTGATACCCGATCAGCTCGTAATCAAATGACGCATAACCGCGCGTGCGGCTCTTGAGCTGATCGAAAAAGTCGTAGATGATCTCGTTGAGCGGCATCTCATAATGAATGACCACGCGCGTTTCCTCGATGTACTGCATGTCTTTGTAAATGCCGCGCTTCTCCTGACACAGCTCCATAATCGTCCCGACATAGTCGCCCGGCGACATGATCTGAGCCTTGACATACGGCTCGTGCATATCGGTCATCTCATTCGGCCCCGGCAGGTTGGCGGGGTTGTCAACCCATATTTCGGTGCCGTCGTTCTTAAAGACTTTGTAGACCACGCTGGGCGCGGTTGTCACCAGAGACAGGTCGAATTCGCGCTCCAGCCGCTCCTGTATGATTTCCATGTGCAAAAGGCCGAGGAAACCGCAGCGGAAGCCGAAACCGAGCGCGATGGATGTCTCAGGCTCAAAGGAGAGCGATGCGTCGTTAAGCTTGAGCTTAAGGAGCGCGTCCTTTAAGTTGTCGTAGTCGTTACCGTCCGCGGGGTATATGCCGCAGTAGACCATGGGCGTGATTTTCTTGTAGCCGGGAAGCGCTTCCGCGCATGGCGCGTCCCGATGCGTCACTGTGTCGCCGATACGGATGTCGGCAATGTCCTTGATGCTCGCGGAGATGTAGCCGACGTCTCCCGCAAGGAGCACATCGCACGGCACGGCCATGGGCCTGAACACACCGATTTCGGTGACGTCGAACTCGTGTCCGCTCGCCATCATGCGTATGCGATCGCCCGTCTTGACGCTCCCATCGATGATACGCACGTAGCACAGCGCGCCTTTGTAATTGTCGTAGACGCTGTCAAAAATCAGCGCTTTTAGCGGTTTGCCTTCTTCGCCATTGGGCGGCGGCAGCGCGCGGATGACCTCTCGCAGCACATCTTCAATGCCGGTGCCGACTTTTGCGGAGATGAGCGGCGCACGTGAAGCGTCCAACCCTAGAATGTTCTCGACCTCGCTTTTGACGAAGTCGGGCTGCGCGGAAGCGAGGTCGATCTTGTTGATGACAGGTACGACTTCTAGATTGTTGTCCAGCGCGAGGTAGACATTGGCGAGCGTCTGCGCCTCTATACCCTGTGTGGCGTCGATGACAAGCAGCGCGCCCTCACACGCGGCGAGAGAGCGGCTGACTTCATAGGTAAAGTCGACATGACCGGGCGTATCGATCAGGTTGAGGATGTACTCGTTACCATCTTCCGCTTGAAAGAGCATGTGCACCGGCTTAGATTTGATCGTGATGCCACGCTCTTTTTCAAGGTCCATGCTGTCCAGGATCTGCCCCACCATGTCGCGGTGCGCAAAAACGCCGGTCCGCTCAAGCAGGCGGTCGGCGAGCGTTGATTTTCCGTGATCAATGTGTGCGATGATGCAGAAATTACGGATGAGTTCTTGCCTTCCGGCCATCGTCATGGTCCCCCGTATCGAGCGCCATTTCCATAAAACCAACGGTAAACGGCAAATGGGCAAATTTTCGTGTCCCTGTGTGGGCAAATCCACAGGTCATGTACCAGGTTTTGAGCCTCACGTTCTCCTCAATGATGCCCAGCGTGACGCGTGACGCTCCGTGCCTCGTGGCGGTCTGAAGCGCGTATGCGATGAGACGGCGGCCAAACCCTTCGTGCCGCCGCTCAGGTATGACGGCGAGCTTTTTGATCTCACACACACCGTCCCTGACCTGCGTGAGCTGAACCACACCCGCTAGTTGGCCTTGATCAAACAGTCCGTAAAGCGTGCACCCGTTCGAAGCGTCCGCTACTAAAGAGTTCTTCTCGATGAACGCGCCGTTGGTCGGGCAGTTTTCGCGCGTCAGGCCAAACTCGGCCGCAACCGTGCCAAAGGACGCACGCAGCAGCGTTACGCACATGTCAAACTCATCTTCGCGCATCTGACGAGTTTCAGCCAACGGCCAATCAACTCCCCGCATCCTCGAGCGCATGCTCCACGTCTTCTATGCTGTCAAACGCGATTCCGTGCTCAAGCTCGGACACAAAATCATTGGATAGCTCGGATATACGCACCTGGAGCGCTCGCTCCTGAATCAGCCCGTCGCCGCCATCGGGGCGGTACACGCCGAGCGTCTCGCCATAAATCTTCACGACAAGGTGTTGCGGGCACCAGTTGTCGTAGATGCGGTTTGATACAGCGCCGGGAGCGCTCAGGATGTGCCCGCACTGAGCGTAATAACTGCGCTTGACGGTCGTTTCAGCGCCCAGTTGAACGCCTTGCGGCTGCGGCACCGGCTCGATTTTCTCGCGCCCGTTTAACTGAAGAACAAAGATCGTCACGCAAACCGCGAGCACGCCAAGGTTAAGCAGGAGCTTAATCCAAAGACCGGCTCGAAAACGCTTCTCCACACGCATCGCTCCCTGGGCACTTTAGAATTTTCATTCCAGCTTGCCCCGGGGTGTAACGCACGATGCGCCTTATGCCGGCGAGGGCTCCTCAAGCGAGGCGGCAGATTTGCCTTCGTCAACCAGCATTAAGCGCTCAAACTCGTCTTTGTCCAGTTTCTCTCTTTCGAGAAGAACGCTCACGATTGCGTCCATTTTTTCGCGATACCCGCTCAAAACGTCTCGTGCGCGGCTCTGACAGTCTTCGAGCACCACGCGCATCTCCTTGTCAATCAGAGCTGCCACGGCCTCTGAATACTGCCGAGTCTGCGAAAAGTCGCGGCCAATGAACACTTCCTGATCGCCACCAAGGTAGAGCGGACCGAGCTCATCGCTCATGCCGTACTGAGTGATCATATTGCGCGCGATTTCGCTCGCGCGCTGAAGGTCACTCGTGGAGCCGGTCGACACATCACCCAAACACAATTTTTCCGCGACATGGCCGCCAAGGCACATGGTTATCAGGTCGATAAGCTTTCCGCGCGACTGATGAGTGCGCTCCTCATCCGGCATGGTCATGGTGTAGCCGCCCGCGCGCCCGCGCGGGATGATGGAGACTTCGTGGACGTTGTCACATCCCGCCAGCGAATACGCGACGATCGCGTGCCCGACTTCGTGATACGCCACCAACTGCTTATCCTTCTCGGTCACGACGTGGCTCTTTTTCTCCGGCCCCATCATCACACGAGTGACCGCTTCCTCCAGCTCTTGCATACCAATTTTCGCCTTGTGCGAGCGCGCGGCAAGTATCGCTCCCTCGTTGAGCGTGTTTTCAAGGTCGGCAGCCGTGAAGAAGGGGGTGCGCTTAGCCAGCGTCGTCAGATCAGCGTCCTCTTCCAGCGGTTTGTTGCGCGCATGCACGCGCAGAATCGCCTCGCGGGCCTTGACGTCGGGCAGCCCAACGGTGATCTGGCGGTCAAAGCGCCCCGGACGCAGAAGCGCGGGGTCGAGGATGTCGGGACGGTTGGTTGCCGCGATGATGATCACGCCATGGTTGACCTCAAATCCGTCCATCTCCACAAGGAGCTGGTTGAGCGTTTGCTCTCGCTCGTCGTGACCTCCACCCATGCCCGCGCCGCGATGGCGGCCGACGGCATCGATCTCGTCGATAAAGATGATCGAGGGGCTGTGTTTCTTCGCTTGCTCAAACAGATCGCGAACGCGCGACGCGCCAACGCCAACGAACATCTCGACGAAATCCGAACCGGAAATTGAGAAAAACGGCACACCCGCCTCGCCCGCGACAGCCTTGGCCAGGTATGTTTTACCTGTGCCGGGAGGGCCGACAAGCAGCACGCCTTTGGGGATACGCGCGCCGAGATCGAGGAAACGGCGCGGGTTTTTGAGGAACTCGACGATCTCCCGAAGCTCCTCTTTTTCCTCCTCCGCGCCCGCGACATCCTCAAACGTCACTTTGTTTTTGCCTTCGACATGCATACGCGCGCGGCTTTTGCCAAAGCTCATGACTTTGTTGCCGCTCCCGTTCTGCTGCCGCATCACAAAGACCCAGAAGACTGCGAGAAGGCCGATCATGACGAGCATGGGCAGCCACGCCATCCACCACGCCTCTTGCGCGAGCGCCTGAACCGACACGGCAAAGCCGAAGTCGGACGTGCTGACCTCCGCGGGCGTGACACCCTTGTCTTTTGCGATGATGGCCTTGACGTCTGAGTAGAACTGGTCAACTGAAAGCGGCAGTTCTGTCACCACGTCGTATCGTTTGGGAAAAAGCGCTTTGTTCTCCGAGTCTTTTTTAAGACCAAGGAGCGTAAAGTCTGCAAAGTACACCTGCTCAAGCTCGCCTTTTTGGACCATCTGCAATAGATCGGTGTAGCTCGTGGACTGAGGCGGCGTCCAAGGCCGGACCAGCATCAGAGAGAATACGACAAGCAGGCACAGCAACAAGATGAAAGCCGCCGGCCCGCCGAGGAATTTACGATAGTTCATAGTACCTCCATCACTGTCAGATGCACACTAAGCAACCGCGCCCATCGCGGTAACGGTCATCCATCGTATTATAGCCACACCCGCGCGTGTTTGCAAGCATCGTCACGTTTTGCTGTAAACCGATCTTTTGAGCACGCCGACTTCGCGCAGATTACGGTATTTCTCTTGGTAGTCCAAGCCCCAACCCACCAGAAACTCGTTGGGCACACGGAAACCGCTGTAATCAGGCGTGAGCGGCGTCTTTCGCGCGTCGACCTTGTCCAGCAGCGTACACACTTTGACGGACGCGACTTTCCTTTGTTTCATGTTGCTCACCAGATAATCCAGCGTCAGCCCCGAATCCACAATGTCTTCAACAATGAGCACGTGCTTGCCTTCCACCGAGATGTCAAGGTCTTTGAGGATGCGCACTGTGCCGCTCGTCTTCGTGGACATGCCATAGCTCGAGATGGACATGAAATCGATACAAACGGGCAGCTCGACCTGGCGCGTCAGTTCAGCGAAGAACATCACGGCGCCTTTCAGGATGCCGATCATCACAAGGTTGATGCCTTCGTAGTCGCGCGTGATCAGCGCGGCGATCTCGGTAATCTTTTCCTTGACTTGGGCATCCGTATACAAAACGCGCTCGATGTCATTCAGCAGCGGGTTCATATGTCATCCTCCATTGCGTTCGTATGTATCAGTTTCAGCCACGCGATTTGCGCCTCCCCGTCTTTGACCGCGAGGCATTCGTCCACCGCGACGCCCGGGATCCACAGCACTCGCGCGTTGAGAGCCAAAACGGGCCGGTCGTCCCGCTGCGCGCGAGGAATCTTTTTGTCCGCGAAAACATCGGACACCAAACGCTCTCCCGGCGCGCCGTAAGGGCGCATCCGATCTCCGTTTTCACGAAAGCGAACGGTCAGCCCATCCGGAAGCGCTCGCGTATCCACGGCTTGTATCAGCGCTTCCCCGAACGCGGTCGTTGTGAGCGACGCGCGGGATATGCTTTCCACCAGCGAAAGCCGCCAACCGCCCAAGTGCACAGGCTTATCCTTGGTAAACGCCACAACGCCGCGTTGTGTGACAACCGGGCGATTTTGCATGACACCCATGCTCAGCTCGATCACCGCACCCGGCATGTGCATTTCCCCGGAGGTCCGGCCAGAGGACAGCCAATTGTCCAGCGCACATAAGTGCGTGCGTTCCGGCGATCCTCCGATCCCTTTGAGCCACCGGCCGAGAACGCGCTTCCTGACGGCTGGCGGCTGCGCGCGCAGGGGTGACAAGCAAAGCGCGCCTTTGTCCAGCGCTTCCTCAAAAACGCGAGAGGCGATGGCAGCCAGCGCGTCGTCATCCTCATTTAGCGCGTCCGCCGCTTCAACGATATGCCTCTCCGCAGCGGGATAACGCGCGCGCACGAGCGGCAGGATCTCGTTGCGCAGCCAGTTACGCGGGGTGTCAGAGTGTCTGTTCGTCGCGTCGAGCGCATACATCAAACTGTTTTCAGCGCAGTACGCGACCGTCTCCTCTTTCCGAAGATCGAGCAGGGGGCGAACAAAAACGCCGCGTTTGCGCGGGATGCCGCGAAGTCCCGGCGCGCCCGCACCCCTGAAAAGCCGCATGAGCACAGTCTCCGCCTGATCGTCCGCGTGATGCGCCGTGAGGCAGGCCTTCGCGCCCAGTGCGGCGCATGTTCTCTCCAGAAAGGCAAGCCGCTCCTCGCGCGCGCACGTTTCAAGGCCCTGCTTGCGCTCCGCCGCGAGGGCGGGCACATCCGCTCGGCCTACGCAGAGCGTGACGCCCAGCTCACCACACAGCCGCGCGACAAGCGCCTCGTCCTCACCGGCCTCAGCCCTGATGCCGTGGTTGAAGTGCGCGGCCCTGACGTCAACACCGCGCCGCGTAAGCACGCGTTGCGCTGCGGCCAGGAGCGCAACCGAATCCGGTCCGCCGGACACCGCCACCACAACGCGCTCACCCGCACCCGCGTCCAACACCGACACCGCGCGCTCGACCGCGTTCACAGAACCGCCGCGCACGCTTTCATGTTGGCCGTCACGTCGACATAGAACGGGCAGCGGTCCATACATGAGCCGCACTCGATGCATTCCGCGGGAGACGCGCCCGCGATCACGGGCTTGTGCGCGGAGCCGTGCTTGAGCACGCCGTAATTGTACTCGTCGAGCGCGCGCGTGACCTCCGCCACATCAATCCCAACCGGGCAAGGCAGGCAGTGGTTGCAGTACATGCACTTGTTCGCGCCTTTGTACTGCCGCGCGCCGGCGAGCGCGCTGAAGTCGCGCGCGCCCTCGTCGGCGTTAAACCAAGCAGCCGCGGCATCGACTTCGGCAGCGGTTTTGCAACCGGCGACGCATGTGGAAACCGCGGGCCGCGTCAGCGCGTACTGCAGGCACTGAACAGGCGTGAGCGCCACGCCTAGCGGCGTCTCAGGCCGAAGCAGCCAGCCCGCGCCGTACACTTTCATCGCGACAATGCCCGTCCCTTGCTTTGCGCACTCACGCCAGAGCGCGTCGCGCTCCTCGTCCACGCCGCTGAGACCGCTGCTCTTGTAGGAGTCCGGGCTGAACAGGTCGTCGATCGTGGCTTGAGAGGACAGCAAATCGTGCAAGGGGTTGACCGGGAACATCAGAACATCGATCAGTCCCGTCGCGACCGCCTCACGCGCCACATTGGGGACGTGAGAGCTGACACCGAGGTAGCGCGCCTTGCCGTCGCGAATGATTTTTTGGGCCGCCTCTAACATGCCTTCGTTCAAAACTCTATCAAGATCGCTTTGTTCGTCAATAAAATGTAAATAAAGCACGTCAAGGACATCTGTTTGCATGCGTTTCAACAAATCGTGAACGTGCGCGACCGACTTGCTCACATCTCGCGAGCGCTCGTACTGCCCATCGTCGGTCAGCACGGAACCGATATGTCCGCCGATCAGCATTTTCTCCCTGCGTCCCTTGAGCGTACGGCCGATGTGATCGCGAACACCGGCCTGCGCCATGAAAACATCGGCATAGTTCATGCCACGCTCGATCGCGCGTCCAAAGACCTCGTCAACCGCCTCAAACTCCGAAGTTTGCAGATGCTCCGCACCAAGTGACACAGCGGACACCATCAGATCCGTCCTGCCCAGCTTTCGCAAGACCACGTCGCCCACCCCATTTCTATCTGCTTCCGTTCACCGTGATCCGGTCGGCAATCGAGGCGTATCGCGTCTCGCCGATCCCCTTGACCTTGATTATATCCTCTTTTGATTCGTATGGTCTTGATTGTATGATCCGCTCCGCGTACGCTTCACCGATGCCCGGAAGCGTCATCAGCTGCTCGCGCGTGGCTGTGTTGATGTCGATGCTCGCGGGGGGTGGCGCATTTCTTTGCTTTTCTGCCAAATCGGCCATGAACGCCTCGACGTGCGCCGAGATGTCCGGCTGAGTGGCAGGTCGCCAGAGCCAATGCCCCATGAACGCCGTAAGCAGCGCGAGTACCAAGCACAGCCCGATTCTTATCCACCGGTTCACGCGGTTCACCCAATCACAAATTCTGAAAAACACAGGAAACGCCCGAATCCGGGCGCTCCCCGCTGTTTCATTTCCTTACTTGCACGCTTTTTCGATGGCCTCGAACAGCCCGAGGATGTACTCTGCTCCCAGCGCGCGGTCGTACAGTCCATACCCCGGACGGGCAACCTCTCCCCAGATCGCGCGGCCGTGGTCAGGACGCAGCGGGCCGTCGAACTTGACCTCGTGGAGCGCTTTGGCGATCTCGAACATGTCCAGAGATCCTTCGCGCGAAAGGTGCGGGGCCTCGTGGAACTTACGCGGGCCTTCGAACTTGATGTTGCGCATATGCACAAAGTGGATGCGGCCCTGCTTGCCGAAGTGACGAATGACGTCCGGCATGCTGTTTTCGGGGTTCGCGCCGAGTGACCCCGTGCACAGCGTCAGCCCGTGGAGCTTTGAAGGGTGCAAATCGCAGATGCGCTGGAGGTTGGGCTTGCTGACCGTGATGCGCGGAAGCCCGAACACAGACCACGGCGGATCGTCCGGGTGGATGCCCATGGCGATGCCGTACTCCTCGCACACCGGCATGATCGCGTGAATGAAGTGGCGCAGATTTTCGAACAAGTCATCCTGCGTCACACCGCTGTAACGGTCAAAGAGCTTCTTGATCTCGGTGAGGCGGCTCTTTTCCCAGCCGGGCAGCTCAAAGCCGTTGGACGCGCTGTCGACGTAATCAAAAACAGTCTGAGGCGTGAGCTTTCCAATAATTTCCTCGTCGTACGCAAGCGCGGTGGACGCGTCGGAGAGCACCTTAGCCAAATCGGAACGCGTCCAGTCGAACACCGGCATAAAATTATAGCATACCATTTTAATGCCGGCTTTTCCGAGATTCTGCAGTGATTTTTTGTAGTTCTCTATGAGCGTGTCGCGCGCGAGGGAACCAAGCTTGATCTCCTCGTGAACATTGACGCTCTCAATGGCCGATACTTCAAGTCCGGCGGCCTCAATCGTCGACTTCATGCTCGTGATCTTGTCCATAGGCCAGGGTTCACCAACAGGAACATCGTATAGAGCCGGTATGACTCCCACCACGCCCGGAATCTGCCTAATCTGCTCAAGCGTGATGCTGTCGGTTCCATAGAACCAGCGAAGGGTCATCTTCATGCGGTCGTCCCACTCCGTTTCTCACAGCAAATTATCTTGATACTATACGACATCGTTTGCGTATCTCCTTCTGCAATCACCAAAACATCACGTCCTCTCACCCCTATCAAAGATGATCTCATGCGCCCGACCGTCGTCGATCATCTCAAACCATTTGCCATCCGCGCGCGCGTCGGCCACGCTAAGAGGACCGCGCGCGTTGCGCACGGTAAAACGGTAAGACGCGCTCCCGCACCTGAGCGTGAGCGTCGCGCCTTGCCAGTCCCTTGGCATGCATGGATCAAAGGATACGCGGTTACCCATTTTGCTCAGTCCAACGACCTTCTCGAGTATGACAACAGAGAGCCATGCCGACGATCCAGTGTACCATGTCCACCCCCCGCGCCCTGTGTGCGGCGGCTCACCGTAGACGTCGGCCGCGAGCACATACGGCTCCGCCGCGTACCTGAGCGCGCTCTCTCGCGTATCCGCGTGGTTCACGGGTAGAATCATGCGAATGAGCCGCCACGCGCGGTCCCCTTCGCTCAGCGACGCCCACGCGAGCGCCGCCCACACGGCCGCGTGCGTGTACTGACCGCCATTTTCGCGCACGCCCGGCACATACCCGGAGATGTAGCCGCGGTTGGGGCCTTCCTCAGTGAACGCGGGAGACAGCAGTCGGATGATCCCGTTTTCTTCATCGACCAGGTGTTTTTCGAGCGATTCCATCGCCTGCCGCGCACGCCCAGGTCGCGCGGCGTTGCTGATAACCGCCCAGCTCTGGGCAATGCAGTCGATCTTGCAGCTCACGCTGTCCTTGCTGCCCAGCGGCTGGCCGCGATCGTCGAACGCGCGGCGGTACCACTCGCCGTCCCAAGCGTGCGTCTCCGCCGCGAACGCAAGGCGCGACGCTCCCTCCCTGAACTGAACCGCGTCGTACGCTAAGCCGCATTCGTCCATCAGAGGCGCGATCGCCTCCACCACGGCGTAAATGAACCACGCGAGCCACACGCTTTCGCCTTGCCCCTCGTGCCCCACGCGGTTCATCGCGTCATTCCAGTCGCCTGTGCCGATGAGGGGCAAACCATGCGGCCCGGTCATGGCAAGCGCGCGTCTGACGGCGAGCACGGCGTGCTCGAGAACCGTACCCTCGGTGTCGGACACCTCAGGCGTGCCGTAGTCGTCCTCCTTGGGCGGCATGATCTGGGGTGCGCGCAGGTAGCGCGCCTTTTCAGTAAGGATGGTTTTGTCCTGCGTGATCTCGACGTAGCGCGCGAGCACGTAAGGCAGCCAGAGCAGGTCGTCGCTTACGCGTGTGCGCACACCGCGTCTGGGTTCGTGCCACCAGTGCTGCACGTCGCCTTCCTCAAATTGATGCCCCGCGCAGCGAACGATGTGCGCTCTAACCTTCTCAGGCGCGTGGTAAACCAGGAGCAGGCAATCCTGCAGCTGATCACGGAAACCATACGCGTCGCCCGCCTGGTAAAAGCCCGTGCGCGCGAAGAAGCGGGACGCGGCGGTCTGAAGCGGGAGCCAGACGGACACAAGCCGCGTCGCCGCCGTGTCGGGGACCGTCACGCGCGCGGCATCAAGGAAGCGCTCCCAGTAACCCGTCGAATCAGCTTTGCTGACCGCGGCGTCAAACGCCGACGAAAGCGAAACCGCTTCGTCCACATCCTTGGCCGCCCCAAGCAGAAACACCACGCGTGAACACTCGCCGGCGGGGATAGAGACTTGGGTTAGGAGCGCGGCGCACGCGTCCAGCCCAGCGCCGAATCGGCCATCCAGCTTCGCGCTGTGCAGCGCGTCTGGGTCGCTCATGCCGCCCGAACCGATGAATGCCAACCGGTCACACGTGCCCTCGGCGGACCGGCCCGGTACGGCGACAAACGCCATCCCTTCCTCAAACACGTTATACGCCCATATAAGCGACTCTTGCGGTAAAAACCCCGTGATCAAGCGGCCGCAGGTCATGTCTTTGTGGACACCGAGCACTAAGTCCGCGAAAAACACCGCGGACAACCGGCGATCGCGTTCTCCGCGGTTGACGATTTCAAGCGTGTACGCCTTGACCGCCCGCGATGTGTCAACACTGACATCCAAGCACAGCGACAGACCGAGCGCGCTGTGCTCAAACCGCGTCACGCCCGGCGCGTGCGTCACGATCACCATCCCTGGAGGCGGCGTCGGCCCGGGCGCAACGCTCACAAATTCGCCCGTGAGCTCATCACGTATCCACAGCGCTTCGGCGCACGGATCGAGCAGCGGGTCGTTGCTCCACGGCGTGAGCTTGAACTCGCGGCTGTTGCCCGCCCATGTGTACCCGCCTCCGCACTCCGTGATCAGCGCGCCAAAGCACTCGTTGGCGAGCACATTGCTCCACGGCACGGGCGGCGGAGCGCCCTTGTCGACGGCAACGATGTACGCGTCTCCCGAAAACCCCCCAAAGCCGTTGCCATACTCAACCTGCGGCGGCGACACGCGCGAAGGCGCGCTCACGCTTTCTTCCGTGGGAACAAATGCATTTCGCTGCGGCGTGCCGGCGGACCACCGCTTCATCAGCGAAGATATGTCGCATGTGTCGCCGTCTGGCGTGAGTGCGAGACAGGACGCGGACAGCAGCAGCTCGCGCTCGCCTGAGCGGAGAGCGGATGCGTCGAGGAGGCGCACGCTTCCCGTTCGCGACGCGCCGGCTTGCTCGATTGCGCGGGCGAGCTGGTCGCGCACGGGATTGAGGTAATCGTTTTCCGCCTCACACAGGATGACGAGGTCGGCCACAAGACCCTTAAGTCCCCAAAACTCTTGCATGCGGATCGCCGACTTGGCGAGCGCTACATGCTTTTCGTTCATTACGCGCACAAGGACAATGGGATCATCACCCGAAACGGACAGCCTCCATAACGCGGAGAGCGGGAGCGTGTTCTCTCGCAGCGCCTCCGTACGGTCTCCGCACGGCAGCCCGCGAAAAATGGCATAAGCCGCCGCGCGGTGAAACGCCTTGAACTGTGCGGCCGTCATTCTGAGATAACAGCACTCCACTTGAGCGTATGTCGCGGCCACGGCAAGCGCGCGTGAGGCGGCGTCCCCCGTCCAAGCGTCCGCGCACGCTTTTGCTCCCGCACGGTCGGCGCAGACAGCGGTCAGCGCGCAAACGACAGCCGATTCTCCCGCGGGCACGAGCACGCTCACACGCGCGCTCGCGCACGGATCAATCACCGCGCCAACCGTACCGCTCAGATTACCGCGCATGGCCGTCGGGCTCAAATACCCGCTCCCACGCCCAATGAAGCGCGCGCGGTCAGTTTCAACCCGCGCGGCACCGTCTCCCCCTATCATCGTGTGAACGAGCACGGGCGTGCGGTCGTGCGCATCCCTCGGGCGGCGCGTGAACACAATGCGTCCGTTGTCGTTTTCCGACATGACAAACAGGTTGATGAACGCTGGGTGCGCAAGATCCGCCCGATACTCCGCGAGCGAGACCTCGAAAAATGAGGTGACCTCGAGCGCGGCCGCCGATGCACCGTTGTTCCTCAACCTGAGCTGCTGGACAAACGCGCCGTCCTCGGGCGAAACCGCAACGGTCAGCTCAGATTCGATGTCCCCCCTGCGCACGGCGTAGACCGCCCGGTCGGGAAAGTAGGAGACGGCAAACCCTTCTCGATTGCCTCCGCGGGGCTGGGCGGTCCACCAACGGCCTGTCGCGGGATCGGAAACGTACATGTGCAGGCCAAAGCGATCATCCAGCGCGTCCGCGCGGAAACGGTTGACGCACACGCCGTTCCACATCATGCGCGCGGGCCCTTTGTCCGTAACAACCACACTCACCCCTCCACCCGCCAGCAAGTGAGTATCCGGTGTGAGCGAAGGACGTGCTTTACGGGAAAGCAGGTGTTGCCCCGGCTGTGCGATGTGCTCCATGGGCACCCTTTTTCGCGAAGACAGTTTGGACGCGCGCGTGTTTTTTTCCTGAAGCAGGATGTCGTGCGCGCGGACGCACGCGTTGGCGTAAAAGTGCTTTCGGATCGCGCCGTCGCACAGCGCGTTGACCAGCGAAAGCAGCGCCATGCCCTGATGATGCGCCATGTGGCTGCGCACGATCACCGGTGACTTGCCCTCCGCGCGCTCGGGCGTGTAATCGGCGGCCTCCCAGAAGCCGCGAAGGGTCAGCCAGCCCATCGAAGCCATGCGCTCCATGTTGCGCACGGCGTCCACGGCGCACAACTCAGCCGCCATCACGGACGCGTACGGCGCGATGACCAGGCTGTCGTCCAGCCCGCCTTTGAGCGCGAGCGCGGGCGAGCCGAACGCGTGATACTGGTAGTTCAACTGGAGGTCGTAAGCCGCGTACCCCGATTCGCTGATACCCCAGGGGATCTCTCCGCCGTTCTCGTTCCGTTGCAGGCGAACGGCGTTCACCCCTGATTCTCCGAGCAGGGATCCGCGTTTTTCGTCCAAAAAAACCGGCGGAAGAAGGTACTCAAACAGCGTCCCTCCCCACGACAAAAGACAGGAGCCTCCGCCCACATTGGTCATCGGCCTCCCGAGCGCGCCAAAATGCCTTGCGGCGACATCTCCTTTGGCGATCGCGACAAAGGACAACAGCCGTGCCTCTGAAGCCAGCAAATCGTAGTGCGCGTCAGACATCCTGCCGTTATCCACGTCATACCCGATGGTGAACATCTGCCGCGTTGCGTCGTAGAGATACGTAAAATCCATTTGGTCGTGAAAGGCGCGCATGCGGGCGGCGAGGGAGGCTCGCTGCTTTTCATGCCGGGGATCGGCATGCCCCCGCGTTTCTGCCTCCGACGCGCGCGCGGCATTCGCCGCCTCACCGCAAAGCGGGTGCGAATCGCCCTCGAATGCCCTCGCGACGTCACCGAACACGTCCGCACCGCCCATGTCCAGCACGGCAAGCGCCGCGAGTGCGGCCTCGCAGTTTTCCTCGACGTTGAGCGCGAGCAGCACGCGGTCTCGTAGACCTTGCGTTAGAACGACCGCGTTGATACTGTCCTGTCCCTCAAGCGCTGCCGCAACGGTCATCAAGCTCGCGGCAAGGTTGCCGCTGTCCACGGTGGAGACGTATCTCGGCCGAAGCGCGGTCAGATCGGCCGTGGATACCCAGTTGAGCGGATGCCCTCTGTGCGCGGGCAGTTGTTCAACGCTGGTCATGGTCGCGTCAAGGCGCGCGAGCATCTGCTGCCCTGTGATCAGACCAAGCTCCCGCGCGCCCACGCACGACGCCATGTACAGCCCAATATTGGTCGGAGATGTGCGCCGTGCCGCGCCTTTTCGCGGCTCTTCCTGCACATTGTCGGGCGGGAGATGATGGTCACCTCCGTTCACAGCGCCCTCAAAGAAACGAAATGTCCTGAGCGCGAGCTGGCGCAAAAACTGGCGCTCATCTTCCGTCAGCACCTGCTTTCTCTTGGGCGCTGCAGACAACACCGAGGACAGCGCTGGCGCGGATGCGAACAACACAATGAGTGCGCTCGCGAACATCACCGGAGCGGGAGATCGCACTCCCGATAAAAACGAGAGCACGGCAATAGCTCCCGCAACCGCTATGCACGGGAGCGTCGTGCGCACCGGCGATGGCGCGGTATTGCGCTCGGCATCCGCGGCAGTCACCCAATCCAGCAAATGGCGATGGCTGATGAAGCGGCGATACAACGCGCGCACAGCCGCGTCCACGCTGACTGCGGCTTCCATCGGCAATAAGGATAGACGTGTGAGCTCAGTAAGCGTGCGTGTTAAGACGCGTTTTGCGCGCGATGCGCTTAGTATGTTGGGCAAATCGAGAATAAGCGGCAGCTCGTACAGCGCTAGGATGAGCGCGCCAAGCGCCGCGCTTCCCGCCGCTACCGACAACAGGAGCGCGCACACAACGCCGACCGGCAGCATGGAGCGCTCGAGGTTGTGGGCGATCTTGTGGCGATCGAGCAGAGAGAACCGCACTCGACGCCACCTGCCGTCCGCGCCGCGTGTCCTGGGGAGCAGGTATGGCACGAGCTGCCAGTCGCCGCGCGTCCAACGGTGCAAGCGCGTTTTCCAGCTCTCCACTGTTGCGGGATGTCCATCGTAGAGCACGACATCCGGCACCTGCGCGGCGCGCGCGTACAGCCCTTCGATCAGGTCGTGGCTGAGAATCGCGTTTTCAGGGAACACGCCTTCCGTGGCCGCGGCGAACGCGCGCAGGTCATACACGCCCTTTCCCGAATAGATCCCCTCGCCACACAGCGCTTGGTATACGTCCGAGTTCGCAGATGCGTATGCGTCCACGCCCGCCTCCCCGCCATACAGCTTCTGGAGGCGCGTCTTGGCCGCGCCAAACGGCATACCCATGCGCATGGAGAACACCGCGCGACCAACGACTTTCACGCCGTCTTCCGCCCTTTTGTTCAGCGGATGAAGCGCAACGCCCATCATACGCGCAACCGCCCCCGGAGGAACGATGGTGTCTGCGTCGATGGTGAACACATGCGTTGTATCCGCGAGTTTCTCGTGCTCGGGCGAAACGCGCCAGTGTACCGACTCTCCCAACAGCCACCTATTGAAGTCCTCGAGCGCGCCGCGTTTTCGTTCGCGTCCCATAAATGCGCCCTGCGCCTGATTCCACTTGCGGTCTCGGTGCAGATAAAAGAACAGTTCGCCGTGCCGCTCGTTAAGACAAGCGATCACGCGAGACGCCGCGTTGATGATGTCCGCGTCGACAGCCTGCGTCTCATCGGGACCGTCCTTGAAATCACCGAGCAAGACATAGCTGACACCAGGCATGCGCGCGGCCAGATGGAGGAGCTCGAGCCCCTCCGCCTGTTCCTGCGCTCGCTTGACCGATGTCAGAAGCGTGGGTACGACGACCACGCCCCGCGTGTCCTCGGGCATTGCTGAAAGATCAAGCCTGGGCAACTTGCGGGGAGGCTTAACACGCAGCACAAACCCGTTGACGATTTGTGCCGCCGCGCTTTTCGCGGGGGAGAAAATCACCAAAAAAACGAACACAGGCGGCAGGCTGTTTGAGAGCATCCACGCGCTTCCCACGGACAGCGCGAGCGTGAGCAGGGGAACTGCCAGCACGTACAGCGCCCCCGCGCGCTTTCGGAGCCATGCACCTGCCGACACCGCGACCTCACGCTCTCCGCACATGCGCTGGAGTTCAGGAAGGCCGTCGTCCATAAGCGCCCAGCCCACGTGTGCCCGTCTTGACGCGCGCCCGTGTTCGTCCGCCTCCAAAGAGCTCATCCTGACAGCGTTGTAAGCGACGATGGACTCTGGGACTTTCAAGCGTTTGGAGAGACGCTCGACCGTTTCGCGGTACATCTGCCGCGAGTCAAAGTCCATCTGCGTCCACACGCCCGCTGGATCCTCCGCAAGCTTTGCACCCACAGGGCACAGCTCTTCGAACACGACGTTCCAATTGAGCGCGTCCAGCGTGCGGAGGGATTCAACAAGGTTGCCCATCCAAAGCTGGTTGCGGCTTTGTCGCCTGTGCTCGCCATCCACAACGCTTTCAAGCACCGCGTCGCGCGCACGCAGCTGTTCCCGCAGCCAGTACAGCGCGCCTGAAGGGATGCTCTCGTCGCGCGAGCGTTCCGCGATTCTCTCGACGAACGCAGGCTTGAGGTGGTTTACGCCCTCTGAGATGCGCCCAGCCGACGTGTACTGGTCCAGCCAGCGGTCCGCTTCACTCCTAAGAGACTGCGTTTCCGCGCATTCACCCGCTATTTTTTCGGCCACACCAAGGAGCGCGATACGAATGAGCAGCGGAAGCGCCCACAGCTCAGCCATGCGCAGGGGGCGCTGGGACTGGTATGCGAGTACAAATGTTTTAATGACGTCCTTAGTGATTTTTGCCTGCGTATGTGCGGTCATCTCGCCCGCGACCGCGTACGCGCGCGGCCAGCCAGCATACACCCCCCTTTTGACGGACGGCAAGGACCGCTGCGCGCGCGCCTCGCGCGAGAACCTGAGCGATTGCTCGGTGAGCCTCGGCATGTGGTCCATCAGCCATCGAGACGCGGGCACGAGCTCCTCGCGTCCCGCTGCGGCGCGCTCCACGATCTTGTGCGACCGAAGCATTCTGCGTGTGGAGACAAACGGATCCGGGCACTTTGTTGCGCGCGCGACGGCGTGCTGGAGCGCGAGGTCGCGCGCGTGCTCCTCAAGCGCTTCGTCCGAGAGCAGCGCATCCCGCGCCACAGGCGCGTACGCCACAGAGTCCAGCATCTTCACGGCGAACCAGAACGCGAATGCCAAAGAGCCGATCATCAACAGCCACCACAAATCACGCGCCACATCCCTATGTTTACTCAAATAAGAGTTTGACCTCCCCTTGACATCCCCATTCATTTTACAGAGCATCTTTGTCAGCACCCCCGCTTGCCAAGGCAATCAGTACGCGGTATGATGCATAAAAAGACGGAGGCAAACCTCAATGAAGATCAAGGGACTGCTCTTTGACATGGATGGCGTTCTTGTCGATTCAGAGCCGACAATCACGCGCGCGGCAATCGAGGGTCTTTCACACTACGGCGTCTCGGCAAAACGCGAGGACTTCAAGGAGTTCACGGGTATGGGCGAAGTCATGTTCATCGGGGGCGTTGCGCGCAAGTACGGCAAGGAGTACGCTCCCGAAATGAAAACGCTCGTCTACGAGATCTACTTAGATCTCGTGGACGAGTCGCTCGTGGTTTATGAAGATACCCTAAAAACGCTCGCGGCACTCAAGGCGTCCGGGGTGAAAATGGCGCTCGCATCAAGCGCCGATCACATCAAAATATCCGCAAATCTGCGCGTCGCGGCCATCCCGGACGGCACATTCGACGCCGTAATCGGCGCGGAGGACGCTGAGAAAAAAAAACCCGCACCCGATATCTACCTCACGGCCGCCAAACGCATCGGGGTTCCGCCGGAACTATGCGCGGTCGTCGAGGACGCGATCAGCGGCGTGAAAGCCGGAAAGGCGGCGGGTGCATTCGTCGTGGCAATCACCACGTCTTTCCGCGAAGCCGATCTGCTCGCCGCGGGTGCGGACGCGGTCATCACTCGCCTCGGCGAACTTCCCAGAGTGTTGGCGAGCGCTGAGTAAACCGGTGCGCTTTGTCACACCGTTCTATTCCAGGTGATTGCGGCGCATTCCGTTGCTGCACGAGCTAGAATACTAGCCGCAAAGCAAAGCGGCCGAGTCGACGCAATGTCAACTCGGCCGTATGTGCTCGTTTACGGGCTACGCCTGCGCGGCGGCTTTATTCAAGCGCTTGGCAAGGCGCGACTTCTTACGGTTCGCGGCGTTGCGATGAATGACGCCCTTGGTCACGGCTTTGTCGATCGACGAAACCACAACCGAAATCGAGACGGCTTTGGGATCGGCTTGGACAGCCTGATCAAACTTCTTAAGCGCGGTCTTCAAGCGCGTTTTGTTCATCTGATTGCGCAAGCGCTTCGTCTCTGTAACCTTCACACGCTTGATCGCGGATTTGATATTTGGCAAATAATTCACCTCCCAAAGTCAACGTGAAACATATTAACACAAGAAACGGGCGATTGCAAGCGTTCTCATCGCGAACTGACTAAAAAAAATCGCGTGTGCGCTTGTATTTCCCCGTCACATCTGGTAGAATACCTGTGTTTTGAACAACGTAGCTCATCCGCTCGAGGAGGTGTAATCATTGGGCAAGTTTTGTGAGATCTGCAAAAAGGGGACCATGTCCGGCAACAATGTCAGCCACGCCAACAACCGCACACGCCGCAGCTGGGCACCCAACACGCAAAAAGTACGCGTCAACATGGGCGGCACGCACACCAGCGTGTACATCTGCACCCGTTGCCTCCGCTCGGGCAAGGTCGAGCGTCTGGTCTAGTCTGTCCGGCACATGAGAAATGCAGGGATCCGTGAGTTTTCGCGGATCTTTTGTTTTGCCCGAAATTTTGCTATACTGGCCACAGGGAGGACGCCATGGGACGACTACGGCTGCTCACCGGACGCATCGCATCCGGCAAAAGCGAGCGTATCTACGAAGAGATGCGCTCGGCTTACCATGCCCAATCGTCTCCCGTGCTCCTCATCGTGCCCGAGCAGTACGCCTCCGAAGCCGAACGCGAGCTGCCCTCGCGGCTTTGCGCGGCCGGTTTTGGCTTCGGGCGCGCAGATGTACTCTCCCCGCGTCAGCTCCTGAGCCGTCTGCGCGCGGAACAGCCGCTCGCCGCACGCGTTCAGCTTGATGAACGCGGCCTTGGCATCGCGCTGTGCGGCGCGCTCGAGGAGATCAGGCCCTCGCTTCGCGCGATGATGCCTGTCAGCCGCCGTTCGGGTTTCGCGCCGCAAATGGTGTTGCTGTTCAACCAGCTTCGCGCATCCGGCGTTACAGCCGAACAGCTCGCGACTGCCGCGAACGCCATGGACGACTCATCCCTCTCGTCGCGTCTTTCCGACGTCGCGGCGATCTACGCGCGCATGCGCGAGATCATGGGTGAGCAATGGATGGACGCACAGGACGCGTACACCGAGACGGCGCGTCTCTGCGAAGAATCCTCTTTCCTTGAAAACGCGCTTGTGTATGTCGACCGCTTCGACGCGTACTCCCGCTCCATGGCCTTGATGTTCGCCGCCATGGCTTACCGCGCGCGCGAGGTCACGCTTGTGCTCAACTACGACGACGTCTCCGGCGACAGCGGGCTATACATCGCCGCGGAACGCTGGCTTGAACTGCTTCGAGAGGCCGCGCAGAATCAGGGCGTTCCCTGCGCGCGCGAGCACCATACGCGGAAAATACCGCCGCGCAACGCCGAGCTCGCTCACATGGAGCGCGAGCTTCACGCGCTCGGACGTGCGGCGTATTGCGGCGCTCCCCGCACCATCGCTCTCGCCACACTCTCCACACCTTCGCAGGAGGCCGCTTTCTGCGCCGCCCGCGTTGTTGAGTTGGTGCGCGAGCGCAAATGGCGGTATTCGGACATCGCGGTCGTGTGCCCCAACCTTGAGACATACGCCCCGTATCTCGCAAGCGCGCTCAGCCGATCCGGCGTACCCTTCTTTCTTGACGCCAAAAGGCCAGCGCTCACGCATCCGTGCGCGCGCGCACTGCTTGGCGCGGTGGAGAGCGCGATCACGGGCTTTCGCGCGGAGTCCATGCTTTCCTGCCTGTGTTCGGGCTACGCGGGCGTCCCGCTTGAGGACGTGTCACTCCTCCACCTCGCGGCCTTTGAGCGCGGACTCAAAGGTTCGGCGTGGCAAAAGCCGCTGGTCAACCCGGATTACGCAGCCGCAGAGACGCATCGTCAGGCATTCATCTCGCCCCTCATCCGCCTGGCAACTGGGCTTTCGTCAGCGAGAACCGCTCGCGCGTGCTGCAGCGCGGCAATCCGTTGGCTCGATGATGTGCGCGCCCGCGACACGCTCGCGGCGGATGTCGATCGTATGACGCGCGACGGCCACGGCGATGACGCTTTGCTCACCGCGCAAATGTGGGACGTGCTCGCCGATACGCTCGCGCAGGTATGCGACATCCTCGGCGACCGCACGATGGATGCCGCCGCCTTCCTGCGCGCGTTCGAGGCCGGTCTTTCCGCCGCCGACATCGGGATCATCCCGCCCACGCCCGATCAAGTGCTGCTCTCTACGGTCACGCGGCTCAAGACTCCCCCCATCAAAGCGCTGATTGTGTTGGGGGCGACCGATTCCGCGTTCCCCCCCCGCGCAAAGGACGCGCTCTTTTCCAGTGATGAGCTTGAGATCGCGTTCACGCGCTCCGGCGTGCATTTCGGTCCGAGCCGCGCCGAACAAAACGCTGCGTTCAAGTTGCGCGTACACGCGGCCATGACGCGCCCATCCGAAACGCTGATTATGACACTCCCGCTTACAGACGAAAACGGCGCAGTGCAGCAGCCGTCGCCCATCGTGGGCGCGCTCAAGCGTATATTTCCGCAGCTGACCATCCGCGCAGAATCCGTCCGCCCCGACGCCCGAGCCTGGGTGCAGACCAAGGCCGGCGCGCTCGCGTACGCGCTTGCTCATGCCAAAGACGCGGATCCTCCGCCGGGCGGCGCGTCCGTGCTCGCGCGCGTTCGGTCGGATGATGCGCTGGAGCCGGTGCTCGCGTCCGCCGAACGCATGGACTGCGTCCACGCAACCGTCGTTAGCAACCGCTCTCTTCGAGCGTACCTCGGCAACTACTCCATCACAAGGCTTGAGCATTACGCGCGCTGTCCCTTCCTCCATATGGTTGCCGACGGTCTGCGCCCGCGCTTTCCAAGGACGCCCTTCCCCACCGCGCCCGAAACCGGCACGCGCATCCACGCCGCGAGCGCCGCGTTTCTCGGGCGGCTGATGACGAGCGGGGTCGCGCCCAAGGATGTCACGCGCGAAATGTCCGATCGCTGGGCGCTTGCGGCTGCCGAAGACGCCTTTTTAAGCTGGGAGCGCGATTCCGGCACCGGCGGTATGGCTTTTTGGCGCGGTCACGTTTTGCGAACCACGCTCAACGCAGCGTGGGCGTCGGTATCACAGCTGGCCGCGGGAGGGTTCGCACCCGTGATGGTCGAACAGCCTTTCCGTCTGGATGAGGTTGTCTCTGGGCAGATCGACCGCGTGGATATCCTTCGCACGCCGGATGGCGATTTCTGCCGCGTGATTGACCTGAAAACCTACAGCGCGGCCCTGCGCCTCGACGAGGTCTACGCGGGCATGAACCTCCAGCTCCCGCTCTACCTAGCCGCAGCCTGCCGCGAGTTGTCCGCGTCTCCCGCAGGATTATACCATGTCAGACTCATCGACCGCCTGATGGAAGACAAGCCCGGTCCCCGCTCGCCTGAGCAGAATCTTTTGCGCCGTTTTCGGCTCGAGGGTTGGACGAGCGACGATCCTGCCGTACTCGGTTGCACCGCAAGCGTCCACAACGGACTGATCACGCCGGTCACATCCAACAAAGACGGCTCTTACAGTAAAACCTCCTGCCTCGCGGACGCGTCCGCCATGGACGCGCTGCTCCACAACGCGCTTCTTCGTTCCTCACAGATCCGCGCGCAAATCGAGAGCGGAACCATTCGCCCCCATCCCGCTAAAACCAAGCGAGCGCTCGCGTGCGATCACTGCCAAATCAAGGCCGCTTGCCCGCGCTCGACATCGCGCGTGACTGTGCGCCGCGTGGAGCCGCTGGACAATCAAGAAGCACTCATGCGCATGATCCGCGAAATGGAGCAAGGCGGATAGGCAATTAGGCGGGGCTTCGCGGCCTCGCGCCCGACGTGGCCTCGGCGTATGCCTTCATGGATCCGATCGTGTGTCGACCGGTTTTTTCCAGCGCTCAGCGCCGGATAACAAGCTCGTACACGCATACGAAAGCAGCCGCCTGAGAACACATCATCCCGCCTCGTTCCCCTCGCCTGTCCCCTGTTCACTTGTCAGCGTTGGTGGTATAATGGTCAAAAAAGACACGGAGGCTTGAACATGGGAAAATACCCGATCGCGCTTGAGCTTTACTCAGTCAGGCACGACCTTACTAAGGATTTCCTCGGCACGCTCAAAGAGGTCAAGGCAATGGGCTATGACGGCGTGGAGTTCGCCGGAGGGTTCGTCCATTCCCCCGAGATCGTCAAGTCCGCGCTCATGGAGACCGGATTGGAGGTCGTTGGCTGGCACACACCCTGGGCCATGGTGCAGGACGGCGTACTGGAAGCGACCATCGCGTACAACCGCATCGTGGGCAACAAGCGCATCATCGTGCCGGGCCTGCCGGGCGACCTAACATCCTCACGCGAAGGCTGGCTTAAGGCTGCCGCTCACCTTAACAAAATCAGCGCGCGCCTTGCCAAAGATGGCATGTACACCGGTTATCACAACCATGCGATCGAGTTTGCTCCGCTGGATGGCGAGATGCCGTGGGATACGTTCTTCGGCAACACCGACCCGCGCGTCATTATGCAGATCGATACCGGCAACTGCTTGCACGGTAACGCCGACCCGGCCGTCTTCCTCAAGAAGTATCCGGGCCGCGCGCTCTCGGTTCACCTCAAGCCGTTTGACAAAGCAAAACACTTTGACACGATGATCGGCGAAGACTCCACTGACTGGAAGGCTCTGTTAGAGGCCAGCGGCACTGCCGGCGGCGCTGAGGTCTACATCATCGAATACGAGTCCGAGAAGCTCTACGCGCCTCTTGAAGGCGTCAAGCGGTGCCTTGACGCCGTGCGTGCGATGGAGAGCAAAGGCTGGATCGTATAAGCACAAAACAAAAATCAGGAAAGGAGCACCGCTCCCGCCCTGTACAGATTGCAAACAAAGCCGGACTGCGTATTAGCGTTCAAGAATCTGATATCCACTAGCACGCGAAGGTACTGGTGACCAAACGCGGCGTGAGGTCTGGCGATATACGCGCCAAACCTTACGCTTCCGATTGGTTTTGATGTCGAACCCGAAGCGACAACTGTGGGTTTTCCGTCACGCTAAACAGGGCAGGAGCACCGCTCCTGCCCTGTTTCATTATCATTCCCTATGTCGCGAACTCAAGCGCCGTTTAAGTTCCCCTTGCGCCATCGAATACGGCGGCCTTCCGCCCGTTGATAAGCACATCGTGGCGGTCAAACTCAAATCCATGCATAGCGAGAGCGCGCGTCGTCTCTTCTTTGAGCGAGGACAAGAGGACGATTCGCGCGGTCGGCTTGAGCACGCGCGAGAGTTCGCCCACAACCGCAGCCATGAACGCGTGCGGCGTTTGAGATAGCGGGGCGTGCTCTCCCCACGGCGGATCGGTGACGACGATGTCAAAACCCGCGTTTTCAAAAGGCAGCGCGAGCGCGTCGAGCTCCCGCGCGTGAATGCGCGGCGACTTTTTGGCCATGTCGGCAAGCTCGCGGACTCTCGCGGGATCGTTGTCCCCGCACTCAACCTCGGCTCCTCGGTCGGCAAGCGCGCGAACGATGCCGCCGTGACCCGCGTATGGTTCAAGCGCGCGGTCGCCTTTCGTAGCCTGCGACATCGCGGCAAGGAGCGCGCACATCTCGGGTTTGAGCGCTCCGGCGGGAAGCGCGCGGTCGTACGCCGCGTGCCTCGTGACGCGCGCCATGAACAGCGCGGTTCCGTCCGTGCGGACGCTGGCCCAAAGCTCGATGCCGGGGCGCGCACGGTCGGTCGTCATGCCGGTGACGTCGGCGATCGCACGCTCCAGCCAGTCCATGATACGCGGAGGCACCTTAACCAGCCGCCCTTCCTCCATGGTGACGATGCGGAAACTGTCCGCGCCCTGCGTCAGCGAGGGCAGCTTGGCCAGCCAACCCGTTCGTGAGGACAGCTCGCGCAGCCAATCGGGGATGTTCTTCGCACGGCCCTGCGCGGCGATTGCGAACAGCGTGCCAAGGTAGGGCATGTCAGGCTTCCCCGCGTAGATAAACTGCGCGAGTCCGCCAACGGTTTTCACTTGCTGTGCGCCTGCTCGCGTGAGCAGCGCAGCGACCGGCCCTTCAAGTCCCGGGGTGAACGTCGCTGCGTAAGTCTTGGCTGCCATTGCAACACCTCATAAAAAAGGGCGACGTCCCGTCGCCCGAACTAAAGCTGTCTGGGGTTTAAAAACTTGCCAAGCTTTCTTTTCACGCGCTGAATCGCGTTGTCGATGGATTTCACGTGACGCTCCAAGTCAACGGCGATCTCTTGATAGCTTTTGCCCTGAAGATAACAAGACAATACCTCGCGCTCAAGCTCTGAGAGCATGCGGACAATCTCGGTTTCGATGCCCGCGCGGTCTTCTCTGTGAATGAGCATTTCCTCGGGGCTGGACATGCGATCTTCGGCGATGATGTCGATGAGCGTTCGGTCGCTTTCCTCATCGTAAATCGGGCGGTTGAACGACACGTAGCTGTTGAGCGGGATGTGCTTTTGCCTCGTCGCCGTCTTGATGGCCGTGATAATCTGGCGCGTAACACAGAGCTCGGCAAAGGCGCGAAAGGACGCGTTTCGGTCGGTGCGAAAATCGCGAATGGCTTTGTAAAGGCCGATCATGCCTTCCTGTACAATGTCCTCGTGATCGGCGCCGATCAGAAAGTAGGAGCGCGCCTTGGATCTGACAAAGTTCTTATACTTGTTCAGCAGGTACTCCAGAGCGACACCGTCGCTGCTTTGAGCCTGCTCAACGAGCGTCTCATCCGCGACGTCGATGAAATCTGGCTGCATTTGATCCGTCCTTTGTCCCTGCGCTTGTCCCATTATAGGCAGATATAGTAGGTAAAGTCAAGCAACAGGGCGCGCATCATACAGAAAATAGTAGCTGGCTTTATTACCAACGCATTGATTTGATCGCAAGAGTGGCGTCGTAGAGCTCATTTTTATTCAGCCCTTCTGCCTTGAGCGCGGATACCGCGTCCTTGAGCGTCGTTCCGGGATGGCGAACCATGTAATCCACAAGCAACGCGTGCGGCGAAATACGCGTTTCCTCGGTCATAGCGGGTGCATTCTTGCGGATGATGACGACATATTCACCCAGTTCCGCGTTCGGGTTTTCATACAGCGCGTCGCGCATCTCGGTGATCGGGCCGCAAATCGTTTTTTCGTGCAGCTTGGTCAAATCGCAGCACACGCAAGCGGCGGCCTCGGGAAACGCTCCTGCCAGATCTGAAAGCAGCGCGCGCACCCGTTTAGGCGATTCGTACAGCGCGAACACCGGCTCCGGTTCAGCCAAAATCGCCTTCAACAGCGCCTCACGCTCCTTCCTCTCCCTTGGAGCAAAACCGTGAAACGAAAACGATGGGATCTCAAAGCCAGCGACCGAGAGCGCCGTGATGAGCGCGGACGGCCCGCTCACCCCTGTGACGCGCACCCCCGCCGCGCGCGCCGCCGCGACCACCGCATGCCCCGGATCGCTTATGCAGGGTGTTCCCGCGTCCGAGACAAGCGCGACCTTCATCTCGCGTTCGGTCATCTGGCGCACGATCTCGGCGGAGCGCGCGCTTTCGTTGTGCTCGTGATATGATACAAGCGGCCTGTGGATGTCAAAATGCGTGAGCAGTTTGAGCGTATGCCTTGTGTCTTCGCACAAAATGAGATCGCAGCCAGCGAGGATGCCAAGCGCGCGCGGTGCGATGTCGGACAGGTTGCCAATGGGTGTCGCGATCACAAACAGCTCGGACACACGCTTCACCCTTCCCGTTTCAGTATGTAAACGAGCTCTCTCCCGATCTCGTTCTGATAGACCACGTTCATTTCCCCGGGAAATTGTTTTTTACACAGCTCTTCATAATGGGCTTTCATGCCTTTCGCGCGCCCGCTCAGAGAAGCTGTCGGGTAGGTGCACACGATGTGCTCTGCGGGAATCCCGCGCAGGAACGACGCCGCATCCGCACGCTCGTGTTCGAGCAGTGGGAGAAGCTTCTGTACCAGCGCAACGTCCGCTCGCGGAAGCGGACGCGTCAGCGCGTCCCCACAAACCGCCGTTTCCTGCATACCGAGCTTGCGAAAAAGCGCGTTGCACAGCGAAACGCATCCCGCGTGCACATCCACCGCGTACACAACGCGCGGGCGCACCGGCATATAAGGCAGGGAGAACGGGTTGAGCCCGCACGCGATGTCGAGCAACGCATCGGGTACACCCGTCACGGCGCACACCTCGGTGTAAAACGTGCGATAGCTTGTCAGCCGCTCGCGCGAAGAGATGTGCAGGGAAAGCACGTCGCTGCAAACTTCTGCCGCAGCCTCGGTGGACGCGAAATCCGCTTCGCCAACCAGCTTTTGCGCTTTGGCGAGGGAGCGCTCATCCACATAGCTCGCGCATAGCTGGTGCAGCCGCGCGCGAACCGCTTTGTCCGCCTCTGCGAAGGAGCGGTGCTTGAATGCCTCGCGCGCCGCCGTCTCATGCACGAAGTCAGCGTTTAGAACGCTGTATTTCCTGGATGACAGAATGCCGCGCGTCAGCTCCGCGACCGCCGCGTCATCAACCGCGCGCGCCATACAGCACCCCCGCGCGGCTCATCAGTTGCGCATAGAAGCGCAGGTTGTGGAGCGTGGCGAGACGCCCCGCGAGCATGTCGCCCGACTTGAACAGGTGCTGCAGGAACGCGCGGCTGTAGCGCGCGCAAAGCGGGCAGTCGCAGTAACGAGAGACGGGCGCGGAATCGCGGTAATGTTTCTCATCCAAGACGTAGTACTTGGAATAGAACGCGCCTTCAAGCGCCGAGGTTTCCGGAGCCTCGTTCCACATCAGCAGCCGATGATGGCGCGCCTCGCGCGTGGGGATCACACAGTCAAACAGCGCGTAGCCCATTTGAACGCATTGGACGATTTCCTCCGGATAGCCTACGCCCATCGCGTACCGTACAAACGGCTCGGGCACAAGCCTCGCGACCAGCGCGAGCGACTCGGCCATGAGCTTACCCTCACCGTCGAGCGGCCAGCCGCCAAAGCCATACCCGTCAAACCCAAGCTCGAGGAGGGAGGACGCGCACTGACGGCGGAGATTTTCGTCCCGCCCGCCCTGTATAATGCCGAACAGCAGTGGCCGACCCGTGCCTGTTCGACCGTCGCCCGGCTCCCCTCCGCCCTTCCAGATCCCCAGGTACGTCTCGCGGCACTTTTTGGCCCACCGCACGGTCGTCTCCACGGATTTTTCCTGTGTGCACGCGTCGTCGTCGGGGTGCGTGCACCAGTCGAGGCACATCACGATATCCGCGCCCAGCGCCATCTGGCCTCGAACACACTTTTCTGGCGACAGCGTCTCCTGTTCCCCGCCTTTATCGGTGCGGTAACGGATCTCATCGCGCCTGACACTGCCAAGCGCAGGGTTGCCTCGCAGAATGGAGTACACCTGAAACCCGCCCGAGTCGGTCAGTATCGGCCCTTCCCAGCCAGTAAAGCGGTGCAAGCCGCCCAGCGCTGCGATTGTCCCCAGACCCGGCTTGGCGAACAAGTGCCACGCGCTCATCTGCAAGCCGTTTGTGCCCACGCCCGCGACGTCCTGCGCGTCAGCGCTTCTGACAAACCCGCGCGTCGCATCCGCAAAAAAAGCCGGCAACGCAAGCGTACCCGAGGGAAGAACGATGTCGGACTTACGCATCATGATTCCTCCCGTGGCGCATGTCGTCCAGCTGTTTCTTGATGTGGGGATTCAGCTCATTTTCAAAGGGACGCTTGATCTGGCGCATGCCGTCGATATACGACCGCGTCTGCTGACGCACATTTTCAATCCATATGTACATCTCGCGCGCCGAGACGCGCACCGCGCCGCGCGAAAGCACGATCGACTGCACAAGCGCGTCTGACGAGACGACACGCAGATCGACGTGTGTGCTCTCACGCGCGCCCATGCTGTCCACGAGGCGCTCAATCACGGCATCGGCGGTCTCCCCTTTTTTGGAGAAGATCACCTCAACGCCAGTTGCGGCGAGCGTCTGATCACGGGCGAGCCTGCGCGTTGCGTGACCGTCAAACACCACAATCACGCGCGAGCCGGTCGCACCCGCGAAATTTGTGAGTTCGTCGATCAGGCGGCTGCGCGCGTCTTCCAGATTAAGCGGCTTTTCGTATGGCCAGGCACCGATCATGTTGTATCCGTCCACGACGACGAGCGTCATGTGCCCCGTCGTCCGCTCGCGACTTCGTAAAGCAGGATACCCGCGGCCACAGACGCGTTAAGCGAACCCACCCGCCCTGTCATGGGAATGCCCACCGCCTGATCGCATACCTTCTGCACCACTTGAGACACGCCCATGCCTTCGTCGCCGATGACGAGTGCGAGCGGGCCAGCAAAATCAACCGTGCGCGCGGGCGGACCGTCCATGACCGCGGCGTACGTCCAGATGTTCAGCTTCTTGAGCCTCTCAACGACCTGCGCGATGTTGCCCTCGCGCGCGACCGGGAGGTACAATCCCGCGCCGGCAGACGCCTTGAGCGCGGCGGGTGTCAGACCGGACGCCCTGCGCTTGCCCGTGATCACACCGTGCGCGCCCATCGCCTCAGCCGTACGGATGATCGCGCCCAGATTGTGCGGGTCGGTCACTCCGTCGAGAACCACAATAAATGGCGGCTCGTTCTTTTCTTCGGCTGCCTTGAGGATGTCCTCGACAGACGCGTACTGCGCGGCGGGCAGCTGGGCGATCAGCCCCTGATGTCCGGCGGCCATCGCATCCAAACGCCTGCGGTCCACAAACTGCACGACCACGCCCGCCGAGCGCGCCGCAGCGACGATCTGCGTGGCCGTACCTGTCAGGTCACCGTCAGCGACCAGCAGCTTGTCCATCGACTGCCCGTTCTTGAGCGCTTCACGAATGGGGTTGCGCCCGATGAGCAGGAGCGGCTCGTTCGGGTCGTATTCATCGTCATCGCGCCTTGGCCTTGCCGTTTCCGCATGCGGGCGCGGCATTTCAAATCGAGGCGGATGCGCTCCCGCGCCCGCCTTAGGCGTGAGCCAATCGGGTTTCTTTCCGTGAGGGGGTTGTCTGTTCACGTCTGTGCCTCTCTCTCCTGCGACGCGGCGAACGCGCGCACTTCAGCCGCCTTGCCGCAGCTCATCTTGCCTTGATCGCAGCGGCCGCGTAAACACACCGGCCCCGCCTCTGAAAACAACGCGGGCGCTTCGGCTTGCACGAGCCTGAGCATGTCCCACGCGAGCGCACGGATCTCCCACTGAGCGCGGTTGCAGCAGCGGAGCGCAAAAAAATGGTTGAGCTCGCGCGCGTTCATCGTCATGATGATGCGTGTCGCGGCCGCGTTGGGGAGCACAAACCGCGCGTCCTCCCCCGCTGTTTTGACATCGCCCAGTTTTTCGCGCCACGATGCGTACCATGCGCCGATCTGCTTCATCTGATGCTCGTATTCGCGCACAGCTTCCTCGCCCAGCGACTCAATGGCTGGCGGGAGCACAAAGTCAAAATCCTCGCTCAGCTTGACATAGCGCTGGGACTGTACCGAAAAGCTGGCGATGCGGTGCCGCGTTATCTGGGCAAGCAAGGAGCGTGAGACACCCTCAATCCCGAACGTAAAGCTGGCGTGCTCGCTGAGCGAGGTGTGCCCCATCTCATTGAGCATTTCTATGAATTCCGCTTGGTCTTTTTTCGCAACGCCCCTGGCGATATCGCCGATGCGCGACTTGCTGTAGCAAAGGCGCGCGCCCATGGCCACGATTTCCTGCGGATTTGGCGTGCAGCGTAAAAGCTCGACATGTCGGGTTACTTTGGGCATGTGCTTTCCTCCAGTGTTCGCGGTGTTCCGAGCGCGTTGTCCATCAAGGAAGCGATGCGTTCGCTCTCGCCCGTCAAATACAGATATCCGATCACAGCCTCAAACGCAGTCGCGCGCGCGTAATCCGCGGGGTCTGCGTTCTTGGGGACGGTTCCCGCGTGTGCGTTCCTGCCCCTTCGCGCGACAGCCGCCTCATCCTCGGTCAACAGCGGGAGCACACGCTCATACGCCGCCGACTGCGCCGCTGCTTTGACGTACGCGATCGCCGCCTTGTGCAGCGCGTTCGCGGGACGGTCCCCTTGCGATATGATCAGCCTTCGCACATACAAATCATACACCGTGTCGCCCATATACGCCAGCGTCAGCGGGGAAAGCTGACGCGCCTCACGCGCGGGCATGGGATCACCTCGCATACGCAAGGAAGCGGGCATACGCGTCGTCCCACATATCTTTTTCGGCGGGAAGGAACTCTTCTGGCGGGAAGGAGCGCGCGATGGCTGCCCTGATCTCGGACAGCGAGGACACCTCACCCAGCGCGAGCGCCTGCGTCATCAGATTGCCCAGCACCGTCGCTTCCGAAGGACCCGCAAGAACAGGCATGTGGAGCGCGTTGGCCGTCATCTGATTGAGAAGCGCGTTTTTAGCGCCGCCGCCAACCACGTGCAGCACGTCAAACTTGCGGCCCGTCGTCTCAGACATGCGCTCAATTGTCCAGCGGTAGCGAAGCGCGAGGCTCTCATACACCACCCGCGCAATGCCCCCGATGCCATCGGGCGTTTTCTGCCCCGATTGCTTGATATACTCAAGGATTTTCCCGGGCATCCCGCCCGGATGGAAGAACAGATCGTCGTCGGGATTGATCATCGCGATGAACGGTTCGGCCTTTTCCGCGAGCGCCACGATGTCCGCAAAGCTGATCTCCGGATCGTCCTTTAGCCACTCGCGCCGGCATTCCTGAATGATCCAAAGCCCCATGACGTTCTTGAGGACGCGGATCGTCCCCGCGACGCCGCCCTCGTTTGTGAAGTTGGCGTCCATCGCCTGATCGGTCGCGATCGGTGCGGGCAGTTCAGTGCCCAGGAGCGACCATGTCCCCGACGATATGTACGCAAAGTTCGTACCTTTTGCGGGCGTCGCGACAACCGCGGACGCCGTGTCGTGACCCCCGACCGCGATGAGCGGAATTCCCCCGCCCGCGCCGACGCGCCGCAAGATCTCGGGCAGGAGAGCGCCGCGCACGACTCCCGGCATCTGAATCTTGGGCAGAATCCCCGCAGGCAGGCCGAAGCGCTCGATGAGCGGCCACGCCCAGTCGCGCGTCCCCGAATCGATCATTTGGCTGGTGGACGCGATGGTGTACTCCGCGCCCATCTCCCCCGTCAGGTAATAGCCGTATAAGTCCGGCGTGAACAAAAGCGTGCGCGCGTTCGCGAGCGCTTCATCATTCTCAAGTTTGCTCGCTATAAGCTGGTACAGCGTGTTGAACTGCATGAACGCAAGCCCCGTTTGCGCGTAGATCTCGCGCTTGGGCACCGTTTCAAACGCTTTGTCCATCATACCGTCGGTGCGCGTGTCGCGGTAGTGCACAGGATTCTCGATCAGGCGACCCTGCGCGCTCAAAAGCCCGTAATCCACACCCCACGTATCGATGCCTATACCGTTCACTTGACCCGACGCGACGCCCGCGGAAACACCCTCAAGGATCTCGTGGAACGTGCGCGGCGCGTCCCAGTAGAGCCGCCCCAGCATGGCGACCGGGGTATTCTCAAACCTATGCAGCTCGCCAAGCGTGATCTTCCCGTTATCCCACTCACCGAGCATGACGCGCCCGCTCGACGCGCCCAGATCAACACCCAACAACCTCAGCGGCACAGTCATCCCTCCATTTAATTCCATTATAACAAATATCCATAGCGTAAAAAAGCGTTCGACTTGCTTATTCCGGCAAATCAAACGCATCTGTTGTGATCACGCGTCAGCAACGCCTGTAAGCCGAGTTCTGTCTTGAACGGCCATCTATCTAGGCCCACGGTTGCCAGTGGGCTCCAGCGATTACTCGAAAGCGCGGCGGGCAGCCGCGTAGCTTCCAGTCTAATCTTGCACCGGGTGGGGTTTACAGAGCGGACAAGTCGCCAGGCCGCTGGTGAGCTCTTACCTCGCCTTTCCACCCTTACGCGCCTTGCGGCACGCGGTATATCTCTGTTGCACTTTCCTTGGAGTCGCCTCCACCGGGTGTTACCCGGCACCCTGCCCTATGGAGCTCGGACTTTCCTCACGCATAGCGTGTGGCCGTCCGGCGTGCTGACGCGTCAACGACAATACCACAAGCGCGCGTTTCCGTCAAGCGTCCGCGGGCTTGTCCAAGCAAAGGATACGCCCGCAGTTCTCGCACTCGACGATCGCCTTTTGCGCCTGCACTTTTTTTGTCACGACGCTGGGCAGTGACATATTGCACCCCCCGCACTGGTCTCCGACGAGCACCGCAAGCGGGGGCGATACGTGCTGCTTGGCCCGCTTGTACGCCTCCATCAGCTCGGACGGGACTTCCACCTTGTCGCGATCCGCCTTGAGCTTGTCAAGCTCACCCGATGTGGATTGTAGCTCTTCATCAAGGGTCGCCTTGAGCGCGTCAAACTCCTTTTTCGCGGTTACAGCCTTTGCGCGCGTCTCCCTGTATTGCTTCTCCATCGCGGCGATTTCCTTGATCACGCGCATGATGTCGTGCTCGACTGAGCCAAGCTGAGAGAAAATCTGCTCGGCGTCCGTGGTCATCGCGCGAATGCGCTCGATGTCGCGCACTTTGCTTTCCGACACGACAACCGTGCCATCCTCAACCGCACCCGCGAGAGACTCATGCTCCTCGCTCAGCGCTTTGATCGACGCCTGATAACGGCCGATCTCATTTTCGATTTTCTGCATCGCGCTCTGCTGATCCACAAGAAAGCTTCGCAGCTTCATCAGCCTCTGACGGGCTGCCGAATTTCTGGTTTTTCCCTCAAAACGGTCAACGGCCAAATCAAGCTCTTGATATTTCCACAAAACATCCGTCTGACTCATGCTCATCCTCCTAGCCGTTCCCAAGCGCCCCGACCATGGGGTATGCCTGCTTGCTTATGAACACCTTGATGTTCCATTGTAGCTGATGCGAAGCTGTTTGTAAACGCTTTTCGAGAAATTGCAGAACAGGTCGTTCTGTATGGAAATGTCCCGCGTCAATGACGGGCAAACCGATCGCGAGCGCATCCATCGCCGAGTGATGGCGGACATCGCCGGTCAGGAGCGCGTCAGCGCCATTCTCTTTTGCCTCGCGCGCGTTGTCCACGCCTGACCCGCAGCTCAGCGCGAGACGGCGCACGACCACACCTCCATTTCCGAAGTAACGCACGCAAGGGTTGCCGAGTTTATCCGCCGCGAGCGCCGCAACCTCACTGAGCTCTGTTGGCGCGGGCATATCGACGTAGCGCAAAAACTCGCCCTTTGCATGAACGGTCAGCCCGAGCGCGTCCGCCAGGCAGTCTTCAACACCGCCTGGCGTTTTATCAAGGTTGGTATGCGCGGAGAACACCGCTATGCCATTTCTTACAAGCACAACCAGCGCGCAATTCGGCCCATCCTCGCGCAGCGTGGTCAAGCCATTGTAAATGGGTGGATGGTGTAGGATGAGCATGTCGGCGCCGGTCTGCGCCGTTTCTGCCGCGACCCCCGCTGTCAAGTCGAGCGCGATGAGGACGCGCTCCACCCGCCCGTCAGGATGACCGGCGACGAGCCCGATGTTATCCCCCTCAAGCGCAAGCTCTGCAGGCGCGATTCTCTCCATTTCGGCCATGACCTCTCGAACAGTCGTCATTTTGCACCCTCCATCGCGGCGCTGATTCGGGCAAGCTCCTTGCGCAACGTTTGAGCGTCCTGCTCGCGGTTTCCCTTGAGTGCGCCGGACAATGCCCGTTCCGCGACGCTTTGCCTCCACATCAAGTAATCCGCGAAATGATCGGTGCGATCCACCAGCAAGCAGGGCCCAAAGTCAAGCTCAGGCCCGGTGAGCGCGCGTGCATCGTCCGACGGCTCGGCCCGCGAGACAACCGTGAACCGGCGGCCAACGCGCGCGACCAGCTCACGCGTAATCGCGTACCCGTTCGCGCTAAACCACGCACGCGCCAGGTGGTTTTCCTTGTTCGGGGCGATCACGACCGCCGCACCGCGCAGCTTGTCTTTGCCTCGCTCCAAGATGCCCGCAATCGTCCGCGCGCCCATCCCCGCCAAGACGATCACATCGGCTTCGCCCGCGTCAACCGGCGTTAGGCCGTCCCCCACCCGCAAAGAAACTTTACCGGCGATGCCGGTTTCCTCCGCCAACGCGCGGGCCTTGTCCAGCGAGCTTTCGCTGATGTCACTAGCGATGACGCGCTCGCACAGCCCTCGCGCGATCATGTGCGCGGAAAAATAGCCGTGATCGCAACCGATATCGGCGACGCAGCCGCACTGCCCGCACAGGGTCAGCAGCGCGTCCATACGCTCGTCCGCACGGCCCTTACTTGTCGCCAATGGGCTCCCCCCTGTTTTCGCCAGCAAAAACGCCCGGGGTTTTCCCGGGCGCTTCCTCAGTCGAGAAAATCTTTGAGCTTCTTTGAGCGGCTCGGATGCCGAAGTTTCCGTAGCGCCTTGGCTTCAATCTGGCGGATGCGCTCACGCGTAACGTTGAACTCGCGCCCAACCTCCTCGAGCGTTCGCGCACGCCCGTCATCCAAGCCGAAGCGCAGCCTGAGCACTTTCTCTTCGCGCGGGGTGAGCGTGTCGAGCACATCCACAAGCTGCTCCTTGAGCAACGTAAACGATGCGGAGTCCGCAGGGGACGGCGCGTCATCATCAGGGATGAAGTCGCCCAGATGGCTGTCTTCTTCCTCGCCGATGGGCGTTTCCAGCGAGACCGGCTCCTGCGCGATCTTGATGATCTCGCGCACCTTGTCCTCTGTGATCGTCATCTCGTGTGCGATTTCTTCGGGTGTCGGCTCGCGTCCATACTCCTGAAGCAGCTGGCGCGATATGCGGATCAATTTGTTGATCGTCTCCACCATGTGAACAGGGATGCGGATGGTGCGCGCCTGATCCGCGATCGCCCGCGTGATCGCTTGCCTGATCCACCACGTCGCGTACGTTGAAAATTTGTAGCCTTTGCGATAGTCAAACTTCTCAACGGCCTTGATCAGTCCGAGGTTGCCCTCCTGTATCAGATCCAGAAACTGCATGCCGCGTCCAAGATAGCGTTTGGCGATGGACACCACGAGACGCAGGTTGGCCTCAGCCAGCAAGCGCCTGGCCTGATCGTCGCCCTCTTCCATTCGCCGCGCGATATCAATCTCCTGAAACGCGGTGAGAAGCGACACTTTACCGATCTCTTTTAGGTACATGCGAACCGGATCGTCCAGCGAAATGCCGTCGGGCACTGAAAGCGACAGATCCTCTTCAGGTGCGACTTCGGGTTCGGGAACAACGTCGATTTCGCCCACAATGTCGACGCCGATCCTCTCCAGCGTTTCGTATATCTGCTCGATTTGATCAGTCTCAAGCTCAATTTCTTTGAGCTGATTGCTGATCTCATCCAAGGTCAGCACGCCTTTTTCCTTCCCCGATTCCACCAGATCGTCAATGCGTTCATTCTTTGCATCGACTTCATTGTGCAAGGTGGATCTCTCCTTTCAATGCGCGTCCAGCCGCCGGATTTCCGCGCTCAGCGCTTGTTTGCGCTTGCCGATGGTCAGTTGCTCGCGGAAATCGGCCTTTTTTACCTGCTCACTCAGCTCAGCCAGTTCGCGCTTGATGGCTTCTATGCGAAGCGACGTGCACAGTTCGCTGATCATCTTGGGCAGTTCATCCTGCGTAACGGCGATGTCCATGTTGAAAACCGCTCCGGCACGCCGTCTGTCCTCTTCGTTTGGCAACGAGTCAAGCAGGCGCGCCGCTGTCGACGCCGTTCCTGATTCTTCCATGAAAAAGGCGGCCAGCCTTCGCATGAGCGGATCGGAGAAGTCGGCGGGGGAGATCGTCCTGTCGGGCAATGCGTACCCGCGCGCCATGAAATTGATGAGCTGTCGCTCAGCTTTCGTTGCTTCTGAAAACAACTCCTGTGCGGGCTGCGTGTATTTATTATACCGATTGCTGGTAACGGTATTCTTTGAAAAGTCCCCGGATGGCCTAATTTTGGGGGTTTGTCCAATTTGCTGCCATAAAACAGCCTCAGAAAACCCCGTTTGAACCGCCACACGCTTGAGGTGTTTTTCGACCTCAACCGGGTTCTTCACCCTCGCGAGGATCTGCGCCGCATCAATGGCGTAGCGCGTCCGTCCCTCTTCATCCTCCAAGGAGTAGCCGGCAGCAGCACGGTTTAGTCGATATTCTGTCGTGTCCATCGGCCTAAGCGCCTCAAACGCCTCCCGCCCGTTCTCCTTGACGAAATCGTCGGGGTCTTTGCCTTCCGGCAGAAAGAGCACCCTTGGCTCCGCGCCTGCCTCTTCCAAAAGGGAAATGGCTTTCACGGTTGCGTTTTGCCCCGCGCTGTCTCCATCGTAACACACCACGATGTCCGCGCAGTAACGCTTCATCAGCTTTGCCTGATCCGCGGTGATCGCGGTGCCAAGCGTCGCAACACACCCGGATACGCCGCTTTGCGCAAGGGACACAACATCCATATACCCTTCTACGAGATAGAGCCGCGCAAGGTTCGTTTGCCCTCTGAGGAAATTAAGCCCATAGAGCTGGAAACGTTTGTTGAACAAAGGTGTGTCAGATGAGTTGAGGTACTTGGGCTGACCTTCGCCCATGATTCTGCCGCCGAACGCGATCACGCGCGACTGCGCGTTGAAGATCGGAAAAATGACGCGTTCGCGAAAAATGTCGTAGTACCGGCCGTTCTTTTCCCCCGCGAGGCCCACCGTCTTGAGCAGTTCCTCGGGATACCCTTCGGAAACCATGTGCTCGACGAGCTCTGTCCAGCCCGTCCCTGAAACCCCGATACCAAATTTTCGTATCGTCGAATCCGTCAGTCCACGCTTCCTAAGATATGCAAGCGCCACTCTTCCGTGCGGCGTCCAAAGCCGCTCATGGAACCACCGCGCCGCCGCTTTGACCGCGCCGTACATCCTCTCGCGCTCTTCTGCCGATAAACCCTGTTTCGTCTGCTCAGGAAGTGATATGCGCGCGCGCTCAGCCAGGTGGAGCGCAGCCTCGTAAAACTCCATGCGCTCTAGCGACATCACAAAATCAAACACCGTGCCGCCCTTGTGGCATCCGAAGCAGTAGTAGAGCTGCGTGTCCTGGCTGACGCTGAACGACGGCGATTTTTCGTGGTGAAACGGGCAAAGCCCCCAAAAACGACTGCCCTGCTGTTTCAGATGGACGTGTTCGGAGACGATGTCCACAATATCGCTTCTTTGCCGGACTTCCTCCAGCCATCCATCCGGAAGACCGGGCATGAGATCCCTCCAAATACGTTTTGGCTAATTCGCCGCTTTCGACAAAATTCCTTCTTGCGTCGCCGCTTACTTACCGCGTCCCGCCAAAGGACGAAGGCGTGAACAACCGCTCAAAGTACGCCGTGGCGTAACGGTCGGTCATTCCAGCGATAAAATCACATACCGCGCGCATCCGCCCGTGCTTGCCCGCGAACGCGCGTACATCGTCCGGCAAAACGAAATGATCTTCCATCAGGCAGGAAAACAGCGCGGTGATCATGCGGTCGGCCTTGATTTCCTCCGACAGCGCGCGTTCCGCAAGGTACACGCGCCTGAACATGAACTCGCGCAGTTCGTCCGTGGCCTCCGCGACGTCGGGCGACATGCCGATCTCCTCGTGTTCCGCCGAGTAAGCCACCACGTCCCGCACCATGGCATCGATGCGCGCTCCGTGCGTCTCCCCGAGCCGCTTACCGGCCGACTTTGGGAGATCCTCCTGCCGAACTGTTCCGGCACACAGCGCGTCGTCGATGTCGTGGTTGATGTACGCGATTCGGTCGGAGAGTGCGACAACCTGCCCCTCGAACGTCTCAGGCGGATCGCCCGTGTGGTGCAGTATACCGTCGATGGTCTCGTAAGTCAGGTTGAGGCCGTTTCCCTCGTGCTCAAGCCTTTCAACAACGCGAACGGACTGCTCATTGTGCCGAAAGCCGCCGATGCTCTCAGCGAGCCTGTTCAGCGTGCGTTCCCCCATGTGTCCAAACGGGGTATGCCCAAGGTCGTGCCCGAGCGCGATGGCTTCCGACAAATCCTCATTGAGACGAAGCGCGCGCGAAATCGTGCGGGCAATCTGCGATACCTCGAGCGTGTGCGTCAGCCGCGTCCTGAAGTGGTCGCCTTCGGGCGAAACAAAGCACTGCGTCTTGTGCATCAGCCTGCGAAACGACTTGGAGTGGAGAATTCTGTCGCGGTCGCGCTGAAACTCCGTCCTGATGTCGCAAGGAGTGATGGCGTTCCTTCTGCCGCGAGACTTCGCGCTTTTGGCTGCGCGTTCAGCGAGCGCGCGAAATTCGGCATCTTCCGCAAACTCGCGAATGCTCACACGTACCACCCCCACATCGGGTCGCTGTGATAATACGACGACAACGAAATAAATTCCTTCATGCGCCGCGAACACAAGAGATTATGCCTTCAGCGCGACCGTCACCTCTGAGCGGTTGTGGAAAAGCTGTCTTGCGCCAACGACGTTGTATTCGCGCCTAAGCAACGCTATTCCCTCCTTTGCTTGCTTTACAAAGCCGTCTTTCGCGAGCTTGAGCGTGATGACCCCCAGGCCGCCTTTCTGAAGTTTCCCTTTCACGGCGACCATCACTTGAACGGAATCCGCAACATCCATCTTCATGTCATTGACGATCACATCGAACATGGGCGCGCGGCCCAGATACGCCTGCGCCAGACAACGTTCATGCGTGACGCGCGGATCGTCTGCGATCCTCGGGTCGAGCCGCGCGGGATCGACCGCGACCACGGACATGCCTTTTTCAAGCAGCACGCGCGTCCACCCTCCGGGCGACGCGCCGAGATCCATCGCCAAGCCGCCGCGAGGCATTTCAAGGCCAAACACTTCAATAGCCTCAAGCAGCTTGAACTCCGCGCGGCTGACCATCTCAGGCTCGTACGCGAACCGCCTGCGGCCTCCCGCCCAGTTCGAAACGTTTTGCAGCGGCGTGGAAACGCCCGCATACACACGATTGCCCGCGATCACGACCGAGAGGATCTGCTCCGGTTTGCGCACATCAAGCGGCGCATGAGCGAGCGCGCTCAGCGCGGTATTGACGTCGAAGGGCTTGTACGGCGCGGTTATTTTTCCGAGCATACGCGTCTGAACGGATAATGTGCGCGCAGGGTCCAGCGTTTCGAGCAAGGGCCGGATCGCGCCCGCAATATGTTGAACATCGCCTGCGTTACCCTCCACTGAGTCCACGACTGAAGCAGGGGAAATATGGCGCACGAAAATGCACATCTTTTTCAAAAGCCGATCGGACAACTCAGGAAACGGCACGGACACGCGCGCGAGCACGGTTTCATCGTCAAGATCGCGCATGCGCGCGCATGACGCGTCCGCCGTCCTCAGCTCGCCCACCGCCGCGGACAGCGACTCCCGCTGCGCGCTGACAATTACCAATTGTTCATCCATTTCCGCGTATCTCTCCAGACTTCAAATCCCGGGATGTTGCCATCCCGGGATTGACATGGGTTACACCTTGATTACTTTTTAGCGCTCTTCTCTTCGATGACTGCGTGGGCTGCCGCGAGTCGCGCGATCGGCACGCGGAAGGGCGAGCAGGACACGTAGTTGAGGCCCAGCTTGTGACAGAAAATCACCGAACTCGGATCCCCGCCGTGCTCGCCGCAGATGCCCAGCTTGATGCCCGGGCGCGTCGCGCGGCCAAGGTCGCACGCCATCTTCATCAGCTTGCCGACGCCGATTTGATCGACGCGGGCGAACGGATCGCTTTCGAAAATTTTCTTGGCGTAATAGTCGTCCAGGAATTTCCCGGCGTCATCGCGCGAGAAGCCGAACGTCATCTGCGTGAGGTCGTTCGTGCCAAAGGAGAAGAACTCAGCCTCGCCGGCGATCTCATCGGCGGTCAGCGCGGCGCGTGGAACCTCGATCATCGTGCCGACCATGTACTCGACCTTCTTGCCCTTTTCTGCCATGACGGCCTCGGCGGTCTTGACGACGATGTCCTTGACGTACTTGAGTTCTTTGACCTCGCCGACCAGCGGGATCATGATCTCGGGGATGACGGCCATGCCGGTCTCGGCGATGACTTCAATCGCAGCTTCGATGACCGCGCGGGTCTGCATCTCGGCGATCTCAGGGTACGTCACGCTCAGGCGGCATCCGCGGTGTCCGAGCATGGGGTTGAACTCATGCAGGGAATCGATCGTCTGGATGATGTCGGCGCTGGTGACGTTAAGCTCTTTAGCGAGCGCGTCGATGGCGACGGCATCGTCCTTTTGCGGGAGGAACTCATGAAGCGGCGGATCCAGGAAACGAATGGTCACAGGATGACCCTTCATCGCCTTGAAGATGCCCGCGAAATCCTTGCGCTGCATGGGCAGGAGCTTGTTCAGCGCCTTGCGGCGTTTCTCCTCGGAGTCCGAGAGAATCATCTCGCGCATTGTGGGGATGCGGTCGGCGTCGAAGAACATGTGCTCTGTGCGGCACAGGCCGATGCCTTCCGCGCCGAACTCTATGGCTTTCGCAGCGTCGTGAGGCGTATCGGCGTTGGTGCGCACCTTGAGCTTGCGGACCGCGTCGGCCCAGCCCATCAGCGTCGCGAAATCGCCGGAAACCTCGGCTTCGACCGTGGGGAGAGACTGCCCGTAGACATTGCCGGTGGATCCATCGAGACTCATGAACTCGCCTTCGGAATAGACCTTGCCAGCAATCTTGCAGGTCTTGGTGTCTTCGTCGATGTGCGCGTCCGAGCAGCCTGCAACGCAGCAAGTGCCCATGCCGCGCGCGACAACCGCCGCGTGGGAAGTCATGCCTCCACGAGCGGTCAGGATGCCCTGGGCGGCGTACATGCCTTCGATGTCCTCAGGGCTGGTCTCCTCACGTAGAAGAAGCACTTTTTGCCCGGCTTTTGCTGCCTTAACCGCGTCATCGGCCGTGAAATAGATCTGTCCGCACGCCGCGCCCGGAGACGCCGGCAGACCTTTGGCAATGGGATTGGCGGCTTTCATCGCCTTTGAGTCAAACTGCGGGTGGAGGAGGGCGTCGAGCTGCTTGGGCTCGACTTTCATAATGGCTTCTTCTTTGGTGAGCATGCCTTCATTGACCAGATCAACCGCGAGTTTGACAGCGGCGGCGGCGGTGCGCTTGCCGTTTCTTGTCTGGAGCATGAAGAGCTTTCCGCGCTCAATGGTGAACTCCATGTCCTGCATGTCGCGATAGTGGCTCTCAAGCTTGTTGGCGATGTCTGCAAACTGCTTATAGACCTCGGGCATGTCCCGGTCAAGTGTCGCGATGGGCTGGGGCGTGCGAATGCCCGCGACGACGTCCTCGCCCTGCGCGTTCATCAGATATTCGCCGTAAAGCTTGCGCTCACCGGTCGACGGGTTGCGCGTGAACGCCACGCCCGTGCCGGAGTCGTTGCCCATGTTGCCGAAGACCATGGACTGCACGTTCACCGCGGTTCCCCACGACGCGGGAATGTCGTTCATGCGGCGATAGACGATAGCGCGCGGGTTATCCCATGAACGGAACACGGCCTTGACGGCTTCCATGAGCTGTGCCTTGGGCTCCTGCGGGAAATCCACGCCTTTTTCTTTTTTGTAAAGCGCCTTGAATTCCGCGACAACCTGCTTTAGGTTCTCTGCGTTCAGGTCGGTGTCCATCTTCGCGCCGACGCTCACCTTGATTTTGTCAAAGATCTTGTCGAACTTGATCTTGTCCACTTCCATCACGACATCGGAGAACATCGTGATGAAACGGCGGTAGCTGTCATACGCGAACCGCTCATTGCCCGTGAGTGCTGCGAGTCCCACGACAGTCTCATCGTTGAGGCCGAGGTTGAGAATCGTGTCCATCATGCCAGGCATGGACGCGCGTGCGCCTGAGCGCACGGACACGAGGAAGGGGTTGCCCTTGTCGCCAAAGCTTTTGCCCTGCTGCTTTTCGATGGTCGCGAGCGCGGCATAAATCTGGTCGACAATTTCCTGGGCGATGGTCTTTCCATCATCGTAGTAACGCGTGCAAGCCTCGGTGCTCACTGTGAAGCCTTGAGGCACGGGAAGTCCCAGCCCGGTCATTTCGGCAAGGTTCGCGCCTTTGCCGCCGAGCAGCGCCTTCATGCCCGCGTTGCCCTCGGAAAACAGATAAACGTACTTTGTTGCCATTCGTATCCTCCTCTTAAGAATACCACTTATGTCTCTTTTTACAATTTTTTAGTTTACAGCATTGTGCCACGAATATCAAGGCTTTTATTCCTAAATGAACAATAATCGTTCACATTGCGCCACGGCCTCTAGCCCAGCGCAAGCGTCAGCTTCTCCCCCGCTTTGATGACGGCAGTGTTAGGAAACGCGATTCTGCCGTTATTCACGGTGAACGCGAGCTCGGTGTTTTTTTTGACACCGGTTACCGCTAATACAAAAGGCAGGTTGAGCGCATCGACCGGAAGGGTACCTGCGCGCACGTCCAGCACAACTTTCTCGGTGCTGTACGCAAAAACGCCCCATCCCTGCGGGAGAAAGAACGGGCAGGCAAATCCCTCTTTGAGCGCGGGCGGGTTAAACGTCAACTCGTTTTTCGTCATATCGGCGATGAAGCCGCAAAAAGCGGGGATGAGTGCGAACGCCGCGAGCGAGCGGGCATAATTTGAGCCGCACTCAATCTCGTTCCACGGGTTGCGCCGCTCTCCGTCGTAGCGATCGCGTACAGCCTTGACAATCTCCATACCTTGCTCGGTCATCCCCTCCTGAATCATGTGGATGGCCGCCTGATACTCAAAGCCGTGCATGGTTTCCTCCGCGTAGGGTGCGGAGATCACGGGACGTTTGCGTCCATCGGGGTACGCGCAGATGAGCGCGCCAGATTCGTCCTGTATGCAGTAGAGTCTGCAGGGGTTGAATCGTTCGCCCATGCGGCGGATGAAGTTGTGTTTGTGGATGGCGGCGAGCGCGGCCTTCGTTTTCTCGCGGTCGAAAATCTCACCGAGACCGATGAGGTTGGCGTGCCACTGCGCGAGCACCTGATCAATGCCGCACCCTTCCCCGATCTGGTATTTCATCTCCCCGACTTCCTCATTCCAGTACGCGTCGGCCACGTCTCCATCCCCGCCGATGATGGCCTGATCGGGCGTGGAAAAAGCGCGCAGGATATCGCGGTTGTTCAGATCCACGTTCTGCTGGTAATACTCGCCGTTGAACAGCTCTGTGTCCAGCGTTTTTTTGCCGGACTGAAACAACGCGCGGTACTCCGATGCGGTTTCGTTTTCGCCCAGCGCGTCGGCCATCTCCGCACCCGCCTTGAGCGCGCCCAAATAAAAGCCCGTCAGCCACGCGTTGGGTCCGAACAGTTCCATATCAAGCGTGTGATGCTGGCGGCCTTCCAGTACGCCGTCCTTGTCCGCGTCCCACCGGTCAGGGTTATCCTTTGACCATGCGTACTCAATCGATGCTTTTACCCCCGGCCATAATTTTTTAAGCCACGCGGTGTCTCCGGACAATTTCCACTCCCTGTATGTTTTGAGCACGCCTCCGAACTGCCCGTCGCAGCACGGGCGAAACTTCGTTGGCTCTCGACCAATGGGCAGCTGGAGCCGGAAACCCATGCCGCCATCCGGTTTGAGGTTGTAGCGGTAGTCCAGATCGCGCATCGACCGCTCCAGTGATGGGAACAGGTAGCACATCGCGTACGCGTAGTTCCAGACGTGTGTGCACGAACCCTCGCAGCAACCGGCGTTCGCATGACAACCTTCCCAACCGTAAAACGATCCGTCGGTCAGGCGCAGACACGTCGGGCTCTTGAGCACCGAGAGCGTCGCGGTCACGGCGTCAACCGCGGCTTCAGGGAGCGTAGCGCTGGTGAGGACATCGCGGAAAGCCAAGGTTTTTTCGTAGAAATCAGTGAAATTTGACAACGCGTACACCGCGACCTCGTCCGCGCCCCGGAACTGCGTGGCGTACCAGTTTGTCCAGCTCATGTCTGGGGAGGCGCAGTCGCAGCCATCTTCGCAGCATTTCTGCTTGAGCGGGTTCCAGTCGTTAACGCATGTCGGATAGTACCAGGACAGCACAAAGCGCGCCTTGACCGTCTGACCCGGCGCGCAGTCAAACCGCGCTTCCAGCGTACCGATGTCTTCTCCGCTCTTGGCCGATGGCGGGTACTCGCGGTTTTTTATTGCGCCCGGCGTCTGCACGTCTTTCCAAAACATCGAGAGGTTGTCAAACCAGCGGCCGCGGTACCAGTACGACTGGCCGCCACCCAAAGCCGCGTCCGTCGCAGCGCACATCTGGCCGTAGAGCGGATCGCTCGCGTCGAGCGCGTTGGTGCCGAGAATAAGCAGGCGCGCCTTCCCGCGCTTGTTGAGCGCATTGATGCGCCCCTGCTCATGCGGGTTGTTGACCGAGAGCATGAATGAATATGTTAGCGCTTCATCCGCAGTGTTTGTCGCTTCAATCTCAAAAAAAGCCGCGGGCAGGCTTGAATTATAGTCGTCCAGCGGAATGAAGGGCGAGAACGCGGTCAGGGCCACATTGCCCGGGAACGCACTGTGCTCAAAACCGATGCGCGCGATGGGGAACGGGCCTGCGAACGTGCAATCATCAAAATGAGGCACGCCGGCAAGCGTGTGCCGCGAAGGCCCGAAGCCGTAGTTCGCGTAATTGCCCTTGCCGCCTTCGTCACCCATGAAGTGCGGCTGGAGCGGGCCGTTGACAACGCGCGCGTCCAGCACCCGACCCTCGCGTTCAGCACGGATAAGAAAGTGGGTGAAGCCGTTGCGTGAGTTTTTTGACGGTTTGTTACCCATCTCAAAATCCTTGAAACGCCCTTGGCCGTCAATGCCCACGCTGCCCGCGCCGATTCCCCCCAACGGAAAGGATATGTGCCGCGCACGGTCTCCTCTGTACTCAAACCCGCTCATAGACAAGCCCCCTCGCATGCAATCATTTGCCCGTATGATTGTACCATACTCCGCGCGCTTTCGGTATATTTTGCTCCTCACCGTGCGGACACGCATGCAAGCCTTTCCCGCCCCGATATGATGTGGTATACTTGCGGCCGGTAGATAAACTCACGCCGCGAGACACAAAGGGGTTTTGCGGCTTGCAGGAAAAACCACGTTCTTTTGTGCGCGGCGCAGCAATGCTCGCGGGCGCGGGATTTGCGGGACGCCTTTTTGGTGCGGCCCACAGGGTGTTGCTCATGGGTGTTATCGGCGCGCAAGGCTACTCGATCTATTCGAGCGCCTATCCCATGTTTGCGTTGCTGCTCATGGTCTCGTCGTCCGGCATGCCGGTCGCCATCGCCAAGCTCGTGTCCGAAAGCGCTGCGCGCGGTAATACGCGCGCGGTCAAGCGGGTATTTCGCGTATCCCTCACGCTTCTTATCGCGCTGGGCGCGGTGACCACCGTGATCATGCTCGCGCTCGCAAAGCCCATTGCCGCAGTCACGGGCGACGCCGCGGCGTGGCCCGCGTACACGGCCATCGCGCCAAGCCTTGTGCTCGTAGCCATGCTGAGCGCCTATCGCGGCTACTTTCAAGGCATGCAGCGCATGGGACCCATGGCAGCGTCCCAGATCGTAGAGCAAGCCGTGCGGCTAGCGCTGGGCATCTACATCGCGCACATGTGGGTCGGCGGAGGCGTGGCAATGGGCGCCGCCGGCGCGATGGCGGGCATGACGCTCTCCCAGGCCGCCGCGCTGGTCTTCCTGGCGGGGGCAAAGAAAGGTGAGTCGGCCACCGCTCCGTGCGATACCGCTTCCTCCGGGAGCGAACAGGGGTTACTCAAAATGCTGTTGGGCGTTGCGGCACCCATTACATTGGGTTCAATGGCGCTCCCGCTGGTCGGGATGATCGACTCGGCGATTGTGAAAAACAAACTGCTCAGCATCGGGTATACCCTCGAAGAAATGCGTGAGCAGTTCGGCGTTTTGACCGGCTCGGTTGGCGCGATCGTCAACCTGCCGACAGCGTTTGCGGGTGCGCTCGCGGTGAGCGTCGTGCCGGCTATATCAGCCTATCTGGCCAAGGGACGTAGGGCGGACGCCATGCGCGTGTCCGCGACGGGTTTCCGCCTTGTCACTACGCTCGGTTTCCCCATCACGGTCGGGTTGTGGATGCTCGCGCTTCCGCTTCATCAAGCGCTGTTCTCGGGCAACATGAGCCGCGCATCCATGCTTCTTGGCGAGAGTTTGCTCAAAACCATGAGCGTTGCGTCCATGCTGATGATGCTCGTTCAAACATCGACCGCCGTGCTCCAAGGCGAGGGACGCACCATGGCGCCCGTGATTTCCATGGTCGCGGGCGCGGTCGTCAAAATCATCGTCAACGACAGGCTTGTGGGCATCCCCACAATCGGAATTCACGGCGCACCCATCGGGTCGATCGCGTGCTACTGCGTCGCACTCGGTACGAACATCGCAGTGCTCACGCGAAAATCTGGACTCCGCCTGCGCTTGAAAGACGTGCTCGCGAAACCGGCGCTCGCGAGCGTTGCCATGGGCGCAACGCTGTCGCTCCCTTGGTTTGCGGGGCTGTCACCCTTTGCGCATGTTATTTTCGGCGCGCTGATCGGCGCTCTTACCTATTTTGCTGTACTCGTCGCGCTGGGCGGCGTGACCGAGGAGGACGCCCGCCGGCTGCCACACGCCGCACACGCGGCTTTATCGCGGTTGCGGCTCATCCGCGCCTCACCATAGCACATTGGGGGGAACTCGCATGTTTGACATCACAATCGTCGGGCTTGGCCATGGTAATGGCGGAAACATAACACTTGACGCGTTGGACGTTCTCCAAAACGCAAACGCTATTGTCCTGCGGACGCGCCGGTGCAGCGCTGCCACCCGGCTTGAGGCCATGGGCATAGCGTTTGACACGTTGGACGCGTTGCACGATTCTGCGTCCGACTATGACGCGCTCTCAGCCTCCATCGCCCGTGAGGTGGTCAGCCGCGCGCAGCGGTCGGCGCTCGTGTACGCCGTTCCGGGCAGCGCGGCGTTCGGCGAGTCCGGCCTGCGCGTCCTTGCGCAAGCGGCGGCTGAGCACGGTCTGCGCGTGCGCATCCTCCCCGCCGTGGGCATGGAGAGCATCGCCGCGGCGTATTCGAACGGGCTTGACGGAGCGCGCATCATCAGCGCGTCCGATCTCGGTCTTGCGCGCATCGACCCCCGCGCGCCTCTCATCATCACCGAGATTGACTCACGGCTGATCGCCTCCGAGGCCAAGCTCGCGCTCCTCAAGGTCTACCCTGCCAATCTTGAGCTGCATTTCTTCAAAAGGAGCGGAGAACCGCTCTTCCTCACGCTTCATGTGCTCGACCAGCAAGACGGCTACGGCGCGGAATGCGCGGCGCTTCTTCTCCCCTGCGCGCTGACCGAGCACGAGCGTTACGATTTCGACCACCTGGGTGAGATCGTCTCTCGCCTGCGCGCCCCCGGCGGCTGTCCGTGGGACATGGAGCAGACGCACGAATCCATCGCGGACAACCTCATCGAGGAGGCCTGGGAAACGCTCGCCGCGCTTAGCGCGAAAGATTCCGCCGCGTTTTGGGACGAGCTGGGCGATGTCCTGCTTCAGGTCGTTTTCCACGCCCAGATCGCTCAAGAACACGGCGACTTCGACATTTCCGACGTGACCACCGCGATCTGCGCAAAACTCATCCATAGGCACCCACACATTTTCGGCACCGTATCCGTGAGCAATTCGGAGGAAGTGCTCGCCAACTGGGACAATATTAAACGCGGCGAAAAAGGGCACACATCCATCGCCGACACGCTTGCTGACGTGCCGCAGGCGTTCCCCTCACTCATGCGCGCCCAAAAAGTGCGGTCGAGGGCGCGAAAGGCGGGAGTCGGCGAAACGGACGCGCACGAAGCGTTGACTTCCGCAACGGAAGCGCTTAACCGCGCGCGCGACGCTTCCGCTAACGCGCATGGGTTCTCAAGAGCACTGGGCGAAGCGCTTCTCGCGCTCTCAGCGGCCGCAGGTTTGCGCGGTTTACAGGCGGAAACCGCGCTTCACGACGCAACTGAGCGGTACATCCGCGTTTTCCGTCGGCTCGAATCATCCGCGAGCGCACGGGGCGTTGACCTCAAATGCATGAACCACTCCGAACTGGACATTCTTTGGAAAGAAGCGTGTGCGAACAATTAAACGAAGGACGCGCGCGCCCATTGTGCTCAGAAAGCCCTGAAAACAAGTAAATATCGACTTTTTTCATGAAAAAGGGCTTGTCAACACGCTGGAAAGCGATTACAATAGCAGACACCGAAAAACAAAAGCCTAGGCATCAACATTCTTTAGGAGGTCTTCCAGTGAACAAAGCAGAACTGATCGGAGCACTCGCGGACAAGGCGGGCATTACCCGCAAAGATGCGGAAAAGGCCCTTAACGCCTTTACCGACATTGTGTGCGAAACCCTCAAGGCCGGCGACAAGGTTCAGATCGTCAATTTCGGCACCTTCGAGGTCCGCGAGCGCAAAGCGCGCAAGGGCCACAACCCCGCCACGAAGAAGGAAATTGACATCCCCGCCACCCAAGCCGCCGTCTTCAAAGTTGGGAAGTCTCTAAAGGAATCAGTGGTTAAGTAAATTTTCGGCAAAAAGCTGTTGAAGGACGTTGGATTTGGCGCGCAGCGTCATCTCCGGCGTCTTTTTTTCGGAGGTGCATAAAGTGAGACTGGACAAGTTCCTCAAAGTATCGCGCGTGATCAAACGCAGAACGCTCGCCAACGAAGCGTGCGACGGAGGGCGCGTGACCATCGACGGCAAGCCCGCCAAGGCGGCCACCGAAGTCAAAATCGGCAACGTCATCGAGATCCGCTTCGGCGAGAAGCTCTACCGCTACGAAGTGCTCGATATTAAGGAAACGGTGACCAAGACACAAGCAGGAGAGCTTGTGCGCGCGCTCGGGCAGCACGGTTCCATTGACTGATGGCGGGCGGAATTTCGGCTGTCATCGTGGCGGCGGGCACCTCCTCGCGCATGGGGCGTGATAAACTCACGCTCGACATCGCGGGAGTTCCCGCGCTTGAGCGCACGGTGCGAACGTTCTGCGCTTGCGCGTTCTTTGATCGCATCGCGCTCGTCCTCGCACCCGGGCGCATGGACGCTTTTTCCCGCTTCATCGTGATTGATCCCAGGATCATCCTCGTCCCCGGCGGAGAAACGCGGCTTCTTTCCGCGCGTCTCGGCTTATTAGCTTTGCCCGCTGACACGGACATCGCGGTAACGCACGACGGCGCGCGCGCGCTTGTCACGCAAGAGATCATCGCGTCCTGCGTCGAGAGCGCCAAAGCGCGGGGATCGGGCGTCGCGGCATGCGCGGTCACGGACACGACCTGGCGCGCCGCAGCTGACGGCTCCGCGGCGGAACGGCTGGACAGGCGCGTGCTGATGGCAGAGCAAACGCCATCCGCGTTCCCCTACCGCGCGCTCCTGAGCGCGCTGGAGAAATGCGCTGCGGACGGCTTTGATGCGACGAGCGAGGCGGCGGCTATGGACCACGCGCGGCATACTGTCTTTTTTGTGGACACGCCCAAGTCAAATCTCAAGCTGACAACTCACGAGGACATCGCTATCGCGAACGCGCTGATGGGCGGCTCGCGCGCGACGCGCGTTGGCCACGGGTACGATGTCCACCGCCTTGTGGAAAGCCGTCCGCTCATTTTGCTGGGCGAAACCATCCCTCACACGCACGGTTTGCTTGGGCACTCCGACGCTGACGTCGCCGCTCACGCGCTCATGGATGCGCTCCTGGGCGCGGCGTCGCTCGGAGACATCGGGCGGCATTTCCCAGACTCATCAAACGAGTACAAGGGAATGTCTTCCATGCTGATGCTTAGTCGTGTCATGGTTATGCTGCGCGAAAAAGGGCTTGCACCCGTGAGCGCGGATGTCACGATTGTCGCGCAGAGACCGAAGCTCGCGCCCTTCATGCCCGCCATGCACAAGGCTCTCTCCGCCGCGCTTTCCCTCAAGCCTGACAGGGTCAACGTCAAGGCAACGACGACCGAAGGACTTGGTTTTGAAGGCGAGGGGTTGGGTATTTCCTCAACTGCCGTCGCGCTGTTGCAATAGGCGTGTATTTCTGGTAATATTAAGAACAGCTTTGTGATGTAATGAGGAGGAACGCCGGATGCCGAAAGACGCTACCAGCACGCGCAATATCGCAGTGATGGGCCATGGCGGAGACGGGAAAACGACGCTATGCGAAGCCATGCTGTTTTCTGCGGGAGCCATTGACCGTCTTGGCAAAGTTGCGGACGGAACCGCGACTTTGGACTTCGACGCAGAGGAAATCAGGCGCAAAATTTCCATCAGCTCCGCAATGGGTTTTGCCGATTGGAAAGGCACCCGCATCAACATCATCGACGTACCCGGTTACTTTGACTTTGTGGGCGAGGCCCGCGGCGCGATGCACGGCGTTGACGCGGCGCTGATCGTCTGCTCCGCCGTCTCCGGTGTTTCTGTCGGAACAGAGAAGGCCATGGCGCTCGCCGGACAAGCCGGTATCGCGCGCATGATCGTCATAAACCAGATGGATCGCGAAAACGCTAACTTCGACAAGGCTTTAGCGAGCGTCAAGGACGCCTTCGGTTCATCCGTTGCCTCTCTCGTTGTGCCCATCGTCTCGGGCGGCCTGCTGAAAGGCTGCGTCGAGGTCGCTACCGGCAAGGCATACGAGTTCTCCGGCAAGGGCATCAAGGAGATCACCGCGCCGGCCAACCTCGCGGCCACCGCAGATGAAATGCGCGAAGCGCTGACCGAAACCGCCGCCGGTGCGGACGAAGCGCTGATGGAGAAATACTTTGATTCGGGGGAACTGACGCAGGACGAGCTGATGGCGGGCCTTAAAAAAGGCATCGCGGACGGCTCGATCGCTCCCGTCGTGTGCACCGCAGGCCTGACGATGGACGGCGTGCCCATGCTCATGGACATGATCACCGCGTACCTGCCCTCCCCCGCCGACATCTCCGCCGCCAAAGGAAAAAACCCCAAGACCGGCGATGCCGAGGAGCGCGCGTGCGATCCGTCCGCTCCCTTCAGCGCGCAAATCTTCAAGACGCTCGCAGACCCGTTTGTCGGCAAGCTCTCCCTCATACGCGTGTTCTCGGGCACGCTTTCTGGCGAAATGCAGCTTTACAACCCCTCCGCCGATAAGTCGGAAAAGGCGGGCACGCTCTACGTCATGCAGGGCAAGAAGCAGCAGAACGTCGACAAGCTTTATGCCGGAGACATCGGAGCGTTGGCCAAGCTCGCGTTTTCCTCAACGGGCGACACGCTGTGCGACGCCGCCAAGCCCATCGTCTACCCGGCGTTTGAGTATCCCAAGCCCTGCATCTCGCTCGCCGTATACGCTAAAAAAGCCGGCGACGAGGACAAGGTATTCTCAGGACTTCACCGCCTTGAGGAAGAGGATCCGACGTTCGTCGTCGGCAAAGCGCCCGACACGAGCGAGACGCTCATCAGCGGCGTTGGCGAGCTGCACCTTGAGGTCATCATCAACAAGCTCAAGAGCAAGTTCGGCGCGGAAGCGATCCTGGTCGACCCGCGCATCGCCTACCGCGAAACCATCAAGAAGACCGTCAAGGTTCAGGGCCGCCACAAGAAGCAGTCCGGTGGTCACGGCCAATTCGGCGATTGCTGGGTTGAATTCGAGCCGATTCGCGATTCTTCGATCGACTTTGAGTTCATCGATAAAGTCGTGGGCGGATCCGTTCCGCGTCAGTTCATCCCTGCGGTTGAAAAGGGTTTGCGCGAAAACCTGCCTCGCGGCGCTCTGGCTGGCTACCCGCTGACCGGCGTGCGCGCGACGCTCTTTGACGGCTCCAGCCACCCGGTCGACTCTTCCGAAATGGCATTCAAGACCGCGGCGCGCAACGCGCTCAAAAAGGGCATTCTAGAGGCCAACCCCGTGTTGCTCGAGCCGATCTATAAGCTTGAGATCACCGTGCCCGATGACTACATGGGCGACATCATCGGCGACCTCAACCGCCGCCGCGGGCGCGTGATGGGCATGAACCCGGGCGAGTTCGGTCAGACGGTCGTGGCCGAAGTCCCGTTGGTCGAAGTCTTCAAGTACGCGACGGATCTTCGCTCCATGACGCAGGCGCGCGGCTCCTTCATCATGGCGTTTGATCATTATGAGGAAGTGCCGGCGAACATCGCGCAGAAGATCGTTGAGAACGCGAAAAAGACCATGGAAGAGGACGAGGAAGACTAAATCAATTCACCACAATATGGCCGGAGAACGATCTCCGGCCATTGGTCTGTCAAAAACCGCGATGCGAAGGTGGGCGTCCAGAGTCCGGAGAGAAACTCCGACCTCTGTATGGTGAATGAACATGCGATGCTACAGCTCGATGCCTGCCAACCGCTGGTAATATTTGACGAGCGCGCTGTGGTCAAGCTTTTCTTCTCCTTCCACCTTGAGCGCTTGCATCATCTCAAGCGCTTGCGCGGTCAGCGGGAGAGGCGCGTCTACGCTGTGCGCCGCATCCATGGCGTTTTTAAGGTCCTTGATGTGCAGCTCCACCCTGAACCCGGGCTTGTAGTTGTGGGAAAGCATCATGGGGGCTTTGGCGTCGAGCACGGTGGAACCGGCGAGCCCACCCCGTATCGCCTGATATACTTTTTCGGCATCAACGCCCGCCTTCTTCGCGAGTGTGAGCGCTTCAGACACCGCTGCGATGTTGAGCGCCACGATCACCTGGTTGGCCAGCTTCGTCACGTTGCCTGCGCCCACGTCGCCGACCAACACAGCGCTTGCGCCCATGCAGAGCAGAATGTCTTTGACGCGTTCAAACATGTCGGCGGGGCCGCCCGCCATGATGGACAGCGTGCCGTCCACCGCTTTGGGCTCTCCCCCGCTCACGGGCGCGTCCAGCATGGACACGCCTTTTTGCGCGCATGCCGCCGCGACTTCCTTGGCGACAATGGGCGATATGGACGACATATCCACGTACATTTGGCCGGGGTGCGAGCCGTCCAACACGCCGTTTGACGATGTGACGACTTCGTGCACGTGATTGGAGTTGGGCAGCATGGTAATGACCAACTCCGCACCCATCGCCGCTTCCTTCGCGCTCGACGCTTTGGCCGCGCCCGCCGCGCAAACCTCTTCGACAGCCAAAGTGTTGATGTCAAATACCGTGAGCGCGTGGCCCTTCTTAATAAGGTTCTTCGCCATGGGTTTCCCCATGATGCCAAGCCCGATGAAACCGATTTTCACTGCTCATTCCTCCTTGCTTTTCGAATCGCGTCCGCGATGTGGGCGGCCGTCAAGCCGTACTCCCGCATAAGTTCTTCGACATTTTCTGCCGATTGCCCGAAACGATCCCCGATCGCCACGCACTCCATGGGGCGGCCGTCTCCGCGCATCGCCAGCGCGACAACGCTTGACAGTCCGCCGATGATCGAATGCTCCTCCGCCGTGACAATCGCGTTCACGCCCTCCGCGGCACGACGAACCAGCGTCTCTTCCAGCGGCTTTAGGCAGGGCACGCTCACCACGCGGACCGATACACCTTCTTGTTCCAGCGTCTTTGCCGCGTCCAGCGCGCGCGAGCCCATGATGCCACAGGTAAACACGCACACGTCCGACCCATCGCGCAGAACGTAAGGTTCGAGAACGGGCGCGTCCGCGGGTGTGATGTCGGGACAGTCGTTACGCGATATTCGCAGATAAACCGGGCCATCGTATCCCACCATCCAGCCAAGAAAGCGTTTGACCTCCGCCGCGTCGGCCGGAACGAGCACCGTCATGTTGGGGATGGCGCGCATGATCGCGATATCCTCCACCGACTGGTGCGTCGCGCCGTCGCCGAAATCGGACAGCCCTGCGCTCGAGCCGTTGATCTTGACGTTGAGCCCGCCGATGGCCACACTCTGCCGGATCTGGTCGTAAGCGCGCCCGCCTGAGAATACAGCGAACGAGTTGGTGAACGCGATTTTTCCCGTGAGGCTTAAACCCGCCGCGAATGCCGTCATGTTGGCTTCGGCGATGCCCATTTCAAAATACCGCTCCGGATACTTCTGCTCAAACATATACGACATCGTGCTTTTCCCGAGGTCGGCTTCGCAGACCACGATGTTCGGATGCACTCCGCCCAGGCGGGCGAGTTCTTCGCCGTACGCGGTGCGTTGGTTGCCCATCTACGCGCCCTCCTTCACGAAGCCGTCGTACTGCTCGCGCGTCATGGCGCCGTTGTGGAACCCCACGACATTCTCCGCGAACGGCACGCCTTTGCCCTTAACGGTGCGCGCGATGAGCGCAGTCGGCTTGCCCTTGAACCGGGCCGCGCACGCGAACGCGTCCAGAATCTGATTGATGTCGTGGCCGTCCAGCGATATGACATTCCACCCGAACGCAGCCCACTTGGCGTCGTAAGGCGCGGTGGGGAAGCGCTCGGCGACCGGCCCCATCGCCTGCAACCCGTTGACGTCAATGATGGCGCACAGGTTGTCCAGCTTGTGGCGTGAAGCGGCCATCGCGGCTTCCCAAATCTCGCCTTCAGCCATCTCGCCGTCGCCCACCGCGCAGTACACACGCGCGTCCGACCCGTCCAGACGAACGCCTGCCGCCATGCCCGCCGCGATGGAGAGCCCCTGCCCCAGTGAGCCAGTATTGGCCTCAATCCCCGGCAGCTTACGAAAATCAGGATGTCCCTGCAAACGGCTCCCGAAGCGTTTGAGCGTCATCAGTTCTTCTTTCGGGAAGTACCCGCATTCACTCAGCGCGGCATACTGAATCAACGCGCCGTGCCCCTTGGAGAGCAAGAACCTGTCGCGATCCGGCCACTTCGGATCCTTCGGATTGTGCTTCATCACGTGAAAGTAAAGCGCAGCCACAATGTCCGCCAGCGAGCACGCGCCGCCCAGGTGCCCAACCTTTTCTGGTCCGATCATGCGCACCACATCTACGCGCAAGAGCTGCGCTTTCTCCTTTAGCTGTTCAGGATTCATGTCATCACTCCTCTTGATTCCAAAGCGCGCCGCCCGCGTTGCGGGCGGCGCGGGTTCTTTGCGAAAACGGGCTGTCAGTGCTTTTGTGAGGCCCAGCGCCGAAGCGCGCGCGGCTTACCAATGATCTCGCTGAGCACGACCGCGTCTCGCAGCTGTTCCGCAGACATCACCACGGACACGTCCTGCTGGACGACAGCGCTCGCGGACTGGTCGTCTACAGGAACCTCCATCGGATCATGGCAAGGGTCTTGACCCTCTTCGGAAGGGGTGTAGAACGGTTGTGACATTTGCGGCTGCGCAAACGTCTCGGTAAAGATGGACTCCACAGCTGAACCCATCGTCGTCTTGAGCGGTGTGGCTTTCTGCGCCTTGACCTGCGCGGTCTTTGTCACGCGCCTGCTGTTGACGATGTTGACCAGAAACACGATGGCCAGAAACGGAATCAAGAAGCCCAGCGAGCCCACGCTCGTCACCTCACTTTCACGCCGCGGCCATTATTTGCCAACAGGCGCGTCGGGTTTAGGTGCGGCTGCGCCCGTGCCGCCGATGGACTGGCGCATGGTGGTGTCGGCCTGAATGTTGAGCATGTTGTAGTAGTCCATCACGCCCAGTTTTCCTTCGCGAAGCGCGGCAGCCATGGCGCGAGGGACTTCAGCCTCCGCCTCCACAACCTTGGCGCGCATTTCCTGAACGGCGGCTCTCATTTCCTGCTCGTGCGCGACGGCCATCGCGCGGCGCTCCTCAGCCTTGGCCTGAGCGATGCGCTTGTCGGCCTCTGCCTGATCGGTCTGGAGCTGCGCGCCGATGTTGCGGCCAACATCCACATCCGCGATGTCGATGGAGAGGATCTCAAACGCGGTGCCTGCGTCAAGACCCTTGCCCAGAACGGTCTTACTGATCAGATCAGGGTTTTCAAGCACGCGCTCGTGCGTCTCAGCCGAACCAACGGTAGTGACGATACCCTCGCCCACGCGCGCGATGACCGTTTCCTCGCCCGCGCCGCCGATCAGTCTGTCGATGTTGGCGCGCACCGTGACGCGCGCTTTGGCACGAAGCTCAATACCGTTCTTTGCGACAGCCGCGACGATGGGTGTTTCGATCACGCGCGGATTGACGCACATCTGCACCGCCTGGAGCACGTCGCGTCCAGCCAGGTCGATCGCGGCGGCACGCTCAAAGGGCAGCGGAATGTCGGCGCGCTGAGCGGCGATGAGCGCGTTGACCACGCGGTCCACGTTGCCGCCCGCGAGGAAATGCGCTTCAAGTTTGTTGATGGTGATCGTGATGCCCGCCTTGCGCGACTTGATGAGCGGATAGACGATCTTCGAGGGCGTGATGCGGCGGATGCGCATGCCGACCAACGTGAACATGTTGATGGGCACACCGGACGCGAGCGCGGAGAGCCACAACCCGAACGGGAAGAACGAGAAGAACACCGCGAGCGCGACGATGATCAACGCGACGATCAGAAGGAAGAATACGACCTCAGTTCCCATGATGATGCCTCCCATATAAGCTTAGTGCCGTGAAACCGGAAAATGCTACGCGACCGGCTCGACGATGACGCGTCTGCCTTCCACCTTGATGACCTTGACCGCTGTTTTCGGGCCTAAAAACTCTCCTTCGGAAACCACGTCAAGCCGCGCCCCCTCGATCTCGCACACGCCGGCGGGACGGAGCGTGGTCAGCACGGTACCTGTTTTTCCAACGAAGAAGCTTAAGTCCTCAACGCCTACATAGCCATCCTCGCGTGTTGAGGAGGAGCCGAGAACGAGCGGCGAGCGCGAGAGCCGCCCTCCCGCCGCGGACCTAAACGAGAGTATGGCCAACACCGAAAAGACCACGATCACCCCAAGAAGCATCAAAAGACCATCGGTCAGGCTGCGCGCGCACAACACAATGCCAAGAACGAAGAACGCGCCTCCGCTGATCCCGAACACGCCGAATCCCGGCATAAACGCCTCCACAACGCAAAGAATCAGCCCGAGCAAAAAGCAAAACATCCAAACATACGCGGGTAGGCCCAGCAAAAACGCGAGGTTTCCAGCCATGGTTTAGCCTCCTTTATGGTGACGACGAGGCCGGAACAGCATCTGTCGCGGCCTTCATGACCAGCGAGTAGATCTCTGGCGAAAGAGATCGGGCGAGCGACTGCAAATCGTTCATGTTGCGCACTGTGGCGGTCACTTTGGCGGAGACCATCCCCCGTGAGACACGCAGGTCGCCAATAGACATGGAGGAGGGGATGCCCGAGATCGGAAATGATATGGGTTTGGCCGGATCGAGCTTAAGCATGCCCATGACCTGCTCGACAGGGATGTTGAGCCTGCCCAGCCGCACTTGCCGGACTGTCAGACCGAGTTTGCCGTTTGAGAGCGTTGGTATGGCGTCGATGGTCGCTTGCGCCGGGATCACGCCCGCGATGCTCAGGTTGACCTTGACGCGGATGAAGCCGTCCATCGCCGACGGCTGGTACGCCGTGATCATGCCCAGCTCCTTGATCTTGGCTTTGTTTTCCTGATACAGCATATCAAAGATTTCTTTGAGCTCCGCATCCCCGAGCACGGAGTTCACAGACATTTTTCTTTGAGCGATGCTGATGTCAAGGGAGCTTACATCAAATTTTTTTTGGAACACCTCGGTGAGATTCTTGCTCGTGGGCGTTCCGGGGGGTGAAACCTTGCCTTCCGGCCAGATCAGGGCGATCAGTCCGGCGACCGCGATGACGATGAGCAGGACGAGTCCAACGAACACGCGTGAGACAACCTTCATTCAACCTCTCCTGCGCTTCATAATGTGAATCACAGTTTCATTTTAGTCCCGAATCGAAGGTTTTGCAAGACTTTTCACATGCCAAGTGGCCACGAGGGCGTGGCGTTGAGTGAGAAGTCCGCCATTTCGCCGCGAGAGAACCGCAGGAAACCCTCCGCTGCGATCATTTCTGCGTTGTCGGCGCACAAATGGGGCGGCGGACAGAAAAACTCGATCCCATTTGCGCGCGAGAGCCGCACGAGCTCTCGCCGGAGGAGCGAATTGCACGCGACGCCCCCCGCGATGGCCAACCTTCCGCTTCCTTGCCTGAGCGCCGCCGCCACGGCTTTGGTCGCGAGCGCGTCCACAACCGCACGCCGAAACGACGCGGCGGCGTCCGCTTTTGGCAAATCAGGGTTTCTTTCAAGCGCTTGCAAAAGCGCGGATTTCAATCCCGAGAACGAAAACTCATTTTCCTCAACACGTGGTTTGGGCAACGCGAGCGTGGTTTCGTCGCCTTCTTCCGCGAGCTTGTCGAGCAGCGGGCCACCCGGGTACGCAAGGCCGAGCGCGCGCGCCGCTTTGTCGAACGCCTCGCCGGCAGCGTCGTCGCGCGTTTTCCCAATAAGCGCAAACGCGCCTCCTCGTTCGACCGCGTACAAATGCGTGTGCCCTCCCGAAACGACAAGGCATGTGAACGGCGGCTCGAGCTCCGGGAAAGCCACATAGTTCGCAGCGATGTGCCCCGCGATGTGATGCACCGCCACGAGCGGTTTTTGGAGCGCGAACGCAGCCGCCTTCGCCCAGGACACGCCGCAGAGGAGCGCGCCAACCAGTCCGGGCCCCGACGTCACGGCGATGGCGTCCACGTCGCGCAGCCCAATCCCTGCTTGCTCCGACGCTGCGCGCACGACAGCGTCCAGCGACTCAACGTGCTTGCGCGACGCGATCTCCGGAACGACCCCGCCATACAGCGCGTGTATATCGATCTGCGTGGAGATCGACGCGCCCAGCGTTCGTCTCCCGTTCAATACGTATGCAGCGGCCGTTTCGTCACATGACGTCTCCACGCCAAGTATAATCGTATCCTTCAGCACGTCTTCACCTCGAAATCGCTTCGGCAAAAAAGAGCCGTTGCCGCGAGCTTCGCGCAACGGCCATCGCTTGTCAAACGATCAGTTTGTCCAGTTGGCTGAGTAACTCCGCGGGGGTGAGCACCTTGGACGCGTTTTCAGACCCCTCCGGGAGGGCTTCGACCGAAACTGGCTCAGCCTCCGGCAACGGTTCCTGATCACGCGCGGGCACCAGAGCCTCCGAAGCGAAAACCGAAACCTGGACCGCAGTCGGCTTCTGTTCGCGATAGACCTCCTCTAGCTGACGCGCGAGCGCGTACGCCATCGGGTTATCCGCGATTGCCGACAGGAGCGCTTCCCACAGCCCGGCTGTCGAATGCGCGCTTACGTCGACATCCGCGGACGGCAGGTCAACGATGGCTTCCGCTTCAACAACGCTCACGTTTTCTGTCTCCAAAGGCGCAAATCGCAATGCGGGCGGAGCCACCGCAGCAGGCTCCGGCTCGGTCTCACTCAACACGGGTGCGTGCTCATTGTCCGGCGCTTTGAAATACACGCTCCATGCGGCCTTTTCCTCCTCGCTCGCTGCGGATGGGAACACAAATGTCGTCAGCTCCGGTGGGCTGTACCGCACGGGTTCAGGGGGCTCGGCTTGAGCTACGGCGACAGCTTCATTCTCCTCATCGCTCACTGCCGCGATGGATTTCAGGATCGGCTCGCTATAACGACCCCGCGTGGGCGGGTTGGGGAGCGGCATGCCGTTTTTTGAAGCAAATACCAGCGAGTCCAGCCAGTCCGAAATTTCTTTGAGTTCCGGCGTCGCGCGTTCGGATTGAACAGGCGCGCTAAAACGGTCGAGGATGTCGTCCGTGTCGGTGGGCTCGTTTGTTTTCCGGATCACAAACATGGGCGTCTCATCCTCCTGAGCGCCATCCTGCGGCACAACTGCCCAGAGACCCGCGCCGGAAGCGCCGTTTTCTACAAACTCCATGCCCTTCACCTCACATCTTCGTCTCTTTCGCCCTTTTTCCCGCAATACACAAAAGGCACCCGAGGGCCAGTTCGGCGATGAGCGCCAATGCGGACAATAGAGCGATGCGCAGCGATATCGCCTCAAAGAAAGGCTGTGGCACCATCATCAGCAGGATGTCATTCGCCGGATCCAGTATCCACAGGTCATTCGTGAAAAAGAGATGGTGGAACGTGATGAACGCAGATGTGAAATCACGCGATATCAGGAACACGAGCGCTCCCGCAAGCGCTATAAAGACCCCCGCGCCCAGCATCAGCCCTAGCCCCGCTTTTCGCGTTCCGCCCATCGCTATCGACAACAGCAGCAGCGCGAGAGCAACCGCGCCGCATGCGACAACAACCGTGCGTAGCAACGCGAAAAGCGCGCGGACATCGACCATGTGCGCGAGCTCGCGCTCGTTGAAAACCTCGCGGGAAACGCCGTTCACCACTGCGGTGGACTGCATGCTCCCGCGCTCGCCCTTGAGGTAGCCAATCAAGCCGTCGGTGACGCGCATGAGGTCGTCTGAAGAGACACCGATGACCTCGGCCTGCGCAAGCTTCCGGTATTGCTCCTGATAAAACCCGCGGCCGAAGGCCATGCCCTCCACGCTCAGGCACACCAGGCTCACCGACGTAGCGATGCCCGCCAGCAAGGCAAGCATGAGTGCGATTGCTCTTTTCATGTCACCCCTCCACAATCAGAAAACACCGCGCGGGCGCGCCATCCGCCCCCGCAATAAGGACGGGTGCGCAGATGAGCGTGGCCTCGCCCTCGGGCGCGCGCGACAGGTCGAGACCTTCAAGCACGATCACGCCGCGTCCGAGAAGCACGCGGTGCACTTCCAGATCATCCGCGCCGTCCCCGATACTTAGGCGATCCGTGCCAACCAGCGCCAAACCTTGCTCGGTCAAACGCCGCGCCTCGCAAGGTGTCAGCCCCCGACCAAGCGATTTGAGCAGAAGACGTCCGACGCGTACGGATTGAGCCGAGCGAGACACCAGACATGGCCCGCAAAGCAAATCGGGCGAATAACTCTCAACGCCCGCGCCATTTTCCAGCACATGGCAGGGAGCGTCAACATGCGTGCCTGTGTGCGTACCAAGCGAGACGCGGCTGACCGCGCCGGTATTGATGCCTGCGACGCGCTCAACGGCGAACTCCGGATCACCCGGATAAACAGCCATACCTGACATGAGCGGACGCGTGATGTCGATGATCATGTCGACATTTGGAGGAACGCTGTGATGAATCCGTCGATCTTGCCGTTCATCACGTCGTCGACCGAACCCATCTCAAAACCGGTGCGGTGGTCTTTGACCATGGTGTACGGTTGGAACACATAGCTCCTGATCTGGCTCCCCCACTCGATCTTCTTCATCTCGCCCTTGATATCCTGCATTTTTTCCAGAGACTCACGCTCTTTGACCTCGACGAGTTTTGAGCGGAGCATTTTCATCGCAGTTTCGCGGTTCTGGATCTGGCTGCGTTCATTCTGGCACTGCACCACAATGCCCGTGGGCAGATGCGTGATGCGCACGGCGGAGTCCGTACGGTTGACGTGCTGCCCGCCCGCGCCGCCCGCGCGGTACGTATCGATGCGCAGGTCTTCAGTATTGATGACAAGCGCGCCCTCATCTTCGAGCATGGGCGCGACATCCAGCGACGCGAAGCTTGTATGCCTGCGCGCACTTGAATCAAAGGGGGAAATGCGCACCAGCCTGTGCACGCCGCGTTCCGCTTTGAGAAAACCGTATGCGTTCTCCCCCGCGACTTCGAATGTCACAGACTTAATGCCCGCCTCATCACCGTCCAGCATGTCGAGCACATTGACTTGATACCCCTTGCGCTGCGCGTAGGAGACGTACATCCTGTAGAGCATGGACACCCAGTCCTGCGCCTCCGTACCGCCCGCGCCCGCGTGAAGCGAGAGAATGGCGTTGAGCGAGTCGTACGGTCCGGTGAGCAAAAGCTCGAGCTCAAGCGCGGTGATCTCGGCTTCGAGCGCGCCGAAATCGCCTTGCACTTCACCCACAAGGCTCATGTCCTGCTCTTCTTCAACCAGCGCGCACATATCGGCCAGATCGTTCAACCGCATTTGGAGTGTCTCGTACCCGGCGATCTTGTTTTCATGCGTCCTGACCTTTTGATTAACGCGCTGCGCGCGCTCAATGTCGTCCCAGAATCCGGGCGCGGCCATCTCTTCGCTCAGTTCTGCAAGTTCATCCCTAAGTCTTGGCAAGTCAAAGGGACTCGCCTGCCTTTGTCAGCCGCTGCCCGAGCTTGCCGGCACCAAGGCGGATCGCGTCGAGTTCAACCACAAAATCACATCCTTCATCAACCCTCGATAGGGTGTACCCCATATTCTACCCTTTTTTACGAAGCTGCGTCAAGACATAGGATTCCGTGATCCAGTCCAGCACGTCCGATATGTCGTCCTCGAACGCAAGCGCATACTGCAGGTTGACACGTGTCGGGGACATGACCAGTACGCCGCTCGGATTTCTTTCAGGATGGGTTGTGTTGCTGATCGCGTTTACGCGCAGGGTGTTCTTTGTCAGCAAGATAGACGCGAAGTTGGACCGCTCCCGCCAGATGATACCCTCTTTGGGCGCAAACTCTTCAAATGCACCGTGTCGTGCGCGCGCACCGGAAAGCAGACGATCGTAAAGCGGCCGCCAGCGCGCGGCCTCCCCGGCAAATACCGAGTCGACACCGCGGCTGGGGCCGCAACAATGGCTGTGGTTTTCCAATCGGAACACCCGCCTGCACTTCTCGCACGTCCACATGCTACGCGTTATCCCGTCTGAGGCTGATATCAAAATAAACAAGATCCGCGCGAGGCGTAAAACCAATGGAGTCCCAGAATGCCGCGCCGTTTTCGTTGGATGTAAACGCGACCAACGCGGCCTTGCTGATACCCTCCGCTTTGAGCGCGCCGAGCGCTGATTCCACAAGGGCCTTACCGACGCCGCGCCTTCTAATCGTTTCGTCCACACACGCGTGATATATCGCACCCCGCCGCCCATCGTGCCCGCACAGGATCACGCCTTCGAGACGTTCCCCCTCCACCCAGACGAACGAGCAGCCGGGATTGCGGCTAAGAAACCGCTCTATCCCTTCGCGCGAGTCGTCCCACGAACGAAGGCCAACACCGGGTGTCCGCAGCCAGAGCGCGTGCGCCTGCTCGTAATCATCAATGGTCATGGGCCGAAGAAAAGAGCTCATTTGGTCCGCTCCGTGATCGCAATGCAGTCCTGCGGGCACGCGCGCACGCATTCGCCGCAGCCCGTGCACTCTGCGTGAATGACGACATGATCGCCTTTGGATTCGCCCTCGATGGCGTTGAAGCGGCAAGCGGCCTTGCACTTTTCACAGCCGATGCAGTCCTTCGAGTCGATCTTGGCAACGGGGCGGTTGGCGACGTCGCCCTCGATCGCGCCGCTCGGGCAGACGCGCGCGCACTCCATGCACCCAACACATTTCTCAATGCTGATGACGGGCAGGTTGTCCTTCATCTCAATCGCCCCAAATTTGCATGCCTTGGCGCACCGGGTACACGCAATGCACCCCGCGTCGCACAGGTCCTTGACCATGCGACCGCGCGCGTTGGCGCGGCAGCGGAGCTGGATGGGGCGGTCGTCGGGCATCATTTGAAGCACACTTTTTGGGCACACGGCCACGCACTTTTGGCAGCCCACGCATTTGTCCTTGTCAATCACTGCCAGCTCGTTCTCCATGTGAATCGCGTCGTACTCGCACGACTTCGCGCACGTGCCCAGGCCGAGGCACGCGAACCGGCACGCCTTGTAACCATCTGCGGCGAGTGCGGCGGCACGGCAGTCCTCAATGCCCTTATAGACATACTTTTCCTTGCAGCGGCCTGTCGCCCCACGGCACACCACGGTAGACACCCATCGCTTTGAACCGCCTGCGTCAACGCCCATGATGCCCGCGATTTGCTC
>JAVBRD010000015.1:0-9923 GCA_031548365.1 Eubacteriales bacterium
GACGTTGAGGCGGTCTTAAGCGTTTCTCAGGCAATGGCGGTGCGTGTACTGAGGGGGCTCGTTGACAAAGGCGAGATCAAAGCTATCGGTGGCGGAAAGAGCACGCGGTATGTGAGGGCCGCTCGTTAAGAGGTGCTTATCAATGCCCCGTCGTCATACCCTCCGACGCGGATTTATTGCATCCTATACCCATAGGAGGAGAGTATGCGATAATCCGAGGTAGGAGAGCGTTCGTGATGGCCATTGTTTTCTGTGCTTACAAGCTACTTGTGGTATCGGAGATTATATTGTGTTAAAATAGAAAATTGTAAAGTATATCCAGTTGGCGAAATGACCGGACACCCAATCAGTGAACGCTGCGCAAAGTGGTGTTGCTGTTGCTACTCCTTCTGCTGCATATGCTGGATGATCCGACCGTACGCGATGCCCTTATCGCCTTTTACGAAGCTAACAAAGAAGGCTTAAGGAGTTCTGAAAGGTCTGCACACGCTATGATAAAACCGATATTATGTTCCTCGCCATCATACAGTTTGCGTTCATTGTCATTTGGATCCAATAGTGACTACACGCCCTAATAGAAGCCGGCCCTGTACGCCGCATCGTACGCGGCGACAATGTTTTCCGGCGGGACGTTGCCCATGATGTTGTGAACGGGGCAGAAAATGTATCCGCCGCCGGGTTTGAAAATGGAAACCAGCTCGCGCGTGTTTTCAGCGACTGTCGTCGGTGTCTTCACGCCAAGGATGTTCTGCGTATCAACGCCGCCGCCCCAAAAGACGAGATCACGGCCATATCTGGCCTTCAATTTTTCTGGCTCCATGCCAGCGGCGCTAATCTGCACGGGGTTTAGAATATCAATACCGCACTGAATGAGCAGGGGGATGAGCGGTTCGACGGACCCGCAGCAATGCAGAAACACCTTGAGATCGGAATTGCGATGGATGAACGCGCAGAACTGCGCCAGGAAGGGAGCGACCACACGCTCGAACGCGTCCGGCCGGCACATGGGGCCGGATTGCGCGCCCAGGTCTCCCGACATGGTGACGGCGCCGATCATGGATCCCATTTTGTCGATGACTTGGCCGGCGGACTTGAGCTGAGCGTCCAGCAAAATCCTGTTGGCCTCGATAAGCGGCTCCGGATCGGTGATCATATCGCAGAAATAATCAAGCGTTGAGTTGTAAAACGGGGTGAACCCACGATATACGGTAAAATAATCCGTTTCTTTGGCGATGCGCTCCGCGCTTTTCGCGAACCGGTCTAGTCGGTCGGGTCCTTCGAGGTCTGAGAAATTGATCCAGTCACCATCGAAAAAATAACCGCCGGCAGGCATACGCATGCGCCGTGAATCTCGAGCGAACACCCAGTCGCCCATGTCGCTCATTTCGGGCGTGAAATAGCCGGGAACAATGAATTCGTAGCCGTCACGCGGCTTCCATCGGCGCGCATTCGTTGCAGGCGGGTTGATGAGCATACAGTCGCAATGAAAGCGCTTGAGCACGTCATCATGAACGCGCGCAAGCCCCATCATCAGCTCGTGGATCTCGATATCCTTTGTGTCAAAGCCGAGATGCGCGCGCAGGTGTTGGTATGCAAACGCCGAAATGCCCGTGGCTGTGTACATACCCAAGTCAATCGGCATGCGGTCGGGCTCACGGTGGTTGATCGCAGCCGTCACGCGCTGCCGCGACGTCATAACCTCACGCACGGGATCACCCCTTGAGCGCCCCCACCATCACGCCCTTGACGAAAAAGCGCTGCAGGAACGGGTAGAGCAGCAGCATCGGCAAAGTTGAGACGACGATGAGCGCGTATTTGACCAAGTTTACATAGAGCACGGCCTCGCCGATATCGGTGCTCGCGACAAGCTCATTGTTCGCTGTGTTGAGAATGAGCACTTGACGCAGAACGAGCTGGAGCGGGAACTTCTGAGGCGTCTGAATATACAGCGACGCGTTGAACCATGCGTTCCAGTGGCCAACGCCGTAATAAAGCACCATAACCGCCAGGGTCGCCCCCGTGAGCGGAAGAAAGACCTGCGTCAGTATCCGAAAATGGGACGCGCCGTCCAGCTCGGCGGCCTCCGTCAAGCTCGAGGGTACGGATGCGAACGAGGAACGCATGATGAGCATGTTATATGTTGCGATAGCGCCCGGTACAATGAGTGAAAGGAGCGAGTCCATCATGCCAAGGTTTTTTACATTCAAGTATTGAGGCACAAGGCCGCCGCTGAAATACATCGTAAAAAGGATGAGCATAGAGATGGGTTTGCGGAAGATTGAATGATGAAGCGAGAGAAAGTACGCGCCCAACGACGTCATCGTCAGGTTGAGCGCGAGACCCGCCACGAGAATGACCAGCGAGTTGCGGTACCCCGAAAAAACGAGCGGATGGCGGAATACAAGCTGATACGCGTACGTGGACAGGGGGAATTTCGGCAACCACAGCATGCCGTTCATCGCGTCGATGGCTTTGGCGTTGCTGATCGACGCGATCACGACATAATAAACCGGGTAGGCGGTGATCAAGATGATCAGGGACAGGAATACCGTGTTGAAGAAGGTGAACACGCCGTATCCAGGCCCGTCGGCGTTGAGCGAGAAGCGCTTGTTCCGAGGCGCAAAGTTGATCATCTTGTCCGCCTCCTACCAAATGCCCATGCCCGAGATCCGGTTGCTCAATTTGTTGGCAATGATCACGAGCGCAAAGTTAATGGCCGAGTTAAAGAGACCTACGGCCGAACTGAAGCTCCAATCGCCGTTAACCAGGCCGCGCCGATAAACAAAAGTCGAGATCACATCCGCTCTCTCCATCGTGTAATCGTTATAGAGCAGGATGATTTTCTCATGTCCAACGCTCATGATTGAGCCAATGCGCAGAATGAGCAGCAGGATGATGGTTCCCAGAATGCCCGGAAGGGTGACGTGGAGCGTTTGCCTTAAGCGATTGGCGCCGTCGATGCGCGCTGCCTCATAGAGTTCCTGATCGACCGCGGAAAGCGCCGAGAGGTAGATAATGCAATTCCACCCCATCTCTTGCCAGATTCCGGAGATGGTGTAGACGGGAACAAATAACTCCTGTTTGTTCAGAAGAGCCTGTTGGTCAGGGTAGCCCAGAAGCTGCATGATTTGCAGGATAAACCCTTTGCTTCCGGTGAAGAGGAGGATCATGGAGCAAACTACGACAAGAGAGATGAAATGAGGCATGTAGGACACGGTCTGTACGATCCGCTTGAACGCGCTGTTTTTGACCTCGTTGAGCGAAAGCGCGAATAAAATGGGGATGGGGAAACCGAAGACCAGTCCGGTCAGGCTGATAACGATCGTGTTACGGACAACGCGCGTGAAGTAAAACGACTTGAAAAAACTGATGAAGTGGGCAAAACCGTAACTGTCGGCCCACGGGCTGCCAAAGATGCCCTTGCGCGGTGAAAAATCCTTGAACGCGATGATCGCGCCGAACATGGGCTTATACGCGAACAACGCATAGAATGCAAGAACCGGGAGCGCAATCAGGTACGCCCCGCCGTTCCTGCGGAAATCCTTCTGCAGCCGTGATAGCAGGGATGGGGCGGCTGCGGCTTTCGCCTGCGCCATGAGTTCTTCATCCTTTCAAAAATCATCGTTAAACGCGGCATGACGGACCGGTATAAAGTCCCGGCATGCCGCGCGTTACGTGTCGCTGCTTAAACCCTTGGAGCAACGCTCGATTTCCGGCACGCGAACCACGCTCACGGTCATGAGTGTAACCATGCGCGGATCCGCTCGGCCAGCGGCGATTCACCCGCGATGGCTTGGTACGCCCCCTTGACGCACATGGATCAGCCGCCAAATGCCCGCTTCGCGCGAATCAGTTGTTCATGTCGTATGAGATCTGCTTGATTTCCAGCACCCGATCCATTCCCATGGTCTTGAGCGTCGAGAGATACTTGTCAAATTCGGTTAGCGGCGTCTCGCCCGTGATGAATTTGACGCGGCTTTCTCCTATGTATGTGTAGATATCCGTCCACAATTGGGTGTACTCCTTGATATACTGGGGATCAATGGTGTCGTTCACCAGAACGTACTTGTCGCGGCCCGGCACAAACCAGGCGGAGATGGCGTCGCGCTGCGCCTGAAGTGGGTAACGCTGCACGGACATTTCGCGCAGGTGGAGGCAGCCCCAGTTGAGCATGCCGTAGACGCGCATCAGTTGGTCGCGCGTGTAACCGTCCGGGTTTTTGTTGACGAAGTCGGTCAATGTGGGCTTTCCGTTGACATACTCGAACGTCTTGCCCTCTATGCCGTAATTGCTCAGGATACGCCCTCCGGGTGCCTGCAAATAGTTGACAAACCGAATCGCGGTCTCGAGGTCTTTGCACTCTTCGGGAAAGAAACTCCAGCTATAAATGGTAACAACGGGGTCGGCGTGCCCGAACATGGGCTCATCGCCCTTGTTGGCAACCAGCGAACCGATGCCAACCAGGTTGTAGGGCTGTTCGGTCGCGCCCGACGTCAACGCAGCAACCCATGAAGTCGCGCCGGATGTCACGGCAGCCTCACCGCTCATCATCGCGGCGCGGACGATGTCGTCGGTGTTGGAAGGGAAGTTGTTGTCCAGCAGCTTCTCGTTATAAAGTCTGTTGAGATAGGCCAAAACGTCTTTGTACGCCGGCTCGTACGCACCGAGATGCACCTTTCCGTCGATTTGGAACTGATCGGCGCTCACAAGTCCGTACGCAGAGGTGAGCCGGCCGTCCGCGAGCATGTCGTTGATCATGTTGTTCCGTACACAGAACGGGTATGGTTTTTCAAGCGTATCGCGCACGCCGACCAAGAAACCATAAAACTCATCCATAGTCTCTGGAACATCCATCTTCAGTGCGTCCAGGTACTCTTTGCGCGCCAAAAATCCGCGCCATGTGCGGAACTCGGAGTCGACGGGCATGAGATAGCCGCCCATTCCGTAATGGTACTTTTTATTGGTCATGACGGAAGTCATAAACTGCTGGTCGCTTTGGAGCAAGGCCCAATAGTCGGGGGCCCACACAGGCAGCTTATCGCTCAGATCGACAGCAAATCCGTCTTCCGCTAGTTTCGTAATGCCGCCAGGATAGAAGTTTTTCTGGCCCACGATAATGTCAGGGACATCGCCACTGGAGAGCGCTAACAGTAGCGCGGCGTTGTCCGCGGGCTCGCGGAGCTCAACCGTGACGCCAGTCTGCTCCTGCCATGCTTTGAAATTTGGCGATTGGGCGTAGTTGGGGAACCCGCCCTGTGCCGCCTCGGCGGCCAAAACACGCAGCATGGTCAGGGTTTTGTTGCCCGGTATGGGGAAGTCAGAAGACGGGACGCCCGGGGACGACGCGCCGGCGACAGGAGTCGGCACGGGCGTCTGATTCGCCGAGGATACAGGCGCATGCGAATTCCCCGGCGCGGCGCACGCGCAGAGCAGCAGCGCGAGCGCGAGCGCGAGCGACAGGACTCTGGCACAAAGCTTCATCGTTGTAGCCTCCTTATGGATTATGAGTTTTGACCGCAGGTCTTGCCGCGGTAGCTTCAGCTTAACTTGCTGCCTTGAACGCATCAAGGGCCAAATGAGCGAATGGAAAGACAGTTTTCGCTTTGACGGTGAGGGCGCCCATCACGGCGTGGTTTTGCCGTTTTTGTCCCTCTGCCTTGCAATCTGGCCCCTGCGCGTCTATACTTTTCTTGAGGTGGATGAGGGATGCGTCCATGGGGTAAAACGCGTAGCGGACAGCAAGGCGGCGGAAGCGTGTTTCGCAGATGGCTTCTGTCGTATTTGCTCATCGTCCTCGTACCGATTCTGGGCTCGGGCGCGACATACGCGACCGCGTACCGGATGATTAACCGTGAGGTAGCCCAGGCCAACTCTGTCGCGCTCGTGTCCGCGCAGATGGTGATCGACAGTCGGCTGTCGAAAATGCGCGATATCGCTGTCTCTATCCTTCGCGACGAGCGGTTCCACCACTTGGCGTCGGCGAAAAACACGGAGATCGACTTTATACGCAAACAGCGCGAATTCACCGCGCAGGTATCCGCGTATCAGACGACCGCCTATGAAATGGATATATTCATTTACTTCCCCGCAATCGATTGCGTGGTTACCACCACAGCAGGGGGGCCGTTATCGAGATTTTCCGACGCGCTCAACTACACAGCAGGGAAAAGCGTTGACGCCGGCGATTGGCGCAAAGCGATACTCGAGGCCGAGCCAAACACGTACCGACACTCGTCGGTTCTTTCTTACGACAAATACGGCCGGGAAGCGCTGGTGTACACTTCCGAACTGAGCACGGCGCTCGAACCAGGCTGCTTGGAAGCGCGCGTTTTCATCTCAGCTCAGCTTGACGGACTCCTACCTCGTCTCGCGGTGCACGATCAGTCCATGGTTCTTATGCTTGACAGTCAGGGAAACGTCATCAGCAATCCGCCCGGAAACCTTGATGAATTCAGGCTGGCTTCGGATGCCGGCAGCGGCGGCATGGAAACCGTGCTGCTGGGCGGGCAGGAGTTTGTTTGCACGTATCTGTCCTCCAATGCGGGTCCATTCATATATGCGATCGCCACACCATCCGAGCTGTTTTGGAGCAAGCACAACACGATCATCGCGACAATGGCGACCGGCATCGTCATATCCGCTGCCGTCGGCGTATATGTGGCGTGGCGCATGCTCAAGCGAAACTATACGCCCCTGCGCGATACCCTCAGTATTTTGCCGCAGGATGAAGATGACCAGCGTGACGAATTTAAGCGCATCGCAAGCCAACTGACGCATTTGAGCGACAACCAGCTTTTGATGCGCGACAGTCTGACGCGGCAGCAGCGATACCTGAAAGAAAGCTACCTGTGCCTCCTGCTGCGGGGAGACGCCGCGTATCTTTCCAGTGACGACATTGTCGACGAGCTTCAGTTGGACCTTGCCGGGAAGGTTCTCCTCCCGGTTTCCATCACGGTGGTCAACGAGAATGACTGGGCCCTTCTTCAAAGCATGAGCCGTGATGGGGGTGATGGCGGGAAAATCTCACTGACCGAACTGATAGAAAAGGCCTTAAGCGATGAGTTGGGAGACACGTATCCATTTATGCTCACTTACGCCGACGGCGCGGTTACGCTTGTGTTTACGCTTGAACCTGAGCAGCGCGATCTCTTTTCCGCGGCTATCGCTCCGGCGCTCGAACGACTCTGCGCTTACTTTTTGGATCAGCTTAAGCTAGTGCTGCGAGCGGTGATCGGGGGCGGTTCCGAGAGCATAGAGGGACTCTCCGCGTCTTATCGCTCTATGTTGCCATTCGGTGCGCTTGAGAACGGCGGTCAGGCAGGGCGCGTGGTGTGGGCCAAAGCGCTTGTCGCTCCCCAGAACCCGCTCGACCTGCGTTTGGCCAGCTTCACGTCGCTCCTGATGGACGCCGTGAACGGCGGCGCGTATGACGATGCCAAGCATGTCGTAAACCTGCTGTTTGCAGAACTCGCTGTCGCCCCTGAGCCGTTTACATCCAAGCGATTCTTTGTGTTTTCCCTGATTAGCCGGGTTTATGGTGTTTATGTCTCACTTGCGCCAAAGGACATCACTAGACCGCATTCGCTGATGGATCTGCTCGTGAGCTGTTCGACGCTCGATCAGCTCTCTCATGTGTTCGTCAACATCGTCAAAATCACCTGCGAACACGAAGAAGACGAACGGAAAACCAGCCAAAGGCCTGAGCTCTACAGCCGTGTTCAGGAATATATCGCCGAACACTATGCCGATCCCGGGCTGTGCCTTACGCAGATCGCCGATCACGTCGGAATGAGTCCGCAGTACGTTTCTAAGCTCTTTAAGCTGGAGACGAGGCAAGGCCTATTGAGCTACATCAACACGGTCCGCATCGGCAAAGCCAAGGAGATCCTCGCCGAGAAGAGCGCCAGCGTCAACGATGCCGGGGCGCGCGTCGGGTACACCACAAACAAGACCTTCCGCCGCGCGTTCCAGAAGGTGGAGGGCGTTAATCCCGGCGCGTACAAGCCAGGGCAATGAGCTCAGCCCACTGCGGGGAATACCCAAGAGCGTCACGCTTCCTCGAGCTCTACTTAGGGCTCCAAGACGCTGTCGCGGTCAACGCCAAGGCTCATCCTGAACCCAAAATGCGACTTGTTTCCCTATTTGGCGGTTGCATGATTTCAAAATCGCTCTTTGAAATCATGATTTCATCACCGTGTACATATACCCGGAGGCAATCCAATGACACAAAAATCTCGCGGTGCGTGAGGATACCGAGTGCTCACCGTTCATCAGGCAGCATTTCTATGAGACGGTCGATGATGTCCTTAGTTTCGTTGATACTTTCTATCAGCCTGTCCGGGTCGATAATGAACGTGTTGGCTCCCCGCATTATGCTTTCGGCAAACTTTGTGCCGTTGTCCTTCTGCGACAGGATAACGATGGGATTTTGTTTAGTGTCGTTCATAAAGTCAATTAGCGGCGCAATGTTTTGTACACTGTACGCGGCAATGACGCCATATACTGCCGCCGGGAAAATTGTGTGATTGCTTTGTCCGCAGTATCTACCGAATGAAGATGCACAAAGAATTTCTGCCAGTCTTTCCGCGCCACCTCAAAGTCGCCGGAATTCTCGGAAAGGATGAAACCAAGTCAGCAGAGGTAAAACAAGTGGTGGAAAAGGGACGCGTTGGGGCTGAAGTGGCCCGGGAGTACGGCATACCCGAGGGGAGCGTGTACAAATGGGTCAAGCAATATCACGCCAGACCCATAAATGCGTTTCCAGGCAGCGGCAATCTGAGCGGTGACGACGGCGAACTTATTCGTCTTCGCCGGGAGGTCAAGCGTCTTGAGGCGGAGAACGAGTTCCTAAAAATGCCGCGGCGTACTTTGCGCGGCAAAAACCGTAAAGTGCGCCGCAATACGAAAGCACGGAAAAGACGTGGGTGTTTCCGGGCTTGTGTGCTGTTGGGCGTGAGCCGGAGCGGCTATTACAGCTGGCGCTGCCGGGAGTCGTGTCCTGGAGCGGTCAAGGACCGTGACTTGCCAGCGCGCATTCGAGGTATCTTCGACGCATCGCGCAGGACGTACGTCGCGCGGCGGATACTGCGGGTACTTGTGCGTCAGGGAACGCCTGTATCCAGACGCAAAGTCGCGCGCATCATGCGTCAGGAGAAACTGACGCCCAGAGCGGCGGCGAGACGCCGGATGAGCACGACCAACTCCCGCCACGCGCTGCCTGTCGCGCCCAACTTGCTCAACAAGGACTTCTGGGCCGAGCGGCCCAACCGCGCCTTTGTCACAGATGTCACCTCCATTCGAACGCTGGACAGGTGGCTCTATCTGGCGGTTGTGCTGGACTTGTATTCCCGCAGGGTGGTCGGTTGGGCCATGAGCGAAAACAACGACCGATTTCTGGTCATTGAGGCCATGAACATGGCGCTTAGGCGACGAAAGCCTGAACCGGGCCTGATCGTCCACTCGGATCGCGGCAGCACGTTTTGCAGCTTCGACTTTCAGGACTTGCTCAGGACGTGCGGCGCTGTATCCAGCATGAGCGCCAAAGGCGACTGCTACGACAACGCGTGCGCCGAGAGTTTCTTCCACTCCCTCAAAGTTGAGTGGTTGTATCCAAATCCGGATAACCATGCCTTTCTGTTTGTCCGTTTTTAGGGTACCAGATCAAACGTACGGCGCGCACATCTCGGGGTATTTTGTTTCGGGAGCTAGCGGAAGATGCCACGATAGCGGCCCTTGCGGGTGACCGTGTGCTTTCGGTTAGCCTGATTGTGAGTGCATACGAAACTGGTCTGCCCCCGCTATTAGGTCCAAAACGTCAGTTAGTCCAGCGAATCCGGGCATGAGATGCCAGAGTCCTCCATTGCCCGCTTGACTGCATCGTACGCTTCGTGCCGCCGGTGTGTCAAGGGCGGCCGAAGGACGCC
>JAVBRD010000024.1:0-18009 GCA_031548365.1 Eubacteriales bacterium
CGAGATGGTCATGCCCGGCGACAACGTTGAGATGGAGATCAAGCTGATCACGCCGATCGCGATGGAGCAGGGACTGCGTCTGGCCATCCGTGAAGGCGGCCGCACGGTCGGCGCCGGAACGGTTACCACGGTCATCGAATAGGATAAATCGACATCGGAGCGGGATGCGCGTGCGCATCCCGCTTGTAGTTTACAGCTAGGGGGGGCGGCATGGGCGGACAGCCATACTATTTCGCGTACGAAGAGCGGTACCGGAAAGTGTTTGCGGCGGGTATTGAGCGATGGGGTCATTCGCCGGACGATAAGGAGCTTGTCCTCGGATTGACCGCGTGGGTGGATGAAAACGGTTTGCGCGGGAAAAAAGTGATCGAGTTCGCTTGCGGCGAGGGCGCGAGTGGAGAAATACTCTCCAGACTTGGCTGCGTGTATCACGGCATCGACATTTCACCGTTGGCGGTCGAAAGGACGCGCGCCGCGCTGATCGGGTATTCGAACGCCTCTGCCCAACGCCTAGACATGGTCCGTGAGCAGGTGAGCGGTGTGTACGACGCGGCGCTGGATGTCATGGGATTTCATATGCTCATTCTGGACGAGGACCGCAGAAGATACTTACAAAACGCGTTTGATTGCATAAAGCCGGGCGCGCCTATGCTGTTTTTTAGGGAAGGGCACAGAGCCGAGGAACCGGAAATCGAGGTTACATCCATGGAGCAATGGTTAGCGGTGACGGGCGACGATTACCAAACGCCGCACAAGCGCACGGGAATGAACGGTTTGAAGGAAGTGGAGGTCATGTTACCGCTCGTGCCTGGACGCAGCAGAACCAAGGGAGGTTATCAGTTTGAGATGCGCCTGATTGGATTTGAGATTGAACAAATCATCGATATGGATACCAACCGGCAATGCCCGCACTCGGTCTCCATTTACGCCCGAAAGCCCGCATTGTAGTGAAAAGCCCGACGCGATCATACGCGGCGGGCTTGTTATGTCTGCGTGTTTACGCCATAGTGGCGAGCATGTCGAGTGTGACCTCGCACTCAAAGGGTAACCCGTCGCGGTAACGGCGGTACTGGTCAATGACGCAGTCCGAAAGCATGAGCACCTCGTTCTTCGCTGTCCCGGCGATGTGCGGAAAGACAAACACATTGGGCATGGATAAAAACGGATGGCTGGATTCGAGGGGTTCGGGGTGCGTGACGTCCAAATACGCGGAACGCAGCGGTTGTTCAGTCAGCGCGCGCACAAGATCAGCCTCGACCACTTGCGCGCCGCGGCCTGTGTTGATGAACGCCGCTGTTTCACCCATTTTCGAGAACAGAGCATAGTCGAGCATGCCCACGGTCTGCTCGTTATTAGCCAAATGGTTTGAAATGGTCTGGCAGCTTGAGAAGACTTCCTCAAGCGAGTATGTTCGGTCAATGCCGAGCGCGTTCATGCGCTCCTTGGTCAGGAAGGGATCATAGACCATGAGCTTTGCGCGATACGGGGCCAGCATCCTGACAACCAGGCTGCCGATCGCGCCCGCGCCCAAAATGCCCACGGTGGTGTCGTATGTACCGGGATATACGTCGGTCAGCAGCTGCTTGGCCGCGTGGTAACCCTTGCTTTTGTAGGCGCTGACGAGGCTGAGCGATGCTTTGTTGGCGAACGTGATCGCGGCAACCGTGAATTCGGCTACGGGAACTGACATCGCGCGCCAAGCGCTCACCACGCGCACGCCAAGCTCCATGAAGGGACGCGCGAAATACTGCACTGATCCCGCCGCGTAAAAAACAACTCTTAGGTTCGGAAAAAACTCGGCAATCTGCTCCTTTGAGAAAGGCACCATGTCCCACGTGCAGAAAATGAACTCAACGCCCGCGAGGTTAGCTTTGTGCGAGGCAACGTTTTCCCCGTTGATGATCTCAGGCACCATGTCGATTTCAGCGCATACCGTCTGATAGCGTCCCGCGCCGAATGTGTATTCCAAACGGCCGCCCTTTTTGCAGACGAAACATCCTTTGTACATGGTTTTCATCCTCCGTTACTCACCCATTCTTTGAGTGGCTCAGGTGATAGAGCAGTACGAGTAGGCTGTCGGAGAGGTGTACGTTGACGACTGATACGCTCTCGCCGACCTGAAGATCAATGGGTGCGAAGTTCCACATTGCGCGTATTCCGGCGCGCGCGAGCCGTTCCGCGGTTTCTTGCGCCGCAGCCGCTGGCACGGCGATGATGCCGATGTCAATCTTGTGCTCGGTAACGTACCCCTCCAGCTCGGAAATGCCGCGTATGGGAACACCTTCCATTTCGTGCCCGACGAGTGACGCGTCTGTATCAAAGGCAGCGACTACGCGAAGACCAAGATCGCGAAAATACGGGTACTTGGCGATGGCCTGTCCGATATGGCCCGCGCCCACGAGCACCATGTCAAAACAGCGCGTCATGCCCAAAATCTCACCGATTTTCGTTCGCAGTTCCTTGACATTGTAGCCGTAACCCTGTTGACCAAAGCCGCCGAAACAGTTGATGTCCTGACGGATTTGCGATGCGGTCAAGCCCATCAGCTCCGCGAGCTCATGGGAGGAAATGCGAACGACGCCCTGTTCTTCAAGTGATATCAGGTAACGGTAATAGCTTGGCAGACGACGGATCACGGCGTCGGAAACGGTTTTTTTCAAACAGAATATCCCCCCGTGGATGATGCGGTCATGACCAACAGTATAACACCCTTGCGGAGCCCGACGCAAGGGGCGGCGCAAAACGCGGAACGCGGCGGGGCTTGACACGAGGTCACGGGTCGTGTAAGATACGGTAAAACATATCATTTGGCAATGAAGGCAAAGAGTAGGCCAAGCGTTGACTTGAAAGAGAGCCTGGTAAGGTGAAAGCGGGCAGTCGCGCCCCGAAAGAGATGCCCGAGCACGGAGCGAAACCATAAGCTTCCGCAGCCCAGCGATAGAGGGGAAGGCGTTGTTTGACGCCGAAAAGCAGGGCCGCAAATTGCGGCCAAGACAGGTGGTACCGCGAAAGTGAACCTTTCGTCCTCTCATGGACGGAAGGTTTTTGTTTTGGTAAAAGGAGGAATGACGATGGACAGCGCAAAGTCTATGGCGGACGTGTTGTTCCCGCAAAAGATGGCTGGCGTAGATGAGATCATGCGGAGGTATCCACGCAGGCCGCTTGGGGAGGGGGCTATGGTCACACGCCTCGCGCCCAGTCCAACGGGAGAGCTTCACATTGGGACACTGTACGCGGCGTTCATTTCCTATCGGCTAGCCGGACAGTCGGGCGGTGTATTCTACGTCCGTCTTGACGATACTGATGGGAAGCGCGAGGTCAAAGGCTCAGGCACCCGCATCTGTGCGCAAATGCGGTATATGGGCATCGCGTATACAGAAGGGTATGCCGGCGGCGCGAACGAGATTGGCACGTACGGCCCCTATGTGCAGTCCGCGCGTGCGGGGATCTACCGCGCTTTTGCCCGAACACTTGTTGTACGCGGACTAGCTTACCCTTGCTTTTGCACGCCGGAGGAGCTGGACACGCTGCGTTCCCGGCAGCGCTCCGAGGGCGCTGACATCGGATACCACGGTGAGTGGGCGGTTCATCGCGACATCAGCGCCCATGATGCGGAGAGGGAGATCGCGGCGGGCAGGCCGTATGTCATCCGCTTAAGATCGCCCGGGCAGCGCGGACGCAAGGTGGCGTTTGACGACCTGTTCAAAGGGCGTGTGGAGATGCCGGAGAACACCCACGACATCATCATCATCAAGTCAGATGGTTTGCCGACTTATCACTTTGCGCACGCCGTGGACGACGCGCTCATGCACACCACTCATGTTCTGCGCGGGGATGAGTGGCTCTCGTCGTATCCGGTGCACCGTCAGCTGTTCGAGGCGCTTGGGCACTCGCAGCCCGTGTACGGTCACCTCGCGACCATCATGAAAAAAGAGGGCGCGTCTAAGCGCAAATACTCCAAGCGCAAGGATGCGGATGGGCACGTCTCGTACCACATCCATCAGGGTGTTCCACCCGCCGCGATGCGCGAGTACTACATGCACTTGATGAATTCGGGATACGAAGACTGGCGGAGCGCGCACCCGTTCGCTCCGCTGGAAGATTATTGCATTCGCCTGGATGGGTTCTCCGCGAGCGGCGCGGTTTTTGATTATGACAAGCTCACGCGCATATCCAGAGACATGATCGCTCAAATGACGGCGGACGATGCCCTGGATGCGCTCATGACGTGGGCGAAGATAGAAGATCCTCTCCTTTTCGCCTTGCTGGCTGGCGATCCTTTGTACGCGCGCGGCGTGCTCTCCATTGGCAGGGGCATAAAAAACCCGCGCAAGGACATCGGTAAATGGTCCGACGTGCGCGCGCGGCTCGGGTACTTCTGGGATGAGCTTTTTGCGGGCGGTGGGGCAGAGGCTGGCGCGCACGCGGCAGAGCATCCGTTTGTCCTGAAATACGCCCAAACGCTCGACCTCGGAAACGAAAAGCAGGAGTGGTACGAAGGGCTAAAACGATCTGCGCAGGAAATGGGGTATACAGCAGACAAAAAGGCGTTTGCGGCCGATCCCACGCGCTACGCGGGCACGCTTGGCGACGCTGCGGCGCTTGTTCGGCTCGCGCTCACCGGCCAGGAGGATTCGCCCGATCTGTATGACGTGATGCGGGTGATGGGTGCGGAGCGGGTTGCGCGGCGGCTCAGCGCTCAGTCTGCTCGGTCATGAGGCCCCAGCGAACGCCGAAGCGGTCGATCAAAGAAACCATGCACGAGGAGTAAGTCGTACTTTGCATGGGGTAGACGATGGTGCAACCCTTCGAAAGCGCGTCGTACGCACGCCTGACATCATCCGCAGAGTCAAATGTGAGCGTGAGAAAACAGGCCTTGGTGTTTGCCGCAATCGGCTGGGGGTTGTCGCCCATCATGACGCGCTGGCCGCCGATCACGATTTCCGCGTGATACACATAGTGTTCTTTCCCTGCGATCGGTTCGTTCCAGTCGCGCTCATCGCGATCACCGTAATGAAGCAGACACTGGATCTCAGCGCCGAATGCCCCCTGATAAAGGTTTATGGCCTGCTCGCAGCAGCCATTGAAGTGAATCGTGGGCGTGACGGCGATCAAATCGAGCCCTCCCCGCGGTTGTCCTGGTTGCCTTTGTCCTTTTCACGAACCTTGATTACGGCGCAAACGTGCCACGCGTAGTACGTGGCGAACAGCGCACCCAGAGCCGCGATGACAACCCCGGCAGCCCCGCTCCCCGGCCTTGTGGCGAAAGTGTATCCACCGAGAACGGCCATGATAAGCGCGAGCGCGCCGCGAACGATGTCTGGCAGGATGGTTTGCGGCGCCTCCGGAGCCGGGGAAGCGGCTTTTTCTGTGTCGCCAGAAAGCACTTTGCGCCTGATGGTGACCGCCACCGCGATGAGTAGAAACGCGCCGCCGATGATGAACGGCGCGTAAGGGCTGGACAAAAGATTGTCGCTCAGTGAAAACACCTCACAAACGCAGTATGAACCCCGTCTTGTCGTACCGGCTGTAGCCGCAGCGTTCGTAAAAAGAAAGTGTACTCTCGCGTTTCGATCCCGTCATGAGCATGATTTTATAGCAGCCGTTTTCACGCGCGATATCGGCCGCGCGCGCCATGAGCGCGGTCGCGTATCCCTTGCCGCGATGGCCGGCGTGCGTGACGACGTTCTCAATCAGCGCATAGGGCCGTAGGTTATGCGTCAGGTTCTGTACCACGACGAGCGTTACCGAGGAGACGGCTTGTCCGCCGGTTTCGCCGATGAGGATGTGGTATCCGGGTGTTCGGGTGAGCGAGGCGAGCTGTTTCTCCCAAACGGAAGCCTCTTGCGGTTCGCGGGGCGGGGTTTTCGTCAAATGCTCAAGGTAAAGCACCATCAGCGTCGGAGCGTCGCCCTGACGCGCGTTTCGGATGGTCAGCGAGCCCGGCTGTATCATGCGATCATCAGCAGCAATTCGCGCAAAAGCTTGCACGCAACCGCCGTGGATACCCCGCTTGGATCAAGCGCGGGGGAGAGTTCACACAGGTCGAGTCCCACGATGTTGAGGTCTGAAAGGCTCGTCAAAGCGCGCAGGAGCTCGTTGAAACTTGCGCCGCCCGCCTCGGGGGTACCCGTACCCGGTAAAACGGAAGGATCGAGCACGTCGAGGTCGACGGACAGATAAACAGGCGCACCCTTCAGCGCGATCGCGGTTTGCGATATGTTCGCCAGCGTATATTTCTCGGTCGCGACGTGCTTCCGCGCCCACTGAAATTCCTCGCGCGTGCCCGAGCGAATACCGAACTGATGGATGCGCGCGACACCGTCAAGCTCATGGCAGCGGCGCATGACACACGCGTGAGAGAGTTGCTCTCCGAGGTAATCCTCGCGCAGGTCGGCATGCGCGTCAAAGTGCAGGATGTTGAGGCCGGGATGCAGCCGCGTCAGCGCGCGCACAGCGCCCAATGTGACCAAGTGTTCCCCGCCCAGCATGCAGGGTATCTTGCCATCCGAAGCGGCACGACCCGCGAACGCCTCGATCACATGAAGCGCGCGGGCGGGGTTTCCGAAAGGCAGCTCAAGATCGCCCCGATCAAAAACCGCGGTGTCCTCCAAATCCTTGTCCTGATAGGGGCTGTACGTTTCGATACCAAAGGATTCGCTCCGCATCGCGGAAGGGCCGAAGCGCGCGCCCGGACGAAAGGATGTGGTTCCATCGAAAGGCGCGCCAAACAGGACGATCTTCGCGTCCGCGTAGCTCGCGTCACACCCGATGAACACACTCGCCTGATTAGTCATTAGCGCGCGACAAAAGGTCGAGCACGTAGTTGGGGAGCGCGAAGCACCCCGCGTGGAGATCGGTGTTGTAGTAGCGTGTGGCCATGCCCAGCGCGTTCCAGCGGGCGGCGTCGAGATGCGCGACGGGGTCAATGCCTTTGGACGCGAAACCAAACAGCCAGTGGCCGGAGGGGTATGTCGGTATGTGTGCCTGATACACGCGCGCCACGTTGAAGATCGACTTGATGCGGCTGTACGCGCGGTTCATGGAGCGCATGTAGGTGTCGTAGTACGGGCTTTCCAGCTGGTTGACCAGCACGCCATTTTCACGCAGCGCGTTGTGGCAGTTGCCGTAAAACTCGCGCGTAAACAAGCCTTCGCCCGGCCCAAATGGGTCGGTGGAGTCTACTATGACCAAGTCGTAAGCGTTCTTGCGGGTGCGGACGAACTTGAGACCGTCCTCGAAGTAAAGGTTGACGCGGGGGTCGTCCAGCGACTTGGCGGTGAAGGGCAGGTGTTCGCGCGAAACGTCCACCACCAGCTTGTCGATCTCGACCATGTCGATGCGCTCGATGGTGTTATAGCGCGTCAGTTCGCGCACCGTGCCGCCATCGCCTGCGCCGATGACCAGCACGTCTCGAACAGCCGGACTGACCGCGAGCGGGATGTGTGTGATCATCTCATGATAGATGAACTCGTCTTTTTCCGTGAGCATGATCAGCCCGTCAAGCGTCATGAAGCGCCCGAACTCTTCCGATGTGAACACGTCGATCCGTTGAAACTCAGATTGGCCGCCGTAAAGCTGCCGCTCAACCTTGATGGAAAGCCGGACGTTGCTCGTGTGTTGTTCTGTATACCAAAGCTCCACGTTTAGTCCTCCATTACCTGCAGTGTCGACAGCGACTCGTCCAGCATGCCCATGACAAAGCAGCCTTTGGCCTTTGAGTACGAGATGGTGTCGAGAATCGGCCGTGTGATCAGCTCGCCCGGCGCGAGGATGGGGATGCCCGGCGGATAGCACATGATGGACTCGCCGCTGACGCGACCCACGGTCTTGTCAAACGCGACCGCTTCCTTTTTTGCGTAAAAAGCGGCCTTGGGCGTGAGTTCAACCTTGGGCGCGATGTACTCCTGCCGGATGATCTGGCTCTTGGCGCGGGTGTATAGCCGCTTGATTTCCGCCATAGATGAGACGAGACGCTCAATCGCAAAGCGCGTGTCGCCCACGGAAACGATCGCCATGAGGTTGCCGAGGTCGCCGATCTCAACCTGGATGTCGTACTCGTCGCGCAGGATGTCGTGCACCTCAATGCCTGCAAGGCCGATCTCGGTCGTATTGACGGAGAGCTTGGTCACGTCGTAATCACCGATGTCGTCCCCGTTGACGATGTCGCGCGAAAAAGCGTAGTACCCGCCCACGTTGGCCAGTTCGGCGCGCGCGTACTCTGCGAGACCGACGACCTTGGCAAACGTTTCCTTGCCGTGAATCGCCAGATTGCGGCGTGAGATGTCGAGCGACGCCATCAAAAGATAGGAGCCGCTGGTCGTTTGCGTCAGGTTCATGATTTGCTTGACGTACGCCGCGTCCTCAGCATGGTTGATCACGAGGAGAGAGCTTTGCGTGAGTGATCCGCCTGTCTTGTGCACGCTGATCGCCGCCATGTCCGCGCCGGCCGCCATGGCGGATACGGGCAGATTGTCCCCGAAGTAGAAGTGCGTGCCGTGCGCCTCGTCACAAAGCACCTTCATGCCGTGCGCGTGCGCAAGCGCCACGATATCACGCAGACAGGAGCAGATGCCGTAGTACGTCGGATTGTTGACGAACACGGCTTTTGCCTCCGGGTGCTCCTCAATCGCACGCCTGACGGACGCGGCCGACATGCCGAGCGGTATGCCAAGGCGCTCGCTAATGCCCGGATTGACATATACAGGCACTGCGCCCGAGAGGATCAATGCGTTGATAGCGGAGCGGTGGACGTTGCGCGGCATGATGATCTTTTCGCCCTCTTTGACGCAGCTGAGGATCATCGTTTGCACCGCAGCGGTCGTCCCGCCCACGCTGAAAAAGGCGGCAGAAGCGCCGAACGCTTCCGCCGCGAGCTGCTCCGCATCCCGAATGCATGAGGTCGGGTGGCACAGGTTGTCAAGCGGTCGCGCGGAGTTGACGTCCACGCTCACGCACTGCTTGCCGAGAAAATCGGTGAGCGCGGGATTGCCCACGCCTTTTTTGTGGCCGGGTACGTCGAACTGTACGACACGCGCGTTCTTGTGGCGAATGAGGGCCTCGTAAAGCGGGGCGCGCTCTTGGGTAAGCAAAGCCACGGACATCCCCTCGCTTAGTAAATGTTAACGCCGGAAAAGATCTCGATCATCTCTTTGCGCAAACTGTTGGTGATCTCCAGACGGCGCGTGGGGGGGATCTCGTAGACATCGGTGTTGAAGAGGTAGTGCTGCAACAGGATTTCCTTGATGAGCATTTTGGTGTGGAAAATGTTGGACTGGTAGACGTTGACGTCGATGGCGTCGTAGCGCTGGAGCGTCTTTTCATCCACATAGTTCTGAATAGACGTGATGTCGTGGTCGATGTAGCACTTTTTCCCATCGACCGCGCGCGTAAACCCGCGCACGCGGTAGTCAATCGTCATGATATCAGAATCAAAGCTCCCGATAAGGTAATCGAGCGCGTTGAGCGGGGAGATGCAGCCGCATGTCGAGACGTCGATGTCCACGCGGAACGTCGCGATGGCGTTGTCCGGGTGATACTCGGGGTAGGTGTGAACCGTGACGTGACTCTTGTCGAGATGTCCGACCACGGTGTCGCGCGTCGCGACAATCGCCGCCTCACCTTTGTTGCATGAGGGATCAACAAGTTGAACGGGCAGCATTTCCTCCGTGATCAGGAGTGTCACACTCGCGCCTTGCGGGTCATAGTCTTGCTTGGAGATGTTGAGGATGTGCGCACCGATGATGTTGGTGACATCGCACAGGATCTTCGTCAGGCGTTCGGAGTTATACTGTTCGTCAATGTACGCGATGTAATCCTTCTGCTCCCGCTCGGATTTAGCGTAGCAGACATCGTATATGTTAAAACTCAGCGTTTTTGTCAGGTTGTTAAAGCCGTATAGCTTGAGCTTGTCGATCAACCCAGGATCTCCCTCCCTTTCCCATAAAATAAGCCGATTATACATCGTGAAGGAGGCAATGTAAATATACGTGGCCAACGATATTTTTTTCTTTGCCTTTAGCGCTCAACGGCAACAGCGGCGGGCATTAGATGAAAACGAGCAGCACGTTCGGTAATCATCGTTGACCGACCATGTCATCAGCCCGCAGACGCGGCGCAAAGGTGTCCTTTGTATATCGTTCCTTCGGCCGGTCCACAGCATGCACATGGCCTCTGAAACCGCCTCGGGCGGGAGATATCCGTTGGCTGCGACGCGGGGTGAAGAGGGAAGGCCGATCCTGAGTTTCTCCTGAGGGAGACCGCAGAACCATTCCCTCGTTTTCGCGATCTCGAACCCGCACGCAAGCGCTTCAGTCATCGCGGAGACAAACGCGGGCGTACCCGGCGCATATACCTTGCCGTCGATGCCCATCATCGCGCCGCTGTTGTAGTACTGCATTTGAACCGTGCTCAGCCGCTCACGAAAACGATTGATCAACGGGATGTAGTTTCCCCACAATCCGCCGGTGCGCGATATCGCGCCTACCAGTCCCGCGGTTTCCGGCGCGAACGTGAGCAAAAAGCGCGCCGGAAGCCGTGAAAGGACGCACTCAAGCGCATCGCCAAGCTCTTCAACGGATCGCGGATCCTCAAGCCCTGCCTCGACGTCGACATCCAGTCCGCAGACGCCGAGTGAGTCAATCAGTGCGAGCAGCTCATCCGCGAATCGCTCTTGCTTACTCTTGCTCGACAGATCGAACGACACGTCCGCACCGCCAAGCGAGAGCGTGACAGCGCGACCCGCGCCTATTTGCTCAAGGACTTCCGTTTTGCTCGGAGCGCGTCCGAGCATTGTCACGCCGCCGCTGCCCGTAGGCACAGCAAACGCAAGGATGATGTCCGTGTAAAAACACGGAGTGTCCGCAAGTGGCATCGGTTCCTCGTTGGGCGCGGTGTACGCGTGCCAGTAGCCCGCGAGAGAGCGGACGCAGGTTAGGTTGTTCACATGAAACCCCTCCCGTGTTTGCTGGTTCATTCTACGCCGCGCGCGCATTTATACAACAAAAAAAGAGAACAAACCCGTGAGCGCGATTTGCGCGCCACGGGCTGGCCATACTGTCAAGATGGATCAGTCTCTGCGTTCGGACTTAACAAGCACCCCTTTGAAAAAATACTCTTCCGTATCGACATAGGGGTTCCACGTTGATTCTTTCACGATGCCGCATGTCCTGCAGACATCGGTTGATCCTCCGCTGCCATCGTGCGAATCGTACTTTTTGCGCTCCCAATCGTGATCGCGGTTAATCTTCAGTGAAGCGCACCGCTCGTATTCTTGCATGAATACCTTCCCTTACAGCAGATAGCGACCATAGACGATGAGGAACGCCACGATGCCCACCGCGGACAGCGCAAGCAGCACCAGCAGGATGCGGTTGAAATGATCGCCCTCGCGTTTGAGACGCATGGTGTTAAACAAAAGGCCGATGCCGCTGATCATGATAGTGGCGATCAGGCACCCGAACGACGCTCGCAGATAAAACTGATCCCACATGCGCGGCTCGACATCCACATTGAACACACGCGTAAAAAAACTTTCGCGCGCGGGCTGCGCCTGACCGAGCATGAGCAGGCAGGTCAGGGAGAGTGCCAGTGCGATTGCGCTCATGATCTGGATGGCGCGTGTGACGCTGTCTTTTTTTTTGCGGCGATTAGCGGGTGGCGGATTGAGGAGTTCGGGAGGGATGCGCGTCGGTGTCATGTCATGACCTCCTTGGCGGGGATACCGTGCGCCTTGCGGCTGAGCTCATACGTGAAGCCTTGAGGATAACGCTTTCTAAGCTTGTCGACGTTGAGAGACGCGATGTCGGATAGTTTCACCTTGAGCGTATCGGATGACCACATCACATACCAGAGAACATCGCCCAGTTCTTCGGTCAGATGGTCAAGATCCAATGCATGGCCTTGATAACGGTGTTTTTTGATGATCTCCGCAACCTCGCCCGCCTCGCCGCAAAGGCCGAGCGCGCCTTCAAGCAGGCGTTCGGTCTCATCGCCTTTGACAAGGGCGACGGACATCATGTCCGCGTGATAGCCGCTGATGTCCAGAGGGGTGTCGTCAAGCGGCGGAAGGGGCGCGTCGTTGCGACGCAAACTTTGGTCGACGGTGAACTGCTTGCCGTACCGCAGGTGAAGCTTGGCCATGTTGCGTCGCGCGACGGCGTCCATGGAAACCCGCGTGAGGTGGCACGCGAACGCGACGTACCACATGACGTCGCCAAGCTCGCTCGCCAGGTGTTCGCGGTCGAGATCGTGTTTATGGAAACGCACTTTCTTAAGAGCGTCGGTGAACTCGCCTGCCTCCCCGCACACGCCCATCGCGGCGGCCACGAGGTCATCCCTGTCATCCTCGCGCTTTGTGTAGGTGCGCATCGCGAGAGACTGGTATTCCTGAAACGTCATGCTCCTGCCTCCGCAAAGAAATTGGCAACTGCGGGAAATACGATGTCTGTCTCCGGACCGATTGTCAGCACGTGTGCCGAACGCTCAAGCCAAAGCGCGCTCTTTCTCTCGGACGAAACGCCATTGGCAATGATGCTCACGCTTTCCGGCTTGACCGTCTCATCCAGCCGTGACTGAACGGTCAGCAAGGGGCAGGTAACGCGCGCAAGGCCGAGCTCGGCTTTGCGCATCAGGCGCGAAAGGTCAGACACGCGCCGCACGGGTGTGGCGTCGTAGCCAAAGTCGTACGCGGGGTCGAGCTCGTTGTGTGTTTTGAGCTTTTTCCATGGAGAGTAAGGCATAAAAGGCCAGACGAGCGGCGCAAGAGGCGCCGTCCAGTTGTAGATGCGCATAGGGGCCGCGAAAGTGGTGACCGCATCGCACAGCCCTTCCTCCGCGATGATGAGCGAGAGGACGCCTCCCATGGACAGACCTGCAGCGTAGAACCTGCGGTGTTTCGCGCGCATCTCGCGCGCCGCCTCAAGTGATGTGTTCAGCCATTGCCGATGGTTGGCGGCAAACATGTCCTCCACCTTACCGTTGTGCCCTGGCAACAATATCCCGCGCACAGTGAACCCGCGCGCATGCAGGTATTCACCCAGGGGTCTCATGTGAGAGGGTGAGCCGGTGAAGCCGTGAATCAGCAAGACGCCGTCTTCTCCGCCCTTGAGCGAGAACGGCTGCGCGTTTTGATGGTCAAAATCCTGTCTTGCCACGAGATCATCCCCCAAGGCGGGCCGCATGCTGCGTTTGCTCCGCAAGTTCCTTGTCCACGCGCTCAAACAGTCCGCCGATCGCCTCGAAAACCTTGTTTTTTTCGCTCCCGAAGAGCATGCGCAGGTGAGAAGACGCGTTGAGCCAGACGACTTGCTTGTCGTGTGAGCTGACGCGGCTTAAGACAAGGTCAGCACTTTCCGGCTTGGCCATCTCGTCCTTGCGTGAGTGGACGATCACGAGTGGGCAAACAACGCGTGAAAGCTTGCGCGCGCATCCCATGATCATTCGGAAACACCCGACTGCGCGCCATGTCTTGCCAAGACCGTTTTTCATCACGAAAACCTCGCGGATGAGCCACTTGAAATCGCGCTTGGGCGCATCGGGCATCGCGTACTCGCCGTCTTCGGCCGCCGCCATGCGGCGCGCGCGCCAAAAGAATGAGCGAATGAATTTGTAGAACAGCGTCCATGGTGTGTAGAAGAACACAGGCGCGCCCAGCGGGGCGATCGCGTCGGGAATGCCCTCTTGAGCGAGCATGAGAGCCATTACGCCACCAGCGGAAATACCGGTCACGTACACGCGGCCGTATATGGCCTTGAGGCCCTTGGCGATCTCGCGCACCTCACTCACCCAATCCTTGGGGCGCGCTTTCATGATGTCTTTCATGGTTTCGCCATGTCCGGGCAAAAGAGGGGCGACGACAGTGAAGCCGCGCTCGTTGAGCGCTTTGCATAGCGGCGCGACATGCCCGGGAAGCCCGGCAAATCCGTGGATCACCAGGCAGGCTCCCATGTTTTTTTTCCCGGTCAGCCGGATGGTGCGCGCTTTGTTGCTGTTCACAAATCCTCCAAATGATGTTAATCGTACTCTATTTTTTGGATACCGGCGCTCTCGCCCACGATCAGCAGCAAATCGTTATCGCCGACCACGTCGTTTGCGCTCGGGTTGATGTTCACTTGATCGCCCGTTTTAATGGACATGACGTTGATGCCATACAGCGCGCGCAGGTTGAGTTGCTTGAGGCTCTTGCCCGCCCAGCCTTTTCCCGGTTTGATTTCCATGAGGCGATAATCCGGAGAAAGTTCGATGTCCTCAAGGATGTTGGGGGAGATGAGGTTGCGCGCCAGGCGCATGCCCATGTCACGTTCGGGATTGACGACCGTGTCCGCGCCGATCTTGAGGAGGATTTTCGCGTGCAGCTCGTCATTGGCCTTTGCAATCAGTCGGCCAACGCCGCACTCCTTGCACAAAAGAGTGACCATGATGCTGGGCTGAATCTCGCCGATGGTCACGATCACCACGTCGAAGTTGCGAAGTCCGAGCGAGCGGATGACCGACTCGTCGGTCGCGTTGGCCTGAACCGCGTGCGTGATGCGTTCGGACGCGAGCGAGACGCGCTCCATGTCTACATCGACGCCCAGAACATCCTCGCCGAGACGGCACAGCGTCTCCGCGATGCTTGTTCCGAATTTGCCGAGGCCGATGACCGCGTACTGTTTCATGAGGTACCCCTTTGGCTATCCGACGATGACTCGTTCGGGAGGATGATGAATCTTGTTGCCGACGCGGCTCTGGCGTGCGGATACGGCGTACGCGAGTGTCATTGGCCCCACGCGCCCGATGAACATCAGCGCGATGATGAGCAAGCGACCGTGGGGCGTGAGAGCCGGCGTTAAGTTGCACGAAACGCCCACCGTCCCAAACGCGGAAACCGCCTCGAACAATAGATTCTGGAATCCCATCGTCGTGTGCAGCACCGTTTCCCTTTCGGTATAGGAGAGAAGCATGACAAAGACGACGATGATGACGATGCTCAGCAAAAAAACAGAGAGCGCGCGCTGCACATTGCTAAACGTGATGGAGCGGCCGAACGCCGTGATTTCGTCACGGCCGCGCACGGAGCACAGCAGCATAAGCAGCACGATGCCAAACGTCGTGGTTTTGATGCCTCCGCCCGTCGACGCGGGTGACGCGCCAACGAACATCATGACGGAGGACATGATCTTGGAGGATGTGGTCAGCTCGTTTTGATCCACGGTGACAAAACCGGCAGTTCGGAGCGTCACAGACTGAAACAGAGAAGGTAGAATGCGCTCGTACCAATGGAAACCCGCCTGCGTAGTGTTCCTTTCCGTAAAAAGGAAGAACAAAAAACCGAAAGCAACGAGTAGCGCGGACATGCCCACCGCGAGCTTGGCGTGGAGAGAAAGCTTCTTAAAGGAACGCTTGTGACGGATCTCGGAGAGGACGGTGAAACCCAAACCGCCCATGATGATGAGCAGCATCACGGGTAAATTGACCGCTGCGTCCTGCCGGAAGGGGATCAGGCTCGAGTTGAGACCGAAAATGTCAAAACCGGCGTTGCAAAATGCCGATATAGAGTGAAACGCGCCATACCACAGACCAGCCGGGCCATATTGCGGCACGAAACGCACGGCCAGAATGATCGCGCCCACGGCTTCGATGCCAAGCGCCATGAACACGATGTTGCGCATTGTGCCCACAAGGCCCTGAAACCCGTCAGAGCTGATGGACTCGGCCATGAGCATGCGCTGGCGAAAAGAAATTCGCTTGTGCATGGCCGTGAGGAAAAGCGTGGTGACCGCCATAAAGCCCAGACCGCCAACCTGAATCAGAGCGATGATCACGATTTGACCGAACACCGAGAACGCCTCTCCCGTGTCCACGACGACGAGCCCGGTCACGCACGTCGCCGATGTCGCGGTGAACAGAGCGGTTAAGTAGCCGACGCTTTGTCCGCTGCGGGACGCCATAGGCAAAGTCAGTAGAAGGCTGCCCACCCCGATGATCACCGCGAATCCGAGCGCGATCATTTGAGTGGTTTTTACTCGGCGCAGGATTCGGTATACGCGGCTGAGTACCATAGCGCTTGTTTGCTTCATACAAATATCCCTGTCACGGCCCGGCGAGCGGGCAATAGCCTGTTTTTTCGATGATGAGCTGACCTTGCGGGGAGAGTGTCCACGCGATCAGCGCCTGAACGTCGGGCGAAGGCTCGCCCAACGTCACAGCACAGAAATCAGAAGAGAGGGGGTATTGGCCGCTTCGAACGGACGCGCGTTCCGGGGCGACACCGTCGATGGCCAGAAGCTTGATTTGCCGGTCGCGCACCATGGTGGTCGTGTAGTACAGGAAGGAGAAACCGATGGCGTTCCCGTAGTTTTTATAGTCGGAAGTCCTTCGAATCATGCCCGCCATGGTATCCACCATTTCGTCATTCGGCGCGGGCATGAGTTGATCACCCGCCATGAAGCTTTGAAGCGCGGTCTGGCTTCCGCTGTTTTCGGGGCGCTGAAACGCGCGGATGGGCTCGTTCCTCCCGCCAAGCGCGCTCCAGTTCGCGGTGCGGCCCGCGTACACGTCGCGGATCTCTGCGCTGGTCAGGCCATCCACGCGGTTGCCGGCGTTAACAAAGAACACGAACGCCTCACGCCCGATGGGGACGAGCGCAAACGCTTTGCCGGACGCCGCCGCGTCTTCGCGCTGAGCCTTGGAGGGAGGTGAGACGAAGATCACGTCAACCTCTCCCTTGAGCAGCCGTGCGTAGGCTTCGCCTGTGCCGGTGCACCGGACGGTCGACCTATAATCGTAAACGCTGTATTCTCCTTCGGGGCAGGTCGCGCGAACGAAGGCGGAGTAAAGTGGGTAGAGCGCGGTTGATCCGTCGATGCGCGGCGTCTTGTCAAGCCTGAGCGAGGGCGGCTCCCCGAGGTCAACGGCGAGCGAGTCATCCGCGAAAGGCTCGTAGGCTTTGAGATCGAGCTGTCCTTCGCTCACAGTTTGAATGGAGCGGTCATACGCGAGAACGCCTTCGTATACTCCGGTGATCAGCGTGATGGCGGCGATGTAGACAAGCCACGCGATCTTGAGTTTCTTGTTCTTCACGCGCCACACACCGCCGCAAGCGAGCGCAAAAAGCCCTGCAGCGAACGCGAATACCGCGGGAACAATGATTTTGTCGCCCGGGATCATGATCGATGCGACAATCGCGAAGACAGCCGCGACGAAAAAGATTCCGATGGCCATGACCAAGGTGACCAGCGCTAGAACAAGCTTTGTGCGCATGTTCTACTGCTCCGCGAAATGGCACGCGGCCATATGCCCCGGAGCGACTTCCACTAGCGGCGGTTCCTGCTGCACGCAGATGTCGCACGCCTTGGGGCAACGAGTGCGAAAACGGCAGCCGGAAGGCGGGTTGAGCGGGCTTGGCACGTCGCCTTGTAAAAGGATGCGGTCGCGCAGCGCGTTTTTTTTCGGATCCGTGATGGGGATGGCCGAAAGAAGCGCCTGCGTGTACGGGTGCCGGGGGTCCTTGTAGAGTGTCAGGCTGTCGGTCAGCTCCACGATTTTCCCCAGATACATCACGCCCACGCGGTCGGAAATGTGCCGAACGACCGCGAGATCGTGCGCGATGAACAAGTATGTCAGGCCAAGTCGCTGTTGGAGGTCCTGCATCTGGTTGACGACCTGCGCCTGAATGGATACGTCCAGCGCGGAGATTGGCTCATCGCACACCAGAAACGCGGGATTAACCGCGAGTGCGCGCGCGATGGAGATCCGCTGCCGTTGTCCGCCGGAAAACTCGTGGGGATAGCGATTCATGTGCTCCGTGTTCAGACCCACGAGGTTCAACAGCCCGACAATCCGCTCATGCCGCTCGGGCTTTGAGAGCTTGGGACTGTGGATGTCCAAAGGCTCGCCCACGATATCGCCAACGGTCATGCGCGGGTTGAGCGAGGAGTAAGGATCCTGCAGCACGATTTGCATCCGGCTGCGTAAGGGCTTCATGTTGGCCTTGGTAATATCCTGGCCGTCAAACTCGATGCTGCCGCT
>JAVBRD010000031.1:0-74250 GCA_031548365.1 Eubacteriales bacterium
CAGTCTTACCTGACCGCAGCGGTCCAAAACATGAAAAGAATCGCCCGCTTTTTCCTTTTTATCGTCGGCTTTTCTCATTCATTGGTACACTCAAAGGCACCTCTCGCCTTCGCGTGAGGTGCCTTTGTCGGCAAACTGAGCCGGAGTGCTGCAGCACCCCGGCTTATTCGGCTTGTAGACGATGCGATGCCCGTGACGCGCTGTTGTGCGGTGTGGCGCTAAAACTCGATGCTTCGCCGATAGAGCAGCAGCTTATCGCCCGCGGCTAACTCGGCTGTGATCCCGGGGTTGAGGCGCATGAGCTCCTCGCCCGTGACGCGGTAGCGCTTGGCGATGTCCCAGAGCGTCTCGCCCTGCTGTGCGAACGCGAGCACGATGCCCCCTTTGACGGGCGGGCAGGTATACTCGTCGGCATCCAGCGCTAGCTCGACTTCCTGCGTATCCCAGCAGCGGGCGCGCAGACCGAGCGTACACTTGAATTCCAAGCGGTCGGCTGTGATTGGGATGGCCTCGCAATCGCTCGCGGTGAGGCGCACCCAAGCTCCAGCCGGGACTTCCGCGCCGAATACCGCGCGGAAGGGCGCTTCTTCGTGGTATGACATAGGTTTTTCCCCGCCCTGCGGGACATAGAGCGCAGTCAGGTCGATCACGCCCTCGACGGATGTGCGACCATCGTGCCCGGAGATGGTCAGTCCGAGCGGACGCGCGGCGAGCGCGAGCAGTGTGCGCACTGCTGGAGTGCCAGACGGCAGCGTGATGGACATCTTGAGCGTGTCGTCAACCTCGATGGCCGTGACGGCGCTTCGCAGGATCATGCGCTCCTTGGCAAGCTTGATGCCGACGTCGGAGACTGTATACGCGTCGACCAGCGTCTCTGCGTCGCGCGCTGCGACCGCGCTCGCACTCACGCTGAGCACTGCGTCGAGCTGAAGCAGGCACGCGCTTGTTTCACCGAGCACGACGCCCGCCGTGATGTCGGCGACCTGAACCTCAGCCCACGGCTTGGTCAGCGAGGTGCTGCCGATCGCGGGGACCTCGGCCTCGAACGGCAAGGTGTGGTGCGATGTGGTGAGCGGGCGGTCGGGCAGGTCGCACGTCAGCCATGTCTGAACGCCAAGCTCGCCAACCACACGCACGCAATCGTCTTCCGCTGTCACGCGCGTTACACGCACGTCGGTGCGTTGATAGAGCGCTTCCAGCGCTTTTAAGGATTCCGGCAGCTCAATCTCGGTGTGCAGCGGAAGGCGGCATTCGCCCTCAGCCACGGTCGACGCAACGGATACGGCGCGCGACAGCGTCTGTGTCGCGGTGTCCCCTTCGAAGACAACATCGCTGAGGCACATGGCTTGCGTTTTCTCGATCACGCGGGCCTTGACCGATGCGATTCCGCGCAGCGTGATGCGCCCCGCGCCCGACTCGGCCTCAACGCTCTCAAGTTCGCCGAAGACTTCGGCGGTCATGCGCGCCCCAGCTCCGCGGACATCGAGCGCGTGTGTAAACGGACAGTTAGCCTCAAGGCTGCGCACATGCCCGTCGTCGCCCAGCGTGTACAGCGCGGTGAAGCGGATGCCGCCTTCCAGCGCCACGCGGTCACTTTGTACTTCCGTGTTGCCCAGCGTCAGAACCCCGTCCGCGACGAGCACACGGATCTCCTCGTGTCCGTTGCCCGGAACGAGCACCGATCCCTCCACCAGGGCCTGCGACGCCCCCTCGGACACCACGCGTTCCATGTCCAAGTTTTCACGAATTAAATCCAGCGCCATTGTCGCTCTCCCCTCTTGTGTCCAAACTCATCACATGTATATGGGAAGAGGGCGGCTTTATGCAGAGACACTCTGCAAATCTCACAGATTCATGGAAAGACAGGAGCACCTCTAGCCGCGGCAAGCGCCGCCGCGCCGAGCAGGGCGGCGAATCCGCCGAGTGCGGTCTTCTCGATTACCGTGTGCTCGCACGCGCGACGGTACACGCGCTCGCGATAGCTTGCGAGCATGGCGGTCTCAAACAGGTCATACGCACCGGAAACGCCGCCGCCAATGATGATCTTGGATGGCGCGAGTGCGTTGGCGACACACGCAACGGCCCGCCCAATGTACGCGCCTGCGCGGTCATAGATGCCCTTGGCGAGGGCGTCGCCGGAGCGTGCCGCGTTCGCGATGGATTTGGCGTCAGCGGGTGCGCCCTCGAGAGCGGATGCGCCGCCGGTGTCCAGCCACATGCGCAGGATGGCCGGACCGGCCGCCTGCGCCTCAAGACAGCCTCGTCCTCCGCACCCACAGGAGTAGCCGCCCTCTTCCTCGACGCGGATGTGCCCAAACTCGCCCGCGGAGAATGCGGGGCCGCGATATACGCGGCTATCGATGAACACCGCGCCGCCGCAGCCGTTGCTCACAGTCAGCCATGCGAAGTCGGAAACGCCTTTGCAAGCGCCGAACCGGTGCTCAGCGAGCGCGCAATTGTTGACGTCGTTGTCGATGAACGTCGGCAGGCCAAGCTCGCTGGACAAAATGTCGCTCACCGGAATGTCGCGGATGCCGGAAAAACAAGCCTCCAGCCATACGCCGCGCACCGGATCGGCCAGTCCCGGGATATTGACGCCCACCGCGTCCGGCGTTCCGGCCAAAAGCATCGCGTGGGATTCGGAGAGCACTTTGCGCATCACGCTCTCGGCGGTCAGTTCTCCCCAAGCGGATTTGCGCACGGCGATCACGCGTCCGCCTTCATCCACGAGGCCCACGATGAGTTTGGAGCCGCCGATGTCAACGCTCAGAACCATTCACGCGTCTCCTCCGTTCTGCTCGTTGTACATTTCAAAGCGAGCCAGAACCTGGTCGCGGGTCGCAGTTCCCGTCGTTCCGATTTGTTGAACGGTGATGGACGCAACCAGATTGCCGATGATCGCGGCCTCGCGAAGCGTGGCTTTGGCGCATAGCGTGGAGACGAACGCCGCCGAAACCGAATCTCCCGCGCCGCACACGTCGATGGGAGGAGGTACGCGCACGCCGGGTACGATTTCAGCGCCCATGACATCAGCGACGCACAGCCCGCGCGCGCCCATGGTGACGACCGCCGCACGACGGCCGTCCGCGCACATGGCACGCGCGCACGCGGACACCACGCGGTCGTCGTCTGCGTCTCCGCTTGGGTCGAGCGCCGCGACCGCCTCAAGGTTGTTGCACTTGGAGATGCCGTAGGGGAACGCGAGGGGCCGCTCGCGCGAGTCGTAAAACATCACGGGCGCTTTCGCACGTGCCGACAGGGACGCGAGCGCCGCTTTGACGCGCGGTGTCAGCACGCCCGTGCCGTCCAGTGTTACCTGATCCAGCAGGATGACGCCGTCAACATCCGCGCACACCGACGCTATGCCGGCGATGATCGCGTCCTCGCAATCAACGGGCAGGGGGTGGCGGTTCTTGATGTCCAATCGATGAAACTCCTCGGGGATGGGAGAACGCATGAACAAGGGCTTGATGTAGGTGGGTGTGCTGATGAGCGGCGACGCATACAGGTGCCGCGTGTCCACACCGCGCTTTTCTAGCCCGCGCCTCAGCTCGTACCCCTCGCCGTCGTCGCCTGTGACGCCTATCGCCAGCACACGCCCAACTCCGAGTGCGCACAGGTTGTTGGTCACCGTGCCCGCCGCGCCCGGGCTCAAGTTTTTGCCTGTCACTTGGTACGCGGTCAGCCCGGTCTCAACCGAGGACTCGTCAAACTCGCGCGATATCATGAGCGTTTTGTCCAGAAAAAAATCGCCGACAACCGCGAGCTTGACGCGCGAAAAGCCATCCAGTATCTCAGCAAGGCGGCCGCGAATCATGTTCTCACCTCGTAAGCTCAATGTGGAACCGCGTGAGCGTGTCGCGGTGGTCTCCCTGTATATAGAAGCTCTCCCCGCCGTCGGCCACGGTGCGCGCAAGGATGGTCTTCCACGGCCTGAAGTAGTAGCGCGGGTCGGATTTGGGCGGTGTCACGCTGAAGTCCTCGCCTTCGAGCGGCAGAATATCAAATACAGCGGTCGTGAAGCGCGTGATGTGCTCACCGCGCTGGTGCGCGACGTTGCGCGCCATCGACAGGCACTTGAGGTAGACCTCCGGCCCGGCGACGGCGGAACCCACGTTGAGAAACACTCCGTTTTCAAGCTTCGTCACGCTCTGCGCGTAGATCAGGAAATCCGTGTAGGACGCCGCTCCCAACGCTGCGCCGTCGCAATTGGGGTGCTCGTGAATGATGTCGTTGCCGATCCCCACGTGTACAGTCGCCGGGATGCCGAGTCGGTACGCGGTCGCGAGCAGGCTGTCGGCCTTGTACTTGAAGCTCTCTGTCTCGATCACGCGCCCGATGGCCTCGCCCAGGCCGATGCCCTCGCGCATGGCTGTCACCGCTGCGTCGTTGATGCGCCCAGTTTCGTTCCACAGCCCGAACTGTCCTTGGCTGATGTACTTGGCTACGCTCTCGGTCGTCTCGCCGATGAGCGCATACTCAAAATCATGTATGGCGCACGCGCCGTTGAGCGCGAGATGGGTGATAAGGCCTTTCTTCATCAGATCAACGACCAGTGGCCACGCGCCCACTTTGATGACGTGCGCGCCCATCATGAAGATGATCGCAGCGCCCTTCTCCTTCGCCGCCCTGACACGCGACGCGAGCTTGGTGATGTTCGCGTTTTCCGGCACATCGTGTGGCGCGTCTGGGTTAATCATAATCGACCGGTCGGCGTCGTGGACACGTTCCGCGAGCGGAAGAAGTCTGAGCTGGCTGCGATCAAAGGTTTCAAACGGCATGAGAAGTCCCTCCAAACAGAAATGATATAAGCTCATCCATGCGCGTATAGTCGGGGATGATGAGGTCGGCGCCCGCGCGCAGGAGGCGCTCGCGCTTCCATTCGTCGATGCCCTCGCGCTTTTCTTCCTCGGTGGCCACGCCGATTGCGTAGCCGCCCACTTCTTTGCCGTTTTCAATTTCGACGTAGCCGTCGCCCATCACGAGAAGCTCCGGCCCGGCGAGCGCATTGTCACGGATGAGATTGGCAATAACCATTTTTTTCGAGAAGCTCAGGTGGTCTCTTTGGGCACCGTGGATGCCCGCGAAAAACCGGTCTACGCCAAGAAGCGCGGCTTCGCTTTTGACGTAGTGCTCGTCCGTGCCGCTCGCGAGGTAGAGCGTCAGACCGTGCGCCTTAAGTGATGCCAGCAGGGTGTACGCGCCCGGAACAACCCATGCCTCCGGTTTGATCAACCCTTCTTCCAACCCCTTGATGCGGTGCTCGATCTTGACCATCAGCCGCCGATGATATTCGTCCTTGTATGCCTGCGGATCACGTGCCTCGCCTCCGCAGCGCGCGATCTCTTCCGCGAGCGCGATGCACTGATAAATCGTTTGTTTTCCGGTGTTGACATCCACAAAGTCGTTCACGCACGCGCGGACGCGTTCGGCGGTGCCCGCGCCGGGCGCTGCTGAAAGTTCTTCCTCAAAAAACGATTTCATCACAGGCTGCCAGCCTTGCCGGATCAGGCTGACCGTACCGTCAAAATCCAGCACCGCGTATCGGAACGCCGCCGACGGTTTTCTAACAATTTCAAGGTATGGCATGCTCTCACTCCACTGCGTTTTGGGCGCAACGCGCTTTGAGGATAGATTAGCCCTTTTGGCGCTTGCCGTCAATCGTACAAAGACGTATACTCAACGCGAGGTGAGCGGGTGAAGAAGCATGATGTCATCACGGCCATGGATGTCTGCGCGGACATCATCCTCTACGGCGATGTCGTGCCGAGGTTTGCGCAGGAAGAACAGATTTTATCGTCCTACGAGATCATGATGGGCGGGTCGGCGCCCATATTCGCGTGCCAGTGCGCCAAGCTCGGACTCAAGACGGCGGGCATCGGCGTCGTGGGCAAGGATTCGTTTGGCGACATGTTCCTCAATGCCTTGAGCGGCGCGGGGGTTTCGACCGAGTATGTGCGCGTGGGGGACGAAAAAACCGGCGTGACATTCGCTCTGTGTCAACGGGACGACCGCGCGATGCTCACATACCCCGGCACAATTGAAGCGGTCACGCCCGACGCGTTTTCGAACGAAGTGCTCGCGAGCGCGCGCCACCTGCACATCGCGAGCTATTTTCTCATGCCCAAGCTACGCGACGTGTATGCGGATGTTGCGAAGCGTGCGCGCGCTCTGGGCTTGACGGTCAGTGTGGACACCAACTGGGATCCTGCGTGCGAATGGCGAGGCGTCAAGGAACTGCTTGAGCATTGTGATGTGTTCCTGCCAAACGAGGCCGAGATTATGGCGATCACGGGAAAAAGCGATGTGGAAAGCGCTCTCAAGGCCGCGCGCGGACTTGTGCCGCATGTCGCGCTCAAGCTGGGTGAAAAAGGCGCGGTGTACGCGGGCTTGATGGGGGAGGAGCGACAAAATGCTTTCAAGGTTGACGCTGTTGACGCCATCGGCGCGGGCGACTCCTTCGACGGCGGTTTTGTCTGGGCCTTTTTGCGCGGCATGGGCGCGGCTGACTGCCTGCGCGCGGGGTGTGCGGCAGGCAGCATGAGCGTGCGCGGCGCGGGCGGCACCGCGAGTCAGGCCAGAATGGATGAACTCGTTTCGCTGTGCAGGTTCGCGCATTGACGCGCGAAACATGGCAGACGCTTGTGTTCCAGTCGCCAAGTACGCATTAAACTGTGAATCATGACGGGAGGATATGGCTGTGTTTTTAACTCAAGCGGAAATCTTTGATCAGTATAACGCACTTGAGCGGACGGTTGCGTGTGCGCAAAAGCATGCGGATTCTTTCCGCGCGTTTGTGCGGGAGAGTGGCGCAAAACGTCTGATCTGCGTGGGATGCGGGTCGAGCTATATGCTTGCGAGAGCCGTGGCGGATGCCGCCAATTTACAGGGTTCGTTGCCCGCTTTCGCGTTTCCTGCGGGCGACTTGTGGATCAACGCCGAGAAAGTACGCGGTTTGATTGACCAAAGTGTTGTGCTCGTATTGTCGCGCTCGGGGGAGACGAGCGAGGTTGTACGCGCGCTTGGAGCGCTCGGCGAAGTAGCAACCTTCAGCGTCGCGTGCATTGTGTGCGCGGAGGGAACCACACTTGAGGGATTGAGCGGGTTTACGCTCCGTCTGCCGTGGGCGTTTGACAAAAGCGTGTGCCAAACGCGCTGCGTAACCAACCTCTATGCAGCCGGGCTGTTGCTCGTCGCGGCGGCGGCAGGCGACGAAGCGCTTTTCGATGCGTTCCTCGCGGCCGCAAAAGCCGGGAATGCGTTTCTCTCTGCAAACGCGCCCGCGATCAAAGCGGTAGCGGATCTCCCCTGGAAGAGTGCTGTCGTACTCGCGGACGGGGAGATCAGCGGCCTTGCGGAAGAGGGCGCGCTCGCGTTCAACGAGATCTGCCAGCTGCCGTCTAACTACTATCACATCCTCGACGTACGGCACGGGCCCATGGTGCTTGTCGGCAAAGAAACGCTGGTCATCGCCATGCTCACACACGCTGATGACGCGCGTGAAAGGAATCTGCTTGCAGACGTGCTAGAGAAGGGCGCGACTCTCATTGTATGCGCGCCGGAGGGATTCGCGATGACGGGGGCCGCGCACACCGCCACCGTACCCGCACACCTTCCGCACGCTGCGCGCGGCCTTTTGTATATCGCCGTCTGCCAGATGCTCTCCTATGACAAATCGGGCGTGACAGGCGCGAACCCCGACGCGCCGGACGGGCTGAGCGCATGGATCAAGCTGTGAGCGTCTGCGCGATCTTCGACATGGACGGCACGCTCGCGGATACCCGCAAAGTCTCGTTTCCCGCGCTCTGCGAAACCGCGCGTGACTTGGACCTTGCTCCGCCTTCCGCAGCGCGCGTCGCTGGGGCCATCGGCATCAGCGGGGACGCGTTTTACCGCGCCGTGTTCCCTGATGCGCCTGTCACACTCCTGCCCGCGGTCGCGGAGAAGACGTTTTGCCGCGAAAAGGAGTTCGCGCGCGGCCTGGGGCGCGCGTTGCTCTTTGACGGAGTGTACGAAGCGCTTGAGCTTCTGCGCGGTCAAGGCGTTATGCTCGCCATCGCGTCAACGGGGGAAAGCGAGCACGTTGAAAACATCCTCAGCGTGACGGCGCTCAAGGACTTCTTTCAAGTGATCCGATGCAACAGCAATGACAAGGACCGGATGGTGCGCCAGATCGTGGAGCGCTATCCGTCATACGCGTTCGCCATGACCGGGGATAAACCAAAGGACAGCACCGCGGCTCGCTTGAGCCGGGTGCCGTCCATCGGAGCGGGGTATGGTTTTTCAACGGAGGAAGAGCTTGCGGGTTTTGATGCTATCGCGTCTTCACCCGCCGAGTTGCCAGAAATGATTATGCGGATCAGTACTTGCCGTAGCCGCTGACATCGCTTGAACGCTCGCCCGCCCCCAAGGCGGGTGTTTTTCGTACCGGCGAAATTCGTGCGGAATCGTCCTTGAAGCGGAAGCGCGTGACCATGGACGCAAGGGTTTCGGACTGGTCGCTCATCACCGCGCTAGCTGCGGCGCTTTCCTGCGCCGTGGCGGTGTTTTGTGTCACGACCATGCGCACGCGCTCAATTCCCTCGTTGATCTGCGCGATGGCAACGCTTTGCTCCTCAGCAGAGCGGGCGATGTCGCCGATGATGGCGTTGCTTTCGTTGATTGCTGATACGATGCCATCTAGCGCTAAGGCTGTCTCGCCGGCGATGGTCGCGCCAAGCTCCGCCTTTTTCATGGAGTTGGCGATCAGGTTCTCGGTATCCTTGGCGGCGGCCGCGCTCTTGACAGCGAGGTTGCGCACTTCCTCGGCGACCACGGCGAAGCCTTTGCCAACCTGTCCGCCCGCGCGCGCAGCCTCGATGGACGCGTTGAGCGCAAGGATGTTGGTTTGCATGGCGATGTCGTTGATGACCTTGATCACTTTGCTGATCGCCCGGCTCGCATCGTTGATCTCGCTGACGGCTTCGGTCATCCGGGCCATTTGAGCGGATCCCTTGTGCGCGTCGCCTTTGATGGTGCCGGTCAGCTCGGTTGCTTTCTCCGCGAGCGAGACGTTGTCCTTGGTGCGCTCCGAGACCGAGGACGCCGCCGCGGACAACTCCTCGACCACTGAAGCCTGATCCACCGCGCCTTCGGCAAGTCTCTGCGCGCCGTCAGCGATCTGCCTTGCGCCGGCAGAGACCTCCGCCGTAGCCGAGCGAATGTCCTTGAACATATCGCTGAGGCTTGTGATCATCTTTTGCATGGAAATCATCATGGCGTCATGGACACCGCGCGCCGAAACCTCTGCGCGAAGATCGCCGTCCGCGAGCAGTTCGACGGCCGCGATCTGTTTTTGAGAGCTTTCAATCATGGATTTGAATGAAGCCACGAGCGCGCCGATCTCATCGCGCGAAGCGGAACGAAGCTCGATGTTCATGTCTCCCTCGGCCATGCGGCTGGAGGCGTTGGTCAACTCGCGGATAGGTGTGCCGATCATGCGCTTGATCATGCTGATGGACGTGAGGCCCACAATCAGCGCGAAAGCAATCACGATCAGGATGATCTGCATGCCGAAAGTGTTGGAGGAACGTACGACGTCATCGACGCTGATATCCACGCCGACCGCCGCGAGCACGCGGCCCGATTGGTCCATAATCGGCGTAAACGCCGAGACCATCAGCCCGTAGCCCTCCGAGTCGTAGATGTCGGTGACGCTCGGAACGCCGGTTGCGATCGTGTCGAACATCTCGCTTGCGTACGCCACCGCATCGTCAGGGTCGCCCAGATCCATGATCTCCGATGGATCGTCGTCGGGCGCGTTGCCTTCGAGGAAATATGTCACGGTACCCGAGTGAGAGCGGTCAACCACATACAGGTACTGAAGGCCGTTGGACACCTTCACCCGATCGGCGTAGATCTTGAGCGTCTCCCAATAGGGCGATTTTTCTTTGGACGCCATGATTTCGGCGTATTGCACGGGATCTATCGCGAGTGCGACGCCGTTGGCGATGCCCATCGCGCGCTGAGCGCTCTGGTTGATGGAGTCGCGCCTGTGCAACGCATAGCCGAACAAACCGGTGACGGCGGTGCATAGGATGATCAAAACAAGCGAAGAAACCGTCAGCTTGGTCGTCAGGGATACGCCCTTGGCTCGGTTCATGGCCAAAACACCATCGTCAGCAACTCCAAATCGTGATTGATCGTTCATATAAAGGGCTTAAACATATATCGTGCGAAAAAACTGCAGGGTTTAGCGAATTGCGTCATAGGCCAGCGCAATTTTTGCATCAAGTCGCGAGGGCGCTCGCGGTGTCGGCCAGCTGGCGGATGATCTCGATGCGCTGCGGGCATTTTTCCTGACACGCGCCGCATGCGACGCATTTCGCAGCGTCCACACCATTTTCTTTCTCCCATGGCCTGCGCTCGGATGTGTCGACGCGTAGCCGCGCATACTCGGCCTTTGCCAGATCTGTCAGCCCGTAAACGCGGTGGTAGTTCATGAGCTTGAAAACGTAGGGAATGTTGATGCCTTGCGGGCAGGGCATGCAGTAGTTGCAGCCTGTGCAGTAGAGATCCGCGAGCTTTTTATTCTCCTCCATCATTGCCAGCACCTGATCGAGCTCTTCGGGCGTCATGGCGCGGTCGTCGGAGGCGACATGGGCGTTTTCTTCCAGCATGGCGATGTTCTGCATACCGCTGAGTGCGATGTCCACGCTCGGATTGGCCAACACAAAACGAAGCGCCATTTCCGCCGTGCTGCGCACGTCTTTTTTCAGCATCTTGCGGATAATCTCTGAGGGAGCTCCCAGCCGTCCACCGCCCACTGGTCCCATGATGACCACGCCCAGGCCTTTCGCGCGCGCGTGCGCCATGCCTGCCTCGTTGGCGCGGTCAAGCAGGTTGTACTGCGTGAGAACGGACTCAAAGTAGCCGCTGTCGATGATGGGCAGCATGTTTTCAGGATCATCGTGGAATGAGAAGGACAGATGCCTGATCATGCCTTGTTCCTTGGCTTTGAGCGCGGCGTGGATGGGCCCGCTGGGTATGTCGATCTTTTCCCGGAAAGTCTTTAGGTCGATGCCCCACATGTGATAGAAATCGATGAAATCCGTATCCAGCTTTTGAAGCGACGACTCAAGGCGCTTCATCCAATGGTCATAAGAATCGTCTTGTATGGGATTCTTGGTCGAGAGCACGACTTGGTTCCGAAAGCCCTTGAGCGCTTTGCCCACCGCAACCTCGCTGTCGGACTCGCAGTAAAAAGGCGCGGTGTCGACGTAGTTGACGCCCAGCTCAAAAGCGCGGTGGAGGAGCGGGACGGCGAGATCGTAGTCGACGCGTTTCCTGCCGTTCTGCTCGGTCATGGGCAGGCGCATCGTGCCAAAGCCCAGACGGGAGACGCGAACGCCGGTTTTACCGAAATTTCGCATAACCATGTGTGTACCTCCATTTCGTAACGAAAAAAAGAATACCCCGCGCGAAGCAAAACTCCTGCGCGGGGATACGCCAAACGTAAAATAAGCTGCAGCATACCGCCATTGCCCATGGGACGTCGTCCGTCTTTACGTCGACGCCACCCGCCGCACGTATTCGGACAGCATGGCGATGCACTCGGCGTTTGTGGGCTTGCCTGCCTCGATGCGGATGGTGTAGCCGAAAAGCCGGTCGATGTCTTCAATGCTGCCTCGGTTCCACGCCGTTTCGATCGCGTGCCGGATGGCGCGCTCCACGCGGCTGGGGGTCGAGTCGAATGCTTTGGCGATGGCGGGGTAGAGCGTCTTGGTTACCTGGGTCAAAAGGTCGTAATTGTAAGTCACCATCCCGATGGCCTCGCGCAAATAGGCGTACCCCTTTGTGTTCGTTGCAAGACCGATTTGCCCGAGCATTTGGACGATGAGCGCATCTTTTTCCGAGCCTGGATGCACGCGCCGCAGATGCTCTTCGGGCGAAGGATCGGCCATCAGCCGCTGGATGCGCAGTGCGAGCAACTCGCCCGGAACGGGCTTTTCAATCAGGCTGTCTGCGCCGAGCGCAAGCGCTTTTTCTTCCCACATACTGCCCGACATTTCGGACATGACGATGATGCGCGGTACTTTCTCAAGCCTGAGCGCGTCCATCTCCTCAAGAACCCCGATACCGTCCAACCGGGGCATCGCGAGATCGAGCACCAGCAGGTCGGGCAAGAGCTGGCGCATCATGGTCTGCGCAGCAAGCCCGTCGGAGGCCATCCCCACGACATCGATGTTGGCGTATGCGCTCAAATGCCTCTCAAGACGCGAGCAATTGTACTTGTTGTCATCGGCGATAACGACGCGAATGCTGTTTTCCATTCAATACCCCGTGAATCTAGGATGTGGATTTCACTTTAACATGTTGTGAGGAAAAACGCAAACTGTGGGGAACATTTCCGGGCAAGAACAAGTCTACACAATGTGGTGATATAAGTGGTTTTTCGACAAAGACTGACGTTCTTCGGCGGAGTCCTGCTTCTTTTCGGAGGTTTGATTCTGTCGGTTTATCTGTTTTTGTGGCTAATTCGGATGATCAATTGGTCCGTTGACATCAGCGTTCTCTTGCTTGCCGGGATTGCCGCTGCGTTTTTGGTCAGCGGATGGATGAGCGTGCTCGGTTTCGGGCGCTGGCCGAGGAAACGCCGGCTTGCGCGCTGGTTCATATGGCTGACGTATCTTGGCGCAGTCGTGATGATTGTGGTGCAGTGCTTTGTTTTCTCAGGCATGCTCTCAGAGTCCGTCGAGCCGCCGAAGACCATCCTAGTGCTGGGCGCTCGGCTCAATGGCGCTTACCCGTCTCTTGTGCTTCAGAACAGGCTGTCGCTCGCGCTGAAGCAATATGACCAGATTCCTGACGCGCGCATTGTGGTCTGCGGAGGTCAGGGGGAGGATGAGTCCGTCCCGGAGGCCGTCGCCATGCGCGATTGGCTTGAGAGGCGCGGCGTGGATGAGGCGAGGATCATCTGCGAGGATCAGTCTGCAAATACCTATGAAAACATCGCCAACGCGCTGTCGCTGCTCAACGATGACGCATCATTTAGCGGCCGCGTGCTGATTGTGACCAGTGATTACCACATTTACAGGAGCAAGTACATTGCTGGGCGTCTCGGCCTTGAGGCTGAAGGCGTCGGGTCACGTCTTCAGCTGTGGCTGCGCCCGTTTGCTCATACGCGCGAGACGATATCGATTCTGCGCGAGTGGGTATTGCCGCAGAAAGAGTAAAAAATTCCCAGCGGATGCACGAATTTGCTTGTTTGATTCCGGCGTTTTTGAGCACGCTACTCGTGAACGAACGCGCGGAAAGCTGGGTGTGCATGAAGCGTCTAGATGAAATACTTGGCTTGCCCGTCATTTTGAAGCAAAGCGGACTCAAAGTGGGCACGGTTTCCGGCGCTTGTCTTGCGCAAAGTGGCAAGGCCATTGCCGGGCTGATGATCGAGAAAAACCACTGGCGCGGAAAAGGCGGTTTTTTGCCCATGAACGGCACGGGGCTCATCGGGGACGTTTCCGTCATCGCGGAGGGCATGAACAGCCATCCAAAGGCCCTAACCCCACTCACGCTCGGACAGCGCGTCGTCTCCATCGACGGTCAGCGGCTGGGCCTCCTCACGAACGCCATGATCGACGTTGAGACGGGCGAAATAACGGCGGTTGAGGTCTCGCGCGGCCTCATTGATGACTGGACAAGCGGCAGGCTATGGGTGCGTTCGTTTCAAAACAGCTCATCGCAGACCGTTGTGGACGTGGAAAGCGACAGCGAGTACCTGGACAAGGAGGATCCCACATGAGAGGCTTTGTAAGCGGCGTGGTCGCCGGAACCATAATCGGCGTCGCGGCGGTCACATCGGCCGCGATGATGATGCCCGGCATGAAGTACCCGATGCTCCGCATGCTCAAGAAACAGGGACGGCACTGGCTCAACGTGCTGTAGCAGCCCAAGTGTCCGGGGTGACCGTAAGTGTCACTCCGGACGTTTCATTTCTGAGAATAGCAGGGACGCGCCATTCGGCGGCGAAGTAATACGGAAAGAACATTTATTGGAGGGATCCCCATGTCCGATGGAATGAATTACGCCCCCAAGGGAAAAGCAGCCGCGGTCGTCAAACCGGGTGAGTTTGTTTTTTCAGTGATCGGCCTTGATCACGGACACATTTTCGGCCAGACGAACGGGCTCGTTGAGGCGGGCGCGACGCTCAAGTACGTCTATGATCCCGATCCCGCAAAAGTCGCGCATTACCGAAAACTGTACCCGAACGCCATCGCTGCTGAAAGCGAAAAACAGGTCCTTGAAGACGCGGAAACCAGACTTGTCGCCGCCGCTTGCGTGCCTTGTGACCGCGGGCCGCTCGGCGTGCGCGTCATGCAGCACGGCAAAGACTACTTCACCGACAAAACGCCCTTTACGCAGATGGCCCACCTCGACGCTGCCAAAGCCTGCGTCAAGGCGACCGGAAGAAAATACATGGTGTACTACTCCGAGCGACTCCACGTCGAGTGTGCGGTGTACGCGGGCGAGCTGATCAAAAACGGCGAAATCGGCCGCGTGATCTCCGTGGAAGGCATGGGGCCGCACCGCCTGCAAGCCCCCACCCGCCCCGAGTGGTTCTTTGACAAGGCGCGCTACGGCGGCATCCTCTGCGACATCGGCAGTCACCAGATAGAGCAGTACCTCTACTACTCCGGAGCCAAGGACGCGACCGTGCTCATGGCGCAGGCGGGCAATTACAACAACCCCGCTACCCCGGGCCTTGAGGATTTCGGCCACGCCATGCTGGTCGGCGACAACGGCACACGCAACTACTTCCGCGTTGACTGGCACACGCCCGACGCGGCGCGCGTGTGGGGCGACGGCCGCACTTTTATCGTGGGCACCGAAGGCTACATCGAGCTGCGCAAGTACATTGACGTGGGCCGCGATATCGCGGGCGATCAGCTCTACATGGTCAACGCCAAAGGCGAGCAGCATATGTCCCTGCGCGGTCAGGTCGGATTCCCGTACTTTGGGCAACTCATCCTCGACTGCATCAACCGCACCTCCAACGCCATGACGCAGGAGCATGCGTTCAAGGCTGCCGAATTGTGCATCAAAGCGCAGGAGTTATCGGACAAGGCGAAGTAGCAAGAAACATCAAGAGCTCTATGTGGACTGCCCGTGCGCGGGCGGTCCATTTTTGCTTCGTGCGTCCATTTCTGCTTGACGAAAAATAGACAATACGTTATATTGTCTACGAAAGTGGTGGTTGTGTGAGTGCGAGGACGGACACGTGGGGCGCGGAACTGCGCGAGGTGGAACGCGGGTTCTCCGAGCGCCCATCGGACGGGCATTTCGAGTGCCTGTTCTGCCGCGCGGTCTTTGAGCAAGGGGCGATTTATACGTCAGGGGAGAGACTTGTGGACGCACAGCGCGCGGCGCGGGAGCATGTGGTTCACACGCATGGCGGTGCGCTCAACGCGCTGCTGTCATTGGACAAGCGGCACACCGGCCTGACGGACGCCCAGCGTGGGATCTACGCACGCGTGGCGCAGGGCCTCTCCGACGAAGAAATCGCTCGCGAGATGGGCGTGTCCTCATCGACAGTCCGGAACCAGCGCTTCGCCGCGCGGGAGAAAGCGCGGCAGTTGAAAGCGCTGGTCGCCATTTTGCTGCTCGCGGAGGGCGCGCGTGAGGAGAAAAAAGAAGAGCGGCTCGTCGAGCCGCCGAAGGGGACGATTTGGATGGATGAGCGCTTTGCGATCACCGAAAAGGACAGGGAAACGACCGAGCGGAACTTCTTTGACGCAAACGGTCAGATTGTGCGCCTGCCCGCGCGCGAAAAGGGCAAGATCATCGTGATGACCATCCTCGCCAAAGCGTTCGAGGCGGGGAAGGAGTACACCGAAAAAGAAGTCAACGAGATACTGATGGCGCGCTGCCCCAAGGAGTATGTCCTGATGCGCAGATACCTGATCGACTACGGCATCCTTGAGCGCACAAGGGATTGCAGCCGCTACTGGGTCAAATAGCATATTCGTCCAACTCAAACCGGCACTGAATCTACAGCACGCTTGCGCCGCTATTGTACTTGCTCGACCGTAGCGTCAGTTTCCGAGGAACGCGTCGTATTGCCTCTGGCAGTCCTCGATCAGCGCGGCGTAACCCGCGCTGTTTAATTTATCCATGTAAAGCGCCGCGATGCTTTCGCTCATCTTGTTGAAGCGCTTGTTGAGGATGCCCTGCACATTGTTGGCGCCCGCGTCTTGCCGCACTTTCTGGTAAAGCTCTGTCGGCGGGAAGTAGTTGAACTGAACGGCGGGCATGTCGATGGACGGGCTGGCCTGCGGCGCGAACGCATCAATGAGCGGGTATGGCCATTGGGCGGATGTGAGCGGGGGGAGCATGCGGCCATGCTGAAGGCCAAGGGATGTGCCTGCAAGCATTTTGACTGAGCCGTCAGCGTTGAGCGTCCAGTCTGTATCCTTTTCCCCGTACGCGAACGCGTTGTGTGTGTCTTTATCGGTGTAAATGGCTTCAAGGAGCGTAAGCGCGGGGGATACGTCCTTGGAGGAGGCGGAGATGCAAAGGAGACGGCCGATTCGTTTATTCATGATGTAGTAGGGCTTTTCCGGTGAAAACTTGACGACGGTGACCTTGTCAGCCATGGGGGAGTCGGCTGCCGGCAGACCCGTGTTAAGTGACGCGAAGACATTCCATTCTTTATCGTGTTTGTCAATTTCCGCCGCGTTCCTCAGCGTCAACAGGCGGCCCGCGGAGTAGAGCTTGGCAAGCGTCTCACAGTCCTTCTCGAAGATGCTCGAGCCGATGTAAGGCTTGACTTCGGATGTTTGGTCATAAAGAAACATGCTGTCGGCACTGACGTAAAAGGGCCATTCGTCATACGCGCGGTGAAAGCCGGTCGGCGGAATAAAGGTGATGAACGCCACTACGGAGTTAAGCCCCTTGGCCCGGAGCTGCTCCGTCTGATCGAACAGCTCCTGCGGCGTTTTCGGAGGCTCGGCGCCGATCTCATCGAGCATATCCTGCCGGATGGCAAGGCCCGTGGAGATGTCCGCCTGTCCCGCCGTCGGTTCGCGCTGGAGCAGGGGAAAACCGTATACACGTCCGTTGTAGGACGCGTTTTTCCAGTCGGCGGGCGTGCAGGTGGCGTAAAGCCCGCTATATTGTTTGGCCGCGTCCGTGATGTCAGCGAGCGCGCCCATGGCCGCATATTGTGCGTATGACGTTGAGCCAAAGAGCATAAGCGTGTTTTCGGAAGCGCTCGCGAATGTCGTCATCACCTGCTCATTGCTCTGCGGAGCAAAGAGCGACGCGTCCAGCTCGACAGGCACACTCCGCTGCGCGAGCAACCTGTTCGTCTCCGTGATCGCGCGGAGAAGCAGCTGCTCATCCCATTCCAAAGATACGCCCATGAATGTCACTTTGGTCGTGCCCGCCGTGCGCGGGGGCGCGCTTGGGGCTGCGTTCGCGGCCGCCCCCGGAGTCGCGCTGGCCGCACCGAGCACTGGCGGGGGCGCAAGCGGGGTTGCCGCCGGCGCGGCGGCGCAGCCGACCATGGCCAAAAGGATGAGAACACTTATCCATCGAGCGTGACGCATTTAGGACGATCCCCTTTCAACCTGCGCTCAGTTGGCGAGAAACGCGTCGTACTGCTTCTGGCATTGCTCAAGCAGCGCGGCGTAGCCGGATTTTTCGAGGTCGTTCATGTAGAGCTTTTTCATATCGTCGCTGATGTTGTCAAACCGTGAGGAGAGGATGCCCGGTCTGCCCTGCGAGCCGCGCGCGTTCACAACCTTGGTGTACAGCTCCATCTCAGGGAAAAAGTTAAACTGCGTGCCGGGCATGTCGATGATGACGCCCGCGGACGTGTTGGGATCGATGAGCGGATAAGGCCACGGAGGAGCCGGGTGGAGCATGGGGCCATGGAAGAGGTAACTGGCCGCCTTCGCGTTGACGGAACCGTCGGCGTTGAGCGTCCAGTCAATGCCCTTTTCACCAAAGTGGAGCGCGTCGTGCGTTTCCTGATCGGTGTAGATGGCTTCCAGCGCTTCAAGAACCGGGGTGACGTCCTTGGTGTTGGGGGAGATGCACAGGAAGCGGTCCACTCGCTTGCGCATCTGAAAACTGGGTTTGTCAGGCTCAAAGGTGACGACGGTCAGCTTGTCAGCCATCGGAGAGTCGGCATACGAAAGGCCGATGTTGAGTGAGGCGAACGCGTTCCACTTTTGCTCGAAGTCGTCAAACTCCTTTGTCGTCCTGAGCATCATCAACCGGTTCTGAGCATTGATTTGCCTGAGTATGGCCGAGTCTTTGTCGAAAACGGCCGAACCGAGATAGGGTTTGACCTCGGTAGAATGGTCGTAGACGAACATGCTGTCCTGACTTACGAAGAAGGGCCACTCGTCGTAGGCGCGGTGAAGTGCATACGCGGGGGCGTTCGGACTGTAGGCTACGATGGGGTTGTGGCCCGCCGCCTTGACCTTGTCCAGCATATCAACCAGTTCCTGCGGTGTCTTGGGCGGGGGCGCGCCGAGTTGGTCGAGGACGTCTTGCCGGACGACCAAACTCGTGCCGATCTGTATTTGTCTGGGCGTCAGCTCGCGGTTCAGCAGGGGGAGGCCATAAATGCGCCCGTTGTACGCCGCGCTCTTCCAGTCGTTGGGCTGGTAGGTCGCGTAAAGCTTGTCGAACTGTTTGACGTGTTCCGTGATGTCGGCGGCGCCGCCTGTTGCCGCGAGCGTCGCGTACTGATTGGCGCCGAATACCATGATCGTATTTTCTACAGAGTTAGTGAAGGTTTCAAACACCTCGGCCTGATTTTGCGGCACGAACAGTTTCGAGTCCAGCACGATCGGCAGACTCCTCTGACGCAAAAATTTGTTGGTTTCAGCCATGCTTCTGGTGAGCCTGGCTTCGTCGTTCTCAATGTTTATGCCGAGTACCGTGATTTTGACCGCGTCCCGGAGCAAGGGTGCGGCTGGCGCGGAGGTTGGAGCAACTGCCGGCGCGCTTGTCGTGACGATTGCCGGCGGCGGTGCGAGCGGCGTCACCGCGGGCGCGGCGGTGCAGCCAACCAACGCGATAAGCAGTAAAACGCAGATGATTCGGGTTCGGCGCATGCGAACAACCCCTTTTGCTTCATACTCGATACATGGAATATTCTGTGTTCGCTCCCGTTTTCCTGCGTGACAACCAATGGTTGTTGAAAAATGAAAAACGCCCGCGGCGCGGACGTTTTATAACAAGCCATTTATCCCACGATGTGCGTGACACCGTTGTAGTACCTACGTGCTGCGCTCGCCTGCTCGCCGTCACAGCGGAAAAGCAGGGGAACACGCGACATCTGCTGGGCCTCGGTGATGAACGCGGCGATATCGGAAGGGGAGAGCGGCCGCACATCCACGATGAGGGCGTCCCCGTCGGCGTCCATGAGCGCGTCGATGTCGGCGGCGACCTCCTGCGCGGACTTGAGCGCGTCGAGGAGGGATACTCGCAAGCGCGCGGAGGTGACAAAGCGCACGCCATCGGACAGGGGTTTGGGCGCGGGATGTCCGGAGGCGAGGGCAGCAAACGCCGCGATGTGCTCGGGCGTAGTGCCGCAGCATCCCCCGATTGCGGAAGCGCCCGCCGCGATGATCTCGGCCATCTTGGGCGTCATGATTTCGGGCGTGTAGGGGAAGGCGGTTCGGCCATCCATCACTTGCGGCAAGCCCGCGTTGGGCTGTACCACGATGGGCAGAGCGCACACGGCTCGCATGGGCGCGATCAGGGGCAGGATCTGCTCTGGCCCGCCGGAGCAGTTGATGCCCACGGCAAGCGCGCCCGCGTCCTGCGCGCAGAGTGCGGCCACGTCGGAGGGCGTGCCCATGAGCATGCGCGGGCCGTCGAATGTCAGTGACATGACGCAGGCAAGCCCCGCCTTATTTGCGGCGAGCGCGGCAGCGCGCGCTTCGGCAATGTCGCTCATGGTTTCGATGATGGCGAAGTCCGCGCCCGCGTCGCGAGCGGCAACCGCCTGCGCCAGGTACGCGGCGTGTGTGTCGTCAAAAGACAGTCCTCCCAACGGCTCGAGCAGTTCGCCCGTAGGACCGAGGGAGACGGCAACAAGCGCGCGCCCCTGCGCGGCTTCTTTCGCGCGTAGTACGGCCTCGCGCGTGAGCGTGGCGGCTTCCGCGCCCAGCCCGTGCCGCCCGAGCTTGATCGATGTGCCGCCGAAGCTGTTGCACGTCAGCGCTTGCGCGCCCGCCGCGACGTACTCCTCGTGAATCTCGCGGATGAGATCGGGTTTTTCCCTGCAGAGCAGCTCGGGCGCGCCTGTTAAACCGCCTTTGCGGTGAAGGAGGGTGCCCATCGCGCCGTCAAAGACGCGCACGCCGGAATTAAACCAGTTTGTATTCATCTTCTTGCCTCCGGTTCTTGATCGTCCATGAGGTCGAACATCGTGATTTGGTTGCTCTCGGGCAAGCCCGCAAGGCACCCGAAGCGTGCGAGCGTCTCCGCGACGGCCGTGGACACCTTGGCGCGTTTGCGTAGCTCCTCGCGCGAAATGAACTCGCGTGCGAGCGCTTGCTCGTAGATGGACCGCGCGGCTGTCTCGCCAACCCCCGGCAGGCATCCGAGCGGGGGGAGGAGCGCGTCTCCCACGATGAGGAAATCGGTGTGGTGGCTTTTGTAGAGGTCGACGGGGAGAAAGCTGAAGCCGCGGGCCAGCATCTCGTAGACAAGCTCAAGCACATCGCGCGCGTCCTTTTCCTTTTGCGTGGTTTCGGGCGCGTGCGGGTCGATGGCGCGGATGGCGGCCGCGACCGCGTCGCTGTCTTTGAGGCAGCGCTCGGCGTCAAAACCGTCCGCGCGTATGGAGAAGTACGCCGCGTAGTACGCAAGGGGTTGGTAGACCTTGTACCACGCGATGCGCAGCGCGCTCATGACATACGCTGTGGCGTGTGCGCGCGGATAGAGGTAGCGGACGATGCGCAGCGAGTCAATGAACCACGGCGGCACGTTTTTACATGCCGCGAGCGCCGCTTCATGCTCAGGTTTCAGAGGCTTGCCAAATTTGTTCTTGCGCACGTACTCCATGATGTCGAACGCCGTTTTTTTCTCGATGCCCCAGAAGATCAGCGCTTTTAGAATGTCCTCGCGCGCGCAAATGCACTCGCGCAGCGTGGCGGTGTTGCTTTGGATCAAGTCCTGCGCGTTGCCCAGCCACACGTTCTCGCCGTGGGAAAGACCGGAGATACGGATGAGTTCGCCCACAGAGGATGGCTTTGTTTCCTCGAGCATCCCGCGCACAAAGCGTGTGCCGAACTCGGGGATTCCCAGCGTGCCGCTTTTGCAGTTGATGCCTTCGAGGGAGGTGCCCAGTGAGGAGGTGTCAATGAAAAGTCGCAGCACGCCCGGGTCGCTGATGGGGCGGTCTCCCGCCTTGATGCCAGTCAAGTGTTCCAAGCGATGGAGCATGGTGGGGTCGTCATGGCCCAGAATGTCGAGTTTGACGAGAAGGTCGTGCAGCGAGTTAAAGTCGATGTGCGTGGTCACGACCCCGCCTTCGGCGTCGTCCGCCGGGTGCTGAACCGCGCAGAACTCGTAGATGTCGCGGTCGGCGGGCACGATGACCATTCCGCCAGGGTGCTGGCCCGTTGATCGCTTAACGCCCGTGCAGCCCAGTATCAGGCGGTCGCGCTCGGCATTGGTCACGCGCTTCCCGATTTCCTCAAGCCACTTGTTGACGTAGCCGAACGCCGTTTTCTCCGCGAGCGTTCCGATTGTGCCTGCTCGGTAAACCTTGCCTTTTCCGAACATCTCCTCGGTAAACGCGTGCGCTTTGGCCTGATATTCGCCAGAAAAATTAAGGTCGATGTCGGGTACCTTGTCGCCGTAGAAACCGAGGAACACCTCAAACGCCGTTTCAAAACCTTCGCGCCCGAGCGGGGTCCCGCACTTCGGGCAGTTCTTTTCGGGCAAGTCCACGCCGCAGGTGTAGACGTTGGGATCGTCGGAAAAGTCGCTGTACGTGCAGGATGGGCACAGGTAGTGGGCGCGCAAGGGATTGACCTCGGTGATGCCCAGCATGGTAGCCACCATGGAACCGCCGATGGAGCCGCGCGAGCCCACGAGATAGCCGTCCTCAAGTGATTTTTTTACCAGAAGCTCGCCTGAGCGGTAGAGCGTGGCGAACCCGTTGCCGATGATAGAGGACAGCTCCTGCTCGAGCCGGGCGCGCACGATCTCAGGCAGAGGATCGCCGTATAGCTCCTTGGCGCGCTCCCACGCGCCCCGCTCCACGAACTCGGCGGCGTTGGGCAGCGTTGGCTGAAACGTAGGCTTGCCTTCGGGGTGTTTGGGGAAGAGTGTGATCTTTTCAAACCGCTCAAGGAGGTTCAGCGGGTTATCGATGACGACTGCGCGCGCGGCTTCCTCGCCCAGGTACGCGAACTCGTCGAGCATCTCGCGTGTGGTGCGCATATGGAGCGGGGGCTGGCTGGCCGCGTCGGGAAAGCCCATGCCCTTCATCAGGATTTCGCGGAACACCGCGTCGCGCGGGTTGAGGAAGTGGACGTCGCAGGTCGCGCAAACCGGCCGTCCCACGAGCGCGCCCAGCTCTACGATGCGGCGGTTGATTTCGCGAAGCGCGTCGTCGTTCTTGACCATGCCTTCGCGCACCATGAACGCGTTGTTGCCGATGGGCTGAATTTCAAGATAGTCGTAAAACCGCGCCATTTCGATCAGTGTTTTTTCGTCTTCTCCCCGATATATCGCCTGAAAAAGCTCGCCCGCCTCGCAGGCGCTCCCGATAACCAGCCCTTCTCGAAGCGCCGCGATGCGGGAGCGCGGCATGCGCGGGTGGCGGTGGAAGTAGTTCAAATGGCTCTCGCTCACGAGGCGGTTGAGGTTGGTCAGCCCTTTTTGCGTCGCGGCGTAAATGATGATATGGTGCGTCTTGGCCTTCTTTTGCCCGGCGGATGAAAGCGTGTTCAGGTCGGAGAGCGTTTTCGCACCTTGGTCGGCGGCCAGCTTGGCCAGGCGAATCCACGCCTTGCCCGTCGCTGTCGCGTCGTCCAGCGCGCGGTGGTGCTTGAGGAGCTTGACCCCAAGCGCTGTGCAAACGATGTTGAGCTTGTGGCTGGCAAGCGCGGGAAGGAGTGCACGGGAAAGCGCGAGCGAGTCGATCACGGTTTGCGGGAGCGTCTGACTCGCCTGCTTGGCTACTCTGCGCAAGAACCCCAGATCAAACGACGCGTTGTGCGCGAGCAGCGCGTCTCCTTCCGCGAACGCCAGGAAACGCGCAAGCGCATCGAGCTCGAGAGGTGCGTCCCTGACCATCTCGTCCGTGATGCCCGTCAGCTCCGTGATGCGCGCAGGGATGGGCCGCTCGGGGTTTACAAAAGTCTGGAAGGTTCCCGTGATCTCCCCGTTTTCCACGCGCACCGCCGCAATCTCCGTGATTTTGTCCGCGTGTGGGGAAAGCCCTGTCGTCTCGATGTCCAGCACAACCACGCGCGCGCTGGTGGAGCGCGCGTCCGCGTGCAGGGCGATACCCGCCTCCTCATCAAATAGGTACCCCTCCACGCCCATGAGCACCTTGAAATCGCTCTTCCCCGCAGCAGCGAGCGCCTCGGGGAACGCCTGCAGAACGCCGTGATCGGTGATGCCGATGGCTTTATGCCCAAGTGACATCGCCCGCTTGACGAGATCCTCCGCGGAAACGACCGCGTCCATGTTGCTCATTTTCGTGTGCGCGTGCAGCTCTATGCGTTTGACAGGCTCGTCGTCCGTGTGGATCTCGGGGGCGGCGATGTTGATGTCGTTCAGCATCACGCTAAAATCACGGGTGAACGTATCCGTCATGCACACGCCGCGCACTTTGAGGTAGGCGCCTTCTTTGACCGGCTCGATCTCCCTTTCCTTCTCCGCGGGTAAAAACAACTTGCACGTCACGGTGGACGTATAATCCGTTAAGTCGAACAGCAGGATTTTTTTGTCACCCTTGCGCGTCTCTTTGAGATCAGTCTTGATCACGCGTCCTTCGAGGATGACGCGCTCGCCCTCGCCGATCAGCTCGGCGACGGGTACCGTGTCACCAGCGATGCGTTTGCCGTACACGACCGCGTCGGCCGCGCACGCCTTCGCTTTTTCTTTGACCTGAGGCGCGTTCACGATCGCTACCTCGTCCCGTTTGGCCTGTCGCTCAGCCATGGCGGCCAGCTGGTGCTCGGCATCGGCGGGGGAGGCAGTGCTCACGGAAAAATCAACGCCGAAGAGCGCTTTGAGCGTCGCCCGCACCAGCGCGACGGCGTCGTGGTCGATCATGTACCTCTCGGCGTTCGCGCTCGCGAACGTCATGACCAGCTCATCGCCCTGCACTTGCCATACGCAGTCTTTGACCAAGGGTGCGATGCCCGGCATGTCCGCTTCAAAACGCCCGAAAACCAGCTTGGCGTAGTCCTGCGGTTTTTGCCTGAAGTCGTTGAGCAAGGCGGGACAACACAGAGCAAGCCGGATGTTCTTGGCCTGTGGGAACATCGCCGAGAGCGCGGTGCGAACGCTGTTCTCAAGTGATGCGTCAGGAAAAGTGGGGGACGCAAACCGACTCAGCACCGTGTCGCCCGTGACAGACACGCGTAGTGGCTTGAAATGCTCGACGCCAGACACGCCGTTTTCTTGAAAGACTTGCCGCCAGTCCAAAGGCTCACCTCAGTTGTGTTCGTTGATGTGCGTCATTCGGGGGAGGTCCCCCGAATGACGCATCCCTTTTTCGCCATTTTAGCACAACATCTAGCGTTCGTCACGCTTATGCGATCCCGCTGATTGTGGTTATGCGGAAGGCATCAGGGCTGTAAACGCAGCGTATCACGCGGGAAAAGCGTGGCAAACCGCACGTTTTTGAGGCCTGCCAGCATCATGGTCAGCCGTTCAAGCCCCATGCCGAACCCACCGTGGGGGGGCATGCCGTGCTTGTGGATCATCAAAAAATGTTCGAAAAGGGCGGGGTTCATGCCGCGCGCGCGCATTTTTTTGACCTGTTCGTCATGATCATGGATGCGCTGTCCCCCGGTCGCGACCTCGACACCGCGGAACAAAAGGTCAAAACTGAGCGTGATGGAGGGGTCCGTGGGATCATCCATCGCGTAAAACGGACGCTTAGCCGAGGGGTAGTGAGTCACAAACACGAACGCGCTGCCAGTTTCTTCCTCGAAATGGCGGCCGATGAGCTGTTCCTCCTCGGGCTCAAGGTCGTTTGCGTCGGCGATGGGACGGCTATGCTTTGTTGAGATCAAGCGTTTGGCATCGTGGAACGCAATGGCCGGGATGGCATCGGCCACGGGCGGCGTCACGCCAAGAAGGGAAAGCTCGGGCGCGTACATCCGCGCGAGGCGCGACATCGCGAAGGAAAGCATGGCCGTGAGGGTCTGCATCAAGTCCTCATACCCTTGGATGAAGCCCATTTCGATGTCAAGCCCGGTGAACTCGCTCAGGTGCCGCGAAGTGTCGTGCGACTCCGCGCGGAAAACAGGTCCGATCTCATACACGCGCTCAAAAACGCCCACCATCATTTGCTTGTAGAGCTGCGGGCTCTGTGCGAGGTATGCGCGCTGGCCGAAATAGTCGAGCGCGAAAAGGTTTGCGCCGCCCTCGGCGGAAGCGCTCACGATTTTTGGTGTGTGGATTTCCGTGAAGTCGTTCTCCCGCATGAAGTCCGAAAAACCATGCGCGAGCCCCTCCTGGAGTTTGAAAACCGCACGCTCCTTGATGTGGCGGAGCGTGAGCGGACGCAGCTGGAAGCGATTGTCAAAGGTGACAAGCAGCTCCTTTCCGCTCAGGACGACGGGCGGTTCGCATGCTGGCATGCTCAACACCTCGGCGCGCGTGGCGCGGACCTCATAGCCGGAGGACGAGCGGGCGTCGGCCACGACGTCGCCGCTCAAGCGGACGCACGCGCCTTCGGGGAGATCGTCAAGCGCGAAAACCGACCATTCGGGCGAGTGCACACACTGAATGATGGAACGCGCGGTGCGCAGAAGGATGAACGCGAAGCCGCTCATGCGGCGCAGCTTGTGCACATAGCCGTGAAGCTTCACGCTTTCGCCAATGCGAGCGGAGAGGAGAGGCACGCAGGCTTCGGGCTCGTGAGAGGTGATCAGTGATTGTATGATTGACATCCATTCCTTTCTCAACGGTATCGACGCGCGACATATCCGTACGGACATTGTCAATATGCCGCATGGGACCACCTCCTTTCATAAAATCAGGTAAAGAAAAACCGCGGCAAACCTGCCGCGGCGATGAGGCCAAGCAGGCGCAAGCGGTCAAGCGCTTGCGCCCGTGTTATATTCACGGATGCAAGCGCGGTCGATCCATATCTCGGTTGATGACACGCATGCGCATCTTCCTTTCTGATTTGTGTGAGTATATCAGAGGAAATCCGTGCTGTCAATTGATCAGCACGGTCACATACGCGGCTGCCGTAAGCGCTGCGCAAAAGGCCACGCGGGGGAGCCAGATGAGCGGGAGCCAGCGTGTTACGCGCCAGAGCGCGCGGGTGAGCGCCGCGCCGAGTACCAGTTGGGTACAAGAGGCGATGAATGCGGCGAACGGGAACGCGATGGTGAATAATGCAAGCGCGAAAAGTGTGTCGCACGCTGCATGGGCGAGGAAGAGAAGCAAAGCTTTTCGGTCGCCCGAGGGGCGAGGAAACACGATTCCTGTCGCGGTGAGCGAGAGCAGCGAGAACCCGCATGAGACGATTGAGGCGAGTAATGGGACGGGAGGGAGCGCGAGTAAGTCGAAGCGGTCAGAACGAAGCAAATACAGCGCTGCGGTCGACAGTCCGCACAACAGCGCTAAACCCACTGAGTGGAGCACCTTCTTAACCTGTGGCCGCACATCCATCACCTCGAGAATGCATATGCGGACCCCTTACGTCTTAAGCCTCGCCATCTCTCGGATCATCCGCTCAGGGAGTGGTGCGGTCAGTTCGATCCACTCGCCGGTTCGGGGGTGATGAAAGCCGATGGTGTGCGCGTGCAGGAGCTGTCCTTGGGTCATTTTGCGGTCAGAAGCCCAGCCATAGACGGCGTCTCCGATCACGGGATGTCCGAGGTGCGCCATGTGCACGCGGATTTGGTGCGTTCGTCCCGTATGGAGTGTGCACTCAACAAGGCTTGCGGTTTTTCCACGCTCAATCACGCGATAATCCGTGACCGCGCGCCGCCCGCCTTTCACGATAGCCATGCGCTTTCGTTCGACTGGATGGCGCGCGATGGGCAGATCGACCGTACCCACGTCTTCTTTGGGCGCACCATGCACGATGGCGATGTACACGCGCTTGACGTTGTGCTCCTTGAAATCTGCCGCGAGTTTTTGATGCGCGAAGTCGTTCTTGGCGATGATGAGCGTACCGCTTGTGTCCTTGTCCAGCCTGTGGACGATGCCCGGACGCTCCTCGCCGCCGATCCCGGACAAGTCGGCGCAGTGCGCGAGCAGAGCATGCACAAGCGTACCCGTGTCGTGTCCTGCGGAAGGGTGAACGACGACGCCTGCGGGCTTGTTCAGCACAAGCACGTCGGTATCCTCGTATAAGACATCGACGGGAACGTCTTCGGGCGTGAGCGCGGCGGGTTTGAGCGGGGGGATATTCACGCGCACGAGCTGCCCCGCGCGCAGCTTTTGCCCCGCCTTAGCGAGCGGGCGGCCATCAACCGTCACGCGTTCGTCTTCGATCAACGACGCCGCGCGTGAGCGGGTCACGGAAGCGATCTGTGCCGCGTAGACGTCCGCGCGCACACCTTCTAGCTCGTCGGGGACGATGCTTTCATGGTGCGTCATGGCTTTGGCCGTCCGGCGCGGAGGCTTTTCTCTTTGCGGCGACATCCTCAAACAGCAGGTACGCCGCGAACAAAATGACGCCGCATACCGCGCAAATATCGGCGACGTTGAAAACCGCGAAATTGATCAGCCGGAAATCAAAGAAATCCACGACATAGCCTTGTGACGCGCGGTCGATTAGGTTGCCAAGGCCGCCGCCCAGGATCAGCCCAAGGGACGCGAGATAAAACGGCGAGCCCGTTTTTCGCTTCCTGATGATCTCCCAGATCACGGCGCACATCGCGATGCCGGTCACAATGAGCAGAAACATGCGCTGCCCTTCCAGCACACCGAACGCCGCACCGCGATTCTCGACATATGTCAAGTGAAAAACGCGTTCGATGAGCGGTATGGAGCCGCTTGGGGCAAGCTCGGAGACGGCCCATGCCTTGGTGATCCGGTCCAAAACCAGCCCGGCGGCTGCAAACAGAAAAGCCAGCATGCGTTGTTCCTCCAAAAACTTCGCCGCCGAAAACCGGCGGCGTCACAGTTTTTCCTGCACCATGCGGATGATATCGGCGACAAAACCGGTCATGCCATCCACAGTTAATCGCTGTAAAAACGCGATCACAATCGCGCCCAAGATGGTGAACCCGATCGCCATGCCGAAGCCGCGAGCGACACCGGCCATAAAGTTGACGATCAAGACACGCCGCTTGTTTCTGAGATAGGAGATGTACTCGTCCAGCCCCAGGCGCTCCATTTCGTCTGCTATTCGTTCAAGACGCTCAAGCGCGTCGTCCTTCAGCGCCAAGGCATTCCCTCCGCGGAAATCATCTTCGTCCGCACAAAGTATGCCCACGAAACATTTTACAGCATACCCATGAGTTTGCTCACCTGCGCGCGCAAGTCCTCACGCGCTTTGGCGATATCGGCGTGGACAGCGTCGCGTTCGGCGCGCGCGGATGCGACCTCAGTGTTCGCTCCGGCGATGATGCTCTCCCGCTCTTCGTTTGCGGCCTGAAGCATAGCGTCACACTGCGTTTTCGCGGCGGCTATGCTCGCCTCGTTTTCCCTGGCGATCGCTTCAGATTCAGCGCTCAGTCGATCCCGCTCCGCGCACGCGTCGGCGAGCAGCCTCTCGCGCTCGGCGTTGATTCCGGAAAGCTCATCCTGAGCGCGCTTCGAAGCGTCCGCGATGATCTCATCCGCTTTGCGGTTTGCGCTCGCGATGCTCTCGTCTATGCTCATTTGCGCGGTGTTCAGCATCTCGCGAAGCGCGGGTTCTAGCTTGGCGAGACGTTCGACTTCTTTTTCAAGCTCTGCGACTTTGGCGGCCATCTCATCTTTTTCTTTATCGCGCAAGCTGATGTCCAACGATAGTTTATCAAGGAACTCATCGACCTCAATCTCGCTGTAGCCGCGAATCTTTTTGCCGAACACTTTTTTGTTGATGTCGTCGACAGTGAAACGCATGTTAACTCCTCCGCTTCGATTTCCATACGGCTAATAAAAGAAAGTACCGTTCTTTCCGCGACTGTCCGCCGATCTCGCTGAGCCGGAAACGGCCCAGACCGCGCGCAGAGACGATGTCGTTTTCTTTGAGCGGCAGATCGCCGCGTAGCGTGGGTGTGTGGTTGACGCTCACCCGCGCAAGCTCGACCACCTCGCGCGCGTCCCCGCGGGAGAGCGAAAACGCCAGCGCCAGCACGGCGTCAAGTCGTACGGACGCGACGGTTCCCCGCACGGCCAAGGGCGGCTCGGGGTCGGGAAGGGGCGCATCCGGATTGACGCGAACGCTCACGGGCGCGCGCCCGCATGACATCAGGGTTTGGCAGATGAACCCCGAAACGGATCTAAGGACATACGCCACCGCGCACTTCTCACCCGCGTGGATGTCGCCCAGCGTGTCGCGCTCAAGTCCGAGCGCGAGCAGCGCGCCCATGATGTCGCGGTGCTGCGGCGCGGCGCTGTGCGCGCTCCACGTGATTTCCAAAGCGTCCACAGGGAAGTTCGCGCGTACGTCCTCGTCATCGCTTATGCAGGCGACAACGCGCTCACAATCCTCCGAACCGCCGTAAAAGACGATGCCAAGACCCGCGCGCTTTGCCTCAATTCTGTATTTTTCCGCGCTCGCGGGATCTAGAAAGGGCGTGAACGCCGACTTCCCCGCGGCACACGAACGCGCCAGATCGGCGAAGCGCCGGTCAGGCGAGGGTGAAGTAGACGGCATACATGATAACGTTGCTCAAGAGCTGTAGGCACACATACGCAAGTATCCCGCTGAAATCGAGCGGAATGTGTGTTTTTTGCATGATCCACATACCGAGCGGGCGAAATGGGGCGATAAGCGGCCCCGTCACGCGACCCAGCATCTGGCGGATTGGGTTGAACGGGGGCAGTATCCACGAAAGGATAGCGTCAGCAATCAGGATGTATCCGAGGATGCGCAATAGAAGGGTGACCGCGTTGGCAAAAATCAGCACCGTTGAAAGCATATGTAACCGCCTTGTCTGTTATTCGCCGCGCCTGAAGTAACGGCCCTGGCTGGCGGCGGCCGCCTGCGTGTTGACGGGTTGTGCGGGACTGTCGTCGTATTCGCCCTCGACCTCCACGCCGTACGGGGCGACAAGGTATACGTTGGGTCCGCAGCAGCGGTGCGTCGCCTGGAGCGCGTACGCCGCGCCCCCGAGCACGTCAAGAACGCGGCGCGCGTCCACAGCGTTGAGCTTCTCGATGTTGACATTGGTCGTGATGCCGTCGAGCAGGTTGTCAATGACGGTGTTGACCTGCTGGAAGCTGTCGATGACCACGATATCCTGTCGGTTTGCTGACACGGCGGTACGCCCCCTAACCTGCGAGGATGAAGATGACGACGAGTAGGACGGCGAAAACGCGGAGCTTGAGACTGATGCGCGGCTGGACGTCGCGTTCGGGTAATTGATGATTTTTCCATTCGACGCGTGATCCGCTGTCGTCTGGTAGTCCTCTTCCGAGGACGCGGTGTAAGGGCGGCGCTGAACAGCAGGCGCGGGCGGCTCGTTGTACGCCGGAGTCTCTCGCTGCTCGAGAACCTCTTCTTCGCCGTCGTCACTGGAAAAACCGATGCCATTGAGAACGCGATTCCAAAAACTACTCATCGCAACCATCCTTCTGGTTTCTAATGCATCTCCGAACCGGATACAGGGAAGACCGTGCGTGCAGTTACTGCCTGGGGCCGAACAGCCATGTACCCACGCGAATCATGTTCGATCCTTCCTCAAGCGCAACGGCGAAATCACCGCTCATGCCCATGGAGAGGTGCCGCATGATGATGCCGGGCGGCGCGTCCGCAGCCAGCCGTTCAAAAAGTGCGCGCGCCTGACGGAAAACCGGCCTTGCGTCCTGCGGATCGGGGACGTACGGAGCGACAGTCATCAGTCCGAGAACCGAGATGCCGCGCATGCCGGATGCCAAGTCAAGAAACGCGGGAAGCGCTTCGGGTGTGATACCGCCTTTTTGGGGCTCACTTGCGAGCGAAATTTCCACGAGCACGGGTATCGCCCTGCCGAGGGTTTCGCCCGCGCGGTTGAGCGCGGTTGCGAGGGAGGCGCGGTCGAGCGAGTGGATCAGGTGCGCGTCGCGCGCGACGTCGAGCGCCTTGTTGCTTTGCAGCTGTCCGATAAAGTGCTTGCGAAACACCGGGGAGAGGTGTGGGCGTTTTTCAGCGAGCTCTTGAGCGCGGTTTTCCCCGATATCGAGGATCCCCGCGTCCGCGAGCAGGTTGATGTCGTCTGCGCCAATCGTTTTGGTTGCCGCGACCACCGTCACGTTGCCGCTCGAGTGCCGGGAGATCACCGCCTTGAGGCGGGAGATTCGCTCATACAGGACATTCGCATCCATGAAAAGTACCTCGCACAGCCAATTGTGCCCTTCGCGCCAGTGTTTAGCACAGCAAAACTTTGGTTATACGGCAAACGGGAAAACTGAAACGACGCTTTGCATCCGGGAGAAAACCACGAAGGAAGCCGGGTTTTGTGTACCTGAACACTGTGGTTACGGTTCCAGCTTAACGCTTTGTCCCACGCGCAATTCTCCGGTGGTGACGGGTTCGACCAGCGCGTTGCTTTTATCGCGAGCGAGAACGATGACGTCCACGGTCGTGCCATCCGTAAGCGTGACGGCGGAACCATCCCCGTAGAGCGCGTCGATGGGCACGATCATGCCCTCCTGCGTCCCGCCGACCGATATATCGGCTTTGCGTTGAGAGATAAAGGAGGCGATCTCCTCAACGACCTCAAGCACCACCAGCTGCTCACGCGCGTCCGAGACGACGCGGCGAACCGTGGCCACGCATGACAGATTAGCGCTTTTGATGTGCACGGGGACCTTCTGGTCGAGCGCGTAGGTGTTGTCCTTGGGCAAAAGCGCGATCAGAGCGAAATGCTCGGGATTGACTACGCGGAATATCGGGCGTTCACCTTTAGCGCCGGACTGTATTTCGACCTCGCGCGACTTGAGCAGCGTGCGCGCTTGCGATACATCCACCTGCTCGAGCGCGATGTAAGTGAACACGGGTTCAAGCCCATCCAAGTAATAGGACACAACGCCCGATGAGCCTGCGTTGACCACGGTTTTGAGGCTTTCAACGCGCGCGCGGATATTTTTCTCTTGGTCGTAGAGCTGCTGCAGCTGTTTGTTGGCGGCCGTGTCGCGCTGGAGGAACTCGTGGCGGTCACTGATCAGATAGCCGAGGTCGTTTTCCGCTTTGTACAGGCCGATTTGTGTGTCCCCGCGCGCGATCGCCGTGATCTGTTTGAGCTGATCCGCAATCCGACTGTCGAGCTGGCGTAAACTTTGGTCGTTGACATCCTGCAAAAGACTGCTTTCCTGAAGCGCCTTGATCTGCATTTGCACATCCTGAAGCTTCTGCTTTTCCGTGTCGTTATAACTGCTGGTGAACACTTCGATGACGGGATCGCCCGCCGTGACGTACCGCCCTTCCATCGCCAACGGCTGAAGCTGACCGAACGCCTTGACGCTCTGCACCGTTTCGTCATGCACCACAAGCGCTTGCGTTGACGTGGAATTGCCCACGCTGCCAAGACGCACCGAGGCGGTGGAGCGCGGAAGGAAGGGGAGAGACACCAGCACAAGCAGCAGAATGAGCGCGGACAGAAACACAAAAAAACGCGGCTGAATTTTACGGCGCGGCGGACGTCGGCCGAGGCTGCGCATAGATACCAGATTGTTTCCTGCGGTTTTCTGCATATGTGCGCTTAAATCCTTCTCTTTTTTTTCCAAAAAATGACAATAACCCAGAAACGTTTGCTAATTTATGGCGATAAGCTTGCACGAAACCGCGCGAGCAATTTTCGTTCCAACCGGGAGACGTACATCTGGGAAACGCCCAACTCATTTGCGATTTCGCGCTGTGAGAGCGAACGGGCATACCGTCCCTCTAAAATGTGCCTTTCGGTATCGCCAAGCTTTTCGACTTCGCGTGACAACCAGTCGTTGAACTCGATGCGTTCATACTCGTCGTCGGCTTGTCCAAGTGAAGCGAGGAAGTCGTCCCCGTCCTCATCCCCGAGCGCCGCGTCGAGCGAAAGCGTCTGCCGCCCCACAGAGTAGGCGAGCGCTTCCAGAACTTGATCAACACTCACATCCATGTGCGACGCAAGCTCAGCGGGGAGCGGGGTGCGGCCCAGTGCTTGCATCAGCGCTTCGCGCGAGTCCGATAGGCGCTTTACGATCTCCGTGCCGGCGCGCGGCAGGCGGATGGGCTTGGCCTTGTCGCGAAAATAGTTTTTGACCTCGCCGATCATTGTGGGCGTCGCGAATGTGGAAAACAGGACGCCGCGTTCGCAATCGAAGCGATCAAGAGCGCGAACGAGAGCGAGTGAAGCCACCTGATGGAGGTCGTCATAATCGACACCGCGCCCTTGATACCGCCGTGCGACGATGTCCGCGATGTAAAGGTGCTCCGCAACCAGTTGGTTTCGAAGCGATCTGTCGCGTGTTCTGCAGTACTCCTGCATCAGATCGTGGGCCGCTCGGGGGGCGGCCGTTCCGGTTTCGGCTCGCATGGTGCCTCCCTACAGCGCGGATGCGTTCTTGGCGAGCGCTATGCGGGAAATGGAGCCGTCCTTGACGTCCACCGAAACGTCGTCGACCAGCGTCTCCAGCACGTACTTGACGCATTCCGCGTCGCCCCGGTACCCGCCGACGTGGCAGCGCGGAGCGCCGTCTAGATAGAGCGAAACGCTCACGGAAGGCGTGCGCGCGAACTCAATCCGCACCAAGTCCGCCGAGTGAATCTGGCTGATCATGTAGTGAAAGGATTCGGCAACCGCAGTCATCAGGTCGTCGACTTGCTCAACGTCAAGCCCGGCGCACGCGGCGAAGCCGGAAGCTGAAAGGCGCACAATCAGCTGAAGATCCGCGTCCGAGGGGATGAGCAGCACAACCGGGCGAGCGTGCCCAAGCGCGCCGCCGAGAGATTCAGGCGTTTCAATGGTTCCGGTGTTCATGGGCCGACCTCCCATTCCTGCGACATTATACCATATCGCACGGCGTCAGGCAAAGGCATACGCCGCGTAAACTTTTCCTGACCTGAACACGGCGTTACATCATTTGGCCCATTTGGAGCTTGAGACGCCGGATGATTCGCTTTTCGAGGCGCGATATGTAGGACTGCGATATGCCCAACTCGTCCGCGACCTCTTTTTGCGTCATCTCACTCCCGCCCAGCAGCCCGAAACGCAGTTGCATGATCTTTCGCTCCCGCGTGTTGAGCATGGTGAGCGCTTTGTCCAGCATTTGGCGGTCGACCTCGTCGTCAAAAAGCTTGGTGACCAGGTCGCCTTCCGTGCCCAGAATGTCGGAGAGCAGGAGTTCGTTGCCGTCCCAATCGGTGTTGAGCGGCTCGTCGAAGGACACTTCCATGCGTGTGCGATTGTTGCGCCGAAGAAACATCAGGATCTCGTTTTCCACGCAGCGGCTCGCATAGGTCGCGAGTTTGATGCGTTTTGAAGGGTCAAACGTGTTGACCGCCTTGATCAGCCCGATGGTGCCGATCGAGATCAGGTCCTCAATGCCGATGCCGGTGTTTTCAAATTTGCGCGCGATGTACACCACAAGGCGGAGATTGCGCTCGATGAGCATGGCTTTGACCGTGAAGTCGCCATTTTGGAGGCGGTGCATCACTTGCGTCTCTTCGTCCCGGGACATGGGAGGCGGAAGCGTTTGCGCGCCGCCGATGTAGTGGATGGGCCGCCTGAAAAGCCTCAGCAATGCTCTGCGGATGGAAGCGGCAATGGTTTTCAGCCAAGTGGACATGATCGGTCCCTCCTTAAAAGTGAGCGGTGAATAATGCGGCGAGACGCTTGCTCAAGGCGGCAAGATGGCGTCAAAGCCGCCCTCGCAGTCGAGTGGGTTACGGCTGATGGCCAGGTACATCTCGCGCTCGCTTGCGCGCTCTCTGCGCAGGGAAATGCGTTCAGGCTTAACAGCGGTGAGCACGCCTTCGCGCTTTCCCACGCTGTGATAGGGGATGAGCCTGAGCCTGAGCGAAGCCGCACGCTCGGGCGTGAGCGTGTCGAGCAGGTTCATTTTAAGCGCGGCAGCGGGAGAAACGAGCATGACGGGCAGGCCACTGAACGGCTCGATGAGGTGGTTTCCTGTGTCGATGAGCGCGCGGAAGACGTACGCGTGGCCCTCAAGCGTAACCTCGATATCCAATGATGCCGGCAAGGGACGTTTGAGCCTCATGGCGAGAGCGGCGGCGATCATCGCGCAGGGGAAGGCGATGACCAGGACCCAAGGTGAAAACGAAAAACCGCGCGCTCCCAGCAGCGTTGCGATGGAAAGACCCGCCCCGCCAAAAAAGAACGTCATGATCCAAATGAAGAACATCACGCGCGCGGTTGAGCGAAAATCGCGAACACCGTGCGCAAGCGCCGCCATTGCGGCTGCGGCAAAAGCCTGTGCTGGGAGCGCGCGAAGCAGAGGGAGCCCGCCGCCCAAGGCCAGTGCGCCGTACAATGCGCCGAACGCGGATGCCGCAAGAACCGGCGCGGCCCGCACGCGCGCGCCGCACAGCCGCAGGGAGGCCCACAGAATAGGGATGTTGACCGCTACGTTTTCAAGGAGGAACCACTCGATTGAGACAGTCAAGCGTATCCCTCCTCTCGCTTTCATACACAGTATATACATGCGGGCGGGACGGATATGTTGGCAACACGCGCGAGAAATGACGATTGGTAGCCAGTTTAGCTGTGGTAAAAGCGAAGGTTCGCGCCGCGCGCAACAAGAAAGCGGCGCCGTTGTCGTCCTGTGAGACGAAACGGCGCCGGAGATTGGTCTGGTGCTGCGCTTACAGGTCCTGCAGCGGCCTGTAGTACTGGTTCTCATAGTACGCGTAGAACGCTTTGAAGTCGCCGGTCAGGCCTTCATGCATCCTGCGGACGTGTTCGTGACGGTCGAAGTTGGCATCGTTCAGGCAGAACTGGATGACGTAAATGGCGATGTTGGAACAGTGGTCCGCAATGCGCTCGTAATTCGTCAAAAGCTCTAAAAAGCTGATGCCCGCGGTGATGGAGCACAACCCGTTTTGCAGGCGGTCGACGTGCCGGTTCTTGAGCGATTCGGTGATCACGTCGATCACCTCCTCGAGCGGCTCGATGTGGGAGGCGATGCTCTCGTCGAGGTTTTCGTACGCTTCCAGCGTATGCTTGAGAATTTCGTCGATCGCCTCGGCGAGAAGCCCCAGCTCTTTTTTGCCGGTCTCAGTGAAGCTGATGCCGTTCGCGTTGTTGTACTCGGCGACATCCGCAATGTTGACGGCGCGGTCGGAAATGCGCTCAAAGTCCGAGAGCGTGCGGAACATCTCCGAGGCCAAGCGGCCATCTCGGTCGCTCAAAGGACGCGAGACAACCTTGACAAGATACTCGGTGAGCATGGACTCGGCCTTGTCGCAGAAGCTTTCTTTTTCCTCAAGCGCGGCGCGCGCGTGGGGGTCATAGGTTGAGAGCAGCATGCGGCCAGTATTGACGTTCTCCGCGGCGAGGCGTCCCATTTTCAGGATCATGGCGCGGCTTTGCTCGACCGCAATGGACGGTGTGGCCAAAAAACGCTCGTCCAGAGAGTTCTCCACTTCATCACCTGATTTGCGGCTGCGGATGGTGGCGTTGGCGAGCTTGACGAGCATTCCGCAGAAGGGGAGAAGCGCCGCTACGCTGACAATGTTGAACAGTGTGTGGAAGTTGGCGATGTCGCCCATTCCCACGGGATTGTCAAAGAAGGGCAGCCATCCGAGCAGATGCGCGCCGTAAATGGCGACAAAAAACAGCACAGTGCCGATGATGTTGAAGTACAGATGGATCATGGCGGCGCGCTGCGCGTTCTTGTTCGCGCCGATGGAGGCGAGCAGGACGGTGACGCATGTACCGATGTTTTGACCGAACACGATGGGCACCATCACCGCGAAGCTGACCGCTCCCGTTGTGGAAAGCGCCTGCAAAAGGCCGACGGATGCTGATGAGCTCTGCAGCGCAACGGTCACGCCCGCGCCCAGGAGAACCCCGAGGAACGGGTTTTCAAAGCGCGTGAGCGCTGCGGCAAGCTCGGGGCTTTCGCGCAGAGGGGAGAGCGTCCTCTCCATCACATTCATGCCGAAGAAAAGCGTGCCGAAGCCGAAGACCAAAAGACCCACTTCTTTAACGCGTTTCTTGGGCGAGAAAAGGATGAGCGCCGCCCCGATGAGAATCAGTATGGGTGCGAATGTAGAGGGCTTGAGCAGCATCAGTGCGGCGTTTCCGCCTGAGCTCGCTTCGGAAAGGCGGATGATCTGCGCCGTAACCGTTGTACCGATGTTCGCGCCCATGATGACGGAAACGGCCTGCGTCAGCTTCATGATCCCCGCGTTGACGAAGCCCACGACCATGACAGTCGTCGCGGCTGAGCTTTGGATGAGCGCGGTGACCGCCGTACCCAGCAAAACACCTGAAAAGCGGTTGGTGGTCAGCTTCTCCAGCGTGCTCTCCATGCGTGAACCCGCGAGCTTTTCAAGCGAAGAACCCATCACGGACATCCCGTACAAAAAAAGGCCGATTCCTGCAAGCAGTGGCAAATAGTCCCAAATTGTCATTGACACGATCACCCATTCCGCTGTTTTGCCAAATATTCCCCGAAAATATGCTCATTTTAACATAATTCGCGGGCGGTGAAAAGCGATTCATCAGGATTCGGCGCAAAAAGCGCTCACGCTGCAAATTCAAAGTAGGCCCGCAAGCCGCTGAGCAGTGTCGCTGTGCGCCTGTCCATTTCACCATGGAAACCGATGGTGCTCGCAAGCACTTGTTACCAAGCGCTTTCGCGGTGGTGAGCGAAGTCAATTTCGTGAAGGCCGCCAAGAGCGCCCATGCTTCCTGGGGATATCGCGGATGCCAAAACAATTTGCCGCATCGCGCGGGGTTTCATGCCTTTTCACGGCTGTTGTTGATTTCGTCCCCAAAAAACGGTATAAATGGAGGCGGAGATATCGCTTGGGAGGGTTGCCGATGGAAGGCGTCAAGGACGCAATCGTCGATATCCGCAGGTTGAGCCCGGCGGACGGCGCGCATTATTACTATGGCTACTACGATAATCCGGCGTTTGACGCAAGGAACGCGCGGCATCTGTGCAACAAAACCGCGTTCTGGGATCGCCTGCCGACCGCTAAGGACGTCTGTGAGCTGGGCGCGTTTGATCTCGCGTCGGGCGCGTGGTCGAAATATGCCGAAACGCGCGCGTTCAACTTCCAGCAAGGCGCGATGCTTCAATGGAACCCGCTGAAGCCTTTGGAAGAGATCATCTACAACGAGCGCAGCGGGTGTGAGTACCGCACGTGCGTGAAAAACATCCTCACCGGCGCGGTGCGTGTGCTTCCGCGCGCTGTGGCCAATGTATCGCAAGACGGGCGGCACGGACTGTGCATCAATATGAACCGCGTCTTTGATTTCAGGCCGGGCTACGGCTACTCGGACGTGCGCGACTGTTTTTTTGATGTTCCACAGCCGGAAGACGACGGCATCTTCGTGATGGACATGGCCACGGGCGAAGAACGCTTCATCATCAGCTACAAGGAGATCGGTCGGGTTTTCGGAATTGACCGCTTACGCAAGATCGTTGTCAACCACATCACATTCAGCCCCAACAACCGCCGTCTTCTTTTTCTGATCCGCGATTTTCCCACGCCCGACAGCAAGCGCTGGACGACCGGTCTTGGCACGATCAACCTGGACGGAACCGGCTTACACGTGATGAACCCCATGTCCATGGGTTCGCACTACCACTGGCGCGACGGCGAACACCTCCTGATCTGGGCGACGGTCAAGGGCGTTACGGGCATGCACCTGATCGCAGATCAAAGTGACGAGTCCGTGCAGCTCAACCCTGAGTTCTTCTCAAAGGATATCCACTGCATTTATTCGCCCGACCTTCAGTACATCATGGGGGATGGCTACCCGGACAGCGAGGGATACCGGCAGATTTACCTGTACAACACAGCGACTGACAAAGGCCGGATGATCCTGCGCGTGAAGTCCGATCCCGTGGCAAACGGCGATATCCGCTCGGACCTCCACAACCGCTGGAGCCGCGATGGTGCAACCCTTTCCTTTGACTCCACGCACGAAGGGTTCCGCGGTTTGTACACCGCTGATTTATCATCGGTGCTCATTTAAGGATTCGCACCCGTTGACAGCGTTCGGCAAAATGGTAAAATGTGTCCATCGTTGTAGTATGGGGACCATGACGGAGTCGTTGTTGTCTGGCAAATTTTTCGTGGAGCGATGCGAATAATGAAGAAAAACGCCCTGCCCATCATCTCGGTGTTCTGTTGCATCGCGCTTACCGTCTCCATACTCGTCACGCTGAAAAACTCGTGTGAGCTGCGTGGACTTCTCGAAAGCAGCATCAAGGCGCAGCTGATGTCCATCTCGCAGGCGGCGGAGGAGATCGTCTCAGAGTACAATGTCTCCGGCTACAACAGCAACGAGGATATCAAGGCCGATGCCGCGAGATACGGGCAGATGCTCTCGCGCGTGCGCACGCTCGCTGCGGATACAGGCGCTACATATATCTATGGCCTCAAGTTCGTCAACAACGAAGTTGTTTTTTTCCTGGATACGGATGAGGAGAACACGGATGTGTTCGTACCGTACGAGATCGGCGACATCCATCGCGACGCGTTTGCAGGGCGCTCCGGAGCTGGCATCAACAATCTGGTGGACGAGTACGGCAGCTTCCACACCGGCGCGGTTCCACTGTACGCCGAAGGAAAAGTGGCCGCCATCCTTGCCGTGGACATCGCGGACAGCTTGGTTAAGGAGAGCTTTGACGCCGCCAACCGCAACATCATCATCCTCGTTATCGCGCAGGTGATCGTGTTCGGATTCATGCTCGTCTTCATCATGTACTTGATGCGCCGTATCCGCGCCATGCAGGCTGAGTTGACGCGCATGGCCCACTATGATCCGGTGACGGGAATGCCCAACCGCCAATACCTGTTCGAGTACCTCCCGGAGCTCATGAAGAGCGGCAAGAAGCTCTGCTACGCGCTCATCTTCATTGACCTTGACAACTTCAAACTCGTTAACGACAGCGCGGGCCACGATGCCGGAGACGCGCTGCTCCGAAGTATCGGCGAGTTTTTGCAGAAGCGGCCGGCGGCGGCCAAGGCTTTCAGGCCATCCGCGGGGCTTTTGAATGTTTCGGCGCGCGTCGGCGGTGACGAGTTTGTTCAGGTGGTTCCGGGGATCGAGAACGAAGAACAGGCCAGGAAGTTCGTGGATGACATGCTCCACGATTTCCACGAAGAGGCCACCAACAGGCACATACAGGAGTATGCGGTGGGAATGAGCATCGGCGTTGCGCTCTACCCGTACCACTCTGAGAATTACAATGTGCTCATCAAGTATGCGGACATCGCGATGTACCACGCGAAGAAAAACGGCAAGAACCGTTGCGTGATCTACAGCGAAAACCTCGCGCCAAAGGAAGAAAAATAGTTCGCAAAAATAGTTCGCAGAGGTCTACGACAATCTTTAGTCATGGACTTGATTGTCCGGCGCGAAAGCGCCGGACTTTTTGTTGCGGGTGCAAATGTGGTATACTGGTACAAAGAAATTGGCAGGAGGAGAACAGCATGATGAAATCATTACAAGACACATACCCCCTCTTGAGCGGAATCAAGATTCCGTGCATCGGCTTTGGCACATGGCAGACGCCCAACGACGGGTCAGGCGAGGAAGCCGTTCGCGCCGCTCTCGCGTGCGGATACCGCCACATCGACACCGCACAAGGCTACGGCAACGAGGAAACGGTGGGGCGCGCGGTGCGTGGGAGCGGTATCCCGCGCGGAGACGTGTTCATCACGACCAAGCTCAAGACCTCGGAGCACGGGTATGACAAGACCATCAAAGCATTTGAGGGGTCGCTTGCGAGCCTTGGCATGGATTATGTCGATCTGTTTCTGATTCACTGGCCTAACCCCATTCGTTTCCGCGAAAATTGGCAGGAGACGAACGCGGAGACGTGGCGTGCGTTTGAGGATCTTCAAAAAGCGGGAAAGGTGCGCTCTATCGGTGTGAGCAATTTCATGCGGCGGCACCTTGATCCCTTGCTCAAAACCGCCAGTGTTAAGCCCGATGTCAACCAGATCCGCCTGTGCCCCGGAGATACGCAGGACGACGCCGTCGCCGCCAGCCGCGAGCACGGCATACTGCTCGAGGCGTACAGTCCGCTGGGCATCGGCAAGGTGTTCAGCGTGCCCGAGGTCGCCCAAATGGCGCTGAAGTACGGCGTCTCCGTCGCGCAGCTCTGCATTCGCTGGAGCCTCGAGCGTGGATATCTTCCCCTGCCCAAGTCGACGCACGCGGAACGCATCGCTCAAAACGCGGATGTATTCGGTTTCACTATGACAAAGGAGGACATTGACTGCATCGCCAACTTGACCGGTTGCGCTGGCCTTGCGACCAACCCCGACGAGATCACATGGTAGATGCGGTCAGGCGGGTCAGCGCGGGTGGCATGCTTCTGCCCGCTCTCGGCCTTGGTGGCTGGCACCTTGGGGATGATCCCCGACGCGCGGCAGATGAGATGGCGGCGCTGCGGCGCGGCGTGTCGCTGGGCGTGAATCTGATCGACACAGCGGAGATGTATGGCGAGGGCGCGTCAGAAACGCTCGTCGGGCGCGCGCTCGCGGACGTGCCGCGCGATGAATACGTGCTTGTTTCCAAAGTGTACCCGCACAACGCAGGTCGCCCCGCGATCTTCCGAAGCTGCGAGGCGTCGCTCAAAAGGCTCAAAACAGACCATCTGGACGTCTACTTGCTGCACTGGAGGGGCGGCGTTCCGCTCGAGGAGACCGTTGCGTGCATGGAGGAAATGGTGGCTGCGGGCAAAATCAAGCGGTGGGGCGTGTCCAACTTTGACACGGGCGACATGGAAGAGCTGTTCAGTGTGCCTGGTGGGAATCGCTGCGCGGTCAACCAAGTGCTCTACAACGTCACATCGCGAGGCATAGAGTACGATCTGATCCCGTGGCTTACGGAACACAACGTGGCCGCCATGGCGTACTGCCCGCTCGCGCAGGCGGGGCGCCTCAGGCGCATGAGCGCCGACGTTCGCACGGACAGGACGCTGCGAACCATCGCGGATGCGCGCGGCGTTTCCGTGATGCAACTCATGCTTGCGTTTGTCCTCCGTTGTAGCGGCGTGATCGCCATCCCCAAATCGGGAAACCCCACGCACGTGGAGGAAAACGCCGCCGCGCTAAAGATCGTTCTGACCAGGGACGAGCTGGAGCGCGTCGACGCGGTGTTTCTGCCGCCCACATGTAAAATGCACTTGGACATTGAGTGATAAAACGCTTGCGAGAGGGATGGGTGCGATGCTATACGACAGGTACATTTTCAAGGTGCCCGCTGAGAAGAGGGTTCGCGTCATCACCGATACCGACGCGAAGAATGAAGCGGACGACCAGTTCGCCATCGTACAGACGCTGCTCAGCCCCAAACTTGATAACGTGGGATTCATCGCCGCGCATTTCGGCACCGATCGCGTCAGCGACAGCATGGAGCTTAGTTACGCTGAAATAGAACTGATCTTTGAGAAAATGGGCTTTGACAAGCCGGGCATGATCTACCGGGGCGCGGCACGCTCGCTCAGAAACCAACTGGAGCCTCAAGTATCGGAGGGCGCGGAGTTGATCGTCCGTGAGGCCATGAAGGACGACGACCCTCGGCCGCTCTTCGTGACCTTCATGGGGCCGCTCACCGACCTTGCGAGCGCGTACCTGATGGAGCCGCGTATCGCGACCCGCCTGACCGCTATCTGGATCGGGGGCGGGAAGTACCCGGCAGGCGGCGCGGAGTACAACCTCGGCAACGATATCGCGGCCGCAAACGTGGTGTTTTCCAGCGGCATCAGCCTCTGGCAAGTGCCCAAGAATGTCTACGAAATGATGCCCGTGTCCCTCGCGGAACTGGAGTATCGCGTGCGCCCGTGCGGTAAAATCGGGGCCTATCTTTGCGATCAGCTGCAGGAGCATAGCATGGAGCCCGGTCCGCGCAAGAGCGCGTTTCGGACGGGGGAGACGTGGGTGCTGGGCGATAACCCATCCGTCGGGCTGATTTTGTACGAGCACCGGTTTGAGTACACACTCATGCCCGCGCCCATGATCGCGCAGGACATGACGTACGCTCACACGGGCCTTAACCGCGCGATCCGCGTATACAACGCGATTGACAGCCGCCTGATCCTTGAGGATCTTTATGCCAAGCTCGCGCTTTTTTCGCAAAGGCAGTCGTCCAAGTGAGAAGGTCTCATGAGAACGAAAGAAGAATACTATGAGCAGGTCTTGAGGAACAGGGAGTTGGAAAAGGACGCCACGGTCACGGCGTGTACATGCCCTAACACGCTGTGCGGCTGGCACGGGAAATGCAAGGAGTGTGTCGCGCTCCACCGCCATCACGGCGATCATGTTCCCGTGTGCCTGCAGTCCATCATCGAAGACAAGATCAAAGCGCTGGCCGGGGTGGTGGAAATGGTTGCAGTCAAGAAAGAAGGAACACCGCTCGACTACAGACACTTTGTTAGAGCAAAAGATATGGAAAATTAAGAAAGAGGCTCACTGCGAGCCTCTTTCTGCGTGCTAGCGGACTCTATATCTTGGGCATGACGATCTCGACTTCTCTTTTCAGCTTGGACGAGCGGTAGATGCCGTCGCATATGGCCTGGTTGACGATGATCTCCTCGCCCGGGATGGGCGCGGGACCGCCGCTCAAAACCGCGTCGCAGAAATCGCGTACCTTGGCGACGAAGATGTCCTTGGGCACAAGCCCCTCCGCGCCGTTGAAGGGGAGGGAGGGGAGGATGGCGCTGTCGATGTGCTGACCGTTGACATCCGTGTAATACATGTATTTGGAGGGTTTGTTGTGCGCGTCCAATCCGAAGCACATCTTGATCCCGCACTCGGTGCCCAGCCAGAGCGCGTCCCCCAGAGAATCGGCGTGCATCGCCCATGACTGCTTAAAGACGTACGTCAGATCGCCCTCGAGCCGGACGAGCGCGACGGAGAAATCGTCGACGTCGAATGTGTCAGCGCCCGCCCAGTATTTCGGGTTCTTGCCGAAATAATCCGTGGCGATGGCGGAGACCGTGAGCGGACGCGGGTAGCTGACCGCGTGAAGCGCTTCGTCGATAGAATAGCATCCGATATCGCCCAAACAGCCGTAGCCGGCTTTTTCCTTGTCGACAAATGTGCCTGCGGGGATGCCGCGCCTGCGCCCGCCGCCGTTTTGGATGTAGTAGACCTTGCCCAGCGCGCCCGAACTGATGATGCCGTCGATCTTGCGGCGCATGTAGTCATAGCGCGGCTGGAACCCGATCGTGAGGATCTTCCCCGACTTTTTGGAAGCGATCACCATGTCCGCCGCTTCCTGAAGCGTAAACGACATCGGTTTTTCGCACAGCACATGGATGCCTTTTTCAAGCGCGGCGATAGCGCACTCCGCGTGCGTGGTGTTGTAGGTACAAACGCTCACGCCGTCCAGCTCGACGCTGTCCAGCATATCACGCGCGCTGTCAAACGCAAGCGCTCCCTCGATGCCATGCCGTTCGAAAAAAGCCTTTGCCTTGCCCGGAACGATGTCCGCACCCGCGACGATCTCCACGTCGGAAAAAGATTTGTACCCTCTGATGTGTGACCCGGCGATGCTGCCCGTCCCGATGATCCCGATGCGTAGCTTGCGTTCCATTTTGACCATCCTTTCATCAGTGTGCATATCCGCGTGCTTACGGTAAAGCTGCTGTTATGCCCGCTCGATCGTGAAGCGGTGCGTGCCCGCATCCAGCTCTTCGTCGTACGGGTGCGTGCCTGGTAATGCGATTCTTGCCGTGATTGGCCGGGGAAGCGTGACGGCGTACTCGTTGCCCTTGACTTCGGCGACCATCGTGCCGACCGGGGTCTTGAATTCAAGCCTCAGATCGCCCAAAGAGGCGGGCAACCGGGGCGCGACGGTGATCGCTCGGTAGCCGAGATCAAAGGGAATCACGCCCAGCATCCGCCACAGAGCGATCACGGGCGTGCTCGACCAAGGGTGGCACCAGCTCGTGTTCCACTTCTGGTCGGGTCCCCACGCCTCCATGCAGGTCGTCGCGCCCGCGCGGAGCATGTTGACCCAGGAACGCTCGTCCTCACAGAGCAAAAGCTCGGCGGCATATGCGTCCTCGCCCACGTTCAACAGACCGTTGATCAGGAAATACGTAAAGTACACGCCGCAGCCGATTCTGCGCGTCTTCAGGAAATCGACCAGGGGCTTAGCGCCGCTTTCGGGCACGATGCCGAACATGAGCGGAAGCGCCTGAGCGTGCAGGGAAAAGTGGGTGGAACCGATGTAATCAGGGTAAAGTCCCGTATTATTGTCCGCGACTTTCTCAAGGAGCGCCTTTTTGACGATCTCAGCGTCCGCATGCCGCTCGGAGGCGCGCTGCGCGCTCCCCGCCATCGCGTAGAGCGAGGCGGCGGTGGACAGGCACGCGTAGTAGAACTGGTTGCTCAGCGCGCACACACGGGTCTTGGCTTGCTCGTGCTCGTAGCCGTCACGCAGGTTTTCAGGCCAGTCGACCATGACCATGATGTGGGAGCGTGGGTTAAGGCCGGCGAGGCCTTCGAGCAAACCATCCTTGTTTATACACGGGCGGTAGCGGTCGATCAAGCCTTCAATGGCCGCGAGCGCGGCGGGTAGAATGCTCTTGTCGCCCGTCCAGTAGACGTAGTTGCTCACAATGAGCGGAAATATCATGGAGTAGTCCGAGATCTCCGCGGTAAGATATGTCGGCGATTCGGCGCAAAGACCGGGATTGATGCGCGCGGAGCTGATCAAATCCTCGATGAACTTCCTGTACACGGCGGGGTCGCCTGTAAAGATGATGTGGGAGAGCGCGGTGATCAGCCCATCGCCCATGAATCCGCCTTTTTCGCGGGTGGGGCAGTCGAGATAAGTCTCCTGCGTGCCCACGCGCACGCCCTGCTCGCAAATGCCGAGTATCGCGCTCAATGTGGGATTGGATGTCGTGAAGCGCCCGTTTGGCTCGAACGGGTAGTTGCGCGCGACAACCGTGATTTCGACGTCCTCGGGCGCGCAGGGCAGATTGAGCAGCTCGGCGTAGCGAAAGCCACGGTACTCGAAAAACTCGAACTCATCCCCGCCGTCCCGGCCCGCGAGCGTGATGTACTCCTGATACTTGCAGTTGCAGCGCATCTCAAAGCGAGCCTCGTTTGTGCCGGAGAGCTCCTCGGCGTGACGAACCTCGACCACATGCCCCGATATCCCCTTGAGGCGAAAACGCAGGTGCCCCACGACCTCTTTGCCAAGATCGATAAACAGCCGGTCAGGCGCGGTACGCACGAGCCTTTCGGGCTTGACCTCGTAGAACGTCACAGCGGGCGTGGACTGCGGCACGAGCGTGTAGAAGGGGGGGCAGGGGTTGGCGGGCGTGTCGGGCGCACCCCACGCGGAATCGTCAAACGCGGGCGATTGCCAGCCGCACGGGTAGCGGCGCAGATCGAAGTCTTCAGCAATGTGCGTGTCATAGCCGAAGCCGCGCTCGCCGGTCCACGCGTCGCAGTCGAGCGCCTTCCAGCGGGAATCGCTCGCTATGACCGAACGGCTCCCGTCTTCATAGTCGATTTCGAGCTGGCAGAGGAATCCTTGGAGGTTGTCGCCGCTTGTGTACGCGATGTTGAAGCAGCCTTGATAATAGACGTGCGCCGCGATGGCGTTGGTCTCGCCGGCACGCAACAGGCGCGTGACGTCGAAGGAGTTGTAGGGATACTTGAACAGATATGCGGGCGCCGGTCCGACTCCCACAAACGTGCTGTTGATGTACAGATGATAGACGTCGTCGGCGGTCAGGTGTATGACAGCTTTTTTTACGGGCTTGTCCACCGTGAAAACTCGGCGAAGCAGCGTGTGGACATTCTGCACGCCAGTTCGGAACTTGGGCTTGCGGTCTTCGTGCATCTGCTGGTGGTAGGTCAGCCCGCGGAACTTTGGGCTCTGCAACCAGCGGCCTTCGAACACAATGCCGGGGACGCCTTCGCCCGGTCTGTGCGCGCTGATTGCGTGATTGCGGGTGCGCGGAACGGATTTCATGGGTTGAGCACCTCACTTGTCGTTGATAAATGCCGAAACGCGGGTACGAGGAACATCCCGCCGCCGAGAGCGCATAAGAGCGCGCCGCTCGCGACGAGCAGCCATTCGATTTTGATGATGTCGGCCAGCGGGCCGAACACGGCCATGCCGATCGGCATCGCGAGCGTTGAGATCGTGCCGATCAGCCCGAACACACGTCCGAGCATATCGGGCGGAACACGCTGCTGGAAGAACACGGTTGACGATGTGTTGAAGAACGGCACGGTCAGCCCGAGAAAAACCATGAGCGCGGAAAACATCACGAAGTTGGCCGAGTACCCCATGGCGATTGTACCCGCGCCATAGAAGAGGCACGCGAGCGCGATGGTGTAGATGCGGTTTTTCAGCCCGCCCCACGCCGCGATGATCCCGCCGCCCGCCATCATGCCCACGGCAAAGGCAATCTCGATGACGGTCAATCGCCACACATCATCGCCAAATGTGCGCGCCGACATCAGCGGCGTCAAAAACGCGCCGGGAACGAGGACGAAGCTGAACACCGCGAAATAGACAAGAAGGAGCGCGACCGTTTTGTCCGTCCTGACGTAGCGGATTCCTTCCATGAAATCCGCAAAGTGGCTTCCGCCTTGCTCGGTTTTATCCGCCGCGCCCTGATGAAGAGGAATGTGAATCCACGCGAGAATTGTGATGGCAATCGCCGCAGTCACCACGTCGATAAAAAAAGTGGATTCGACGGCATAGCCCGTCATAAGCCAACCGCTGAGCACAGGAGCCACGAGCATCAGGGAAGACTGCACGCTTGTGTTGATGCCCATCACGCGCGTGAGCTTATCGTCGGGCACGAGCTGCGGGAGGATCGCGTTGACCGCGGGCGTTTGTATACCCGCTCCCAGCGAACGCACTGCTGAGACGGACAGCAACAGCCCGATGGAGCCGAGGTTCATCCGGTAACACACCGCGGCCGCGAGCGTGGTCAGCGCGATGAGCGCATCCGCCGCGATGATCAGCCGTTTGCGTGAGTAGCGGTCGGCCCAGACGCCTGCGAACACAGAGATCAGCGTCTGCGGCAGAAAGCCGCACAGCGTAGAGAGCGTGATCATCAGCCCGGACTTTGTTTCAAGTGTGATTTTCCAAATGATCGCGTACTGAACCAACATGGAACCGAACAGCGAAATGGTCTGCCCCGAGAGAAACCACACGATGCGCCTGCCCCAGTTTTCCTGCATAAAGCCTCCTTAAAAATGGCGCTGGATGAATGTCCAGCGCCGTAGTGGAACGAGAGATCGGAGACGCAGCCAGTGCTGCGTTTCGTCGGGAAAGGTGTGCGAAGCTTAAGTCGGAGTGTTCGCGCGGCGGAGGCCATGGAGGCGTTCTGCCCACCAATGCGCCTAACCGTCCTGTGTAATCTTGGTGATGAGCTGGGTAAGCACACTGTCCGCTTTAGCGTACGGCACCTGGCAGGTGCCCACCATGCGATGCCCTCCTCCGCCGTACTCAAGCATGAGGGAACCGACATCCGTTTTGCTTGTTCGGTTGAGGATACTGTGACCTGTCGCGAACACGCAGTTTTGCTTGGCGCGCCCGTCCACGATCCAGATCGAGATGTTTTGTTCAGGGTACAGGCTGTAAATCAGGAAACGGTTGCCGGCGTAAATCGTTTCCACGTCGCGAAGGTCGGTGACGACCAAATTGCCGTGAACGCTTGATTTTTCATGTACCATGTCGATGAATTTTTCCTGCTGCTCATAATACAGATCCAGCCGCTCCCTGACGTCGGGCAGCGCGAGAATTTCTTCGATCTGCATGGTGGCGCACGCGTCGATAAGCGCCATCATCAGCTGGTAATTGCTGATGGTGAAGTCGCGGAAGCGTCCCAGTCCCGTTCGCGGATCCATCACAAAGCCCAAGAGAACATAGCCCGTGGGATTGAGGATTTCCTCGCGCGTGAGGTTTCCCGAGTCCACGCGGTCGACAAGCGGAATCATGTTCGCAAACTTCGGGAAGCGGGTCTCGCCGCCGTAATACTCGTAAATGATGCGCGCGCAGCTGGGCGCGAGGCGGCTCTCGCCCTTGTAGGTGACGCCGCGCAGCCGTTCCTCCTCGCTTTTATGGTGGTCGAACCAAAGCCCGCAGCCTTTGACATACGGCACGTTGGCCAGAACATCGTTTTCGTTTGTCTCAATCAAGCCGTCTTGAAGGTCCTTGGGATGAACGAACTTGATGTCGTCGATCACTCCGGCGACCTTGAGAATGGCCGCGCACGCAAGACCGTCAAAATCCGATCGTGTCAGCAGGCGCATTCGTAAACACCTCCGTATATTAACAGGTATGACAATTTCTAGTGTATCAAAGATTCCGCTTTGATTCAAGGCGTTTCGGCAAACTGCGGCCTTTGCGCGTATTTGATTTTCTCCTGCGCGTATGATACCCTGATAAGAACAGAAAAGAGGTGCGCCATGCCCGAACGGCTGATGGTGATTGATGGCAACAGCCTGATGCATCGCGCGTTTTACGCGCTTCCGGATATGACGACGAGCGCGGGGCTTCACACCAACGCCGTACTCGGCTTTGTCAACATGCTGCTCAAAGCGGTTGCGGACTTTGCGCCAACGCATCTCGTGGTCGCGTTTGACAGGCAGGAACCGACGTTCCGGCACATCGAATACCAAGCGTACAAGGCAGGCCGCCGCGAGACGCCGGAAACGCTGTGGCCGCAGTTCACGCTTCTGCGCGACCTGCTTTGCGCGATGGGCGTGGCTGTGGCGGACGCGGCAGGGTACGAAGCCGACGACCTGCTGGGATCATACGCCGCGCAGGCCAAGTCGCGCGGCATGGAGGCGTACCTCGTCACCGGCGACCGGGACGCGCTCCAGCTTATCGGAAACGGCACGATCGTTCTGCTCACGCGCAAAGGCTTAAGCGAGATTGAGCAGCTGGACACGGAGGCGCTCAAGCGCTCGTTTGGTGTCGCGCCGTCACAGGTGATCGACCTTAAGGGCTTAATGGGCGATTCATCAGACAACCTCCCCGGTGTGCCGGGCGTGGGGGAGAAGACCGCGCTCAAACTGCTTGCGGAGTACGAAACGCTTGACAGCGTGCTCGAGCACGCCAAAGAAATCAAGGGCAAGCTCGGCGAGAAACTGACCGCGTACGCGGACGACGCGCGCATGTGCAGGCGGCTCGCTACGATACGCACCAACGCGCCTCTCTCAACCGCCATTGCCGACTCGCGCGTCCGTCCCTTCGGTACGCCGGAGGCGATGGAGATGCTTGCGCGGCTTGAGATGAACAGCGTCAGAAGACGGTTGGCCGGTCCGGACGGCGCGTCACCGCCCGCTGCGGGCATCATTGGGGAAGCAAGCGCGGCGGCGGCTGTCGTGAGCTCCAGAAACGTCACCGTGGTCACGGATGACGAAACGCTTGAACGCATCGGGCGGGAGTCGGCGGCGCCGATTGCCGTGGCGCTGACCAAGGAAGGCGTATCGGCCGCGTTTGAGGACGGTACGTCGTTCGACGCGGGTTTTGGCGGCGATTTGCTCACGCCGGGCGTCAGTCCGGAAGCGACCGCGCGCGCGCTTAGCGCTATGTTTAAGCGTTACCCAAACGCTCGTGCCGCCGTGTTTGACAAAAAAACGCTGTTGTTCAGGAGCGAAGCGTGCGGCGCAACCCTGCCCGCAGAGTGTCTTGACTACGATGTCATGCTCGCCGCGTACCTGCTGGACGCGGTTGACGCGCCTGAGCTTGCGTCCGTTTCGATAAAGTGGTTGGGTGAGCCGCGCTCGGATGCAGACGCTTTGCTCGCGCTGCGCGGCGCTACCGAGAAAAACCTCGCAAAAGAAGGGCTTTGCGGGTTGTTCAGCGATATGGAGATGCCGCTGTGCGACGTCTTGCTCGGAATGGAGCGCACGGGTTTCCTGATCGATAAAGTCACGCTCGGACAGATCGGGGACGACATGCGCCGAGACTCCGAAAGTTTGCGCAAGGAAATCGTCGCGCTCGCGGGCGGTTATGATTTTAACCCCAACTCCACAAAGCAACTCGCCGAAGTGCTTTTCGACCGGCTGATGCTGCCCGTCGTCAAGAAAACGTCCACGGGTCGCTCGACCGACTCGGAGGTGCTCGAAAAACTGGAGGACATCCACCCGATCGCGGGCAAGGTGGCTGAGTATCGGCATGTGATGAAGCTCCTCGGCACTTATGTCGACGGGCTGTTCGCTGTCGCAGGCGGGGATGGGCGGGTACACACCACGTTCCATCAGGCGCTGACAAGCACGGGGAGGATATCATCCTCGGAGCCAAACCTCCAGAACATTCCCGTGCGTACCGAGCTTGGGCGGAGCATCCGCCGCGCGTTCGTCGCGCCCGCTGGATGCGTGCTGCTCGACGCGGATTACTCGCAGATCGAGTTGCGCGTGCTCGCGCACATGTCGGGCGATCCCGCGTTCGTCGACGCATTTATCGCGGGGCAGGACATCCACCGCCGCACCGCCTCCGAAGTGTTTGGCGTTCCGCTGGCTGATGTCACCGCATCCCAGCGCTCCGCGGCCAAAGCGGTCAATTTCGGTATTGTATACGGCATTTCGGACTTCGGGCTGGCGCGCAACATCGGTTCGTCGCGGCAAGAGGCTGCCGATATTATCAAGAGGTTTTTCGCGCGTTACCCGCACGTGAAAAACGCCATGGACGGATTCATCGAAAAGGCGCGCGCAGACGGCTGCGCGACCACGTTGTTCGGGCGCAAGCGCCGCATCCCCGATATCGACTCAAAGAATTTCAATCGAAGGTCGTTTGCGGAGCGCACGGCCATGAACACACCCATACAGGGCACGTCGGCGGACATCATCAAGATCGCCATGATCCGGGTGGTTGATGCGCTAAAGCCCAAGAAATCACAGCTCATCCTGCAAGTGCACGACGAGTTGATTGTGGAAGCGCCTGAGGATGAGCGCGAGGTTGCCTCCGTCCTGCTGCGCGAGTGTATGGAGAACGTGACCACGCTCAAAGTGCCGCTGATCGCGGAAGTCAGCGCGGGGCGGAACTGGGCGGAGAGCAAGTGACAGGGGAAGTCGCAGACCGCATCTGCCGTTTCCTGCGGTGCGCAGGACGCCCGCCCGCATCACAAGGAGGAACGAAATCCTCCCGCCCCTGGCGCGCGGCGCTGGACATGGAGCTTTTGTTCGCTTTTCGCGACAAGAGGCCGACGGAGACCGTACCCTCCGCATACCTTAACGTGAGGTGATTGCCATGCACATCATAGGTTTGACCGGAGGCATCGCCTGCGGGAAGTCCACCGTGAGCACGCACATACGTTCGCGCGGCGTGACTGTGATCGATGCGGACGCCATCAGCAGAAGCGTCACTGAGCCGGGACGCCCGGGCGTCGACGCTGTGCTGAACGTGTTTGGCGAGGCGTATGTTACGGACGGCGTTGTTGACCGCAAAAAGCTTGCGGCCACCGTTTTTGCAGACGCCGCGCAGAGAAAAAAACTTGAGAGCGCGCTCCATCCGATCATCAAGGCTGAGATGGACCGGGAGATCGAGGATGCGCGCGCGTCGGGCGCGAAGGCCGTTGTGCTTGATATCCCGCTTTTGTTTGAAGCGGGTCTGGACTCCGTTGCGGACGAAGTTTGGGTGGTGACCGCGAGCCGGGAAGAGCAGATCAGCCGTCTCGCGTCGCGGGACGGTCTATCCCGAGAGGAAGCGCTCGCGCGCATCACGGCGCAGATGCCTCTTGCGGAAAAAGCCGCGCGCGCGGACGTCATCATAGAGAATAACCGCTCGCTTGCCCAGACGATCGCCAGGGTGGATGAACTGCTGGAGGGCCGCGCATGCGTGCTGTGAGGGGAGTCGCGGTATTTCTGCTCGTCATCGCGGTCGCGCTCGCGGGCCTCTACTTTTATCAGGACAGGCTGCAGAGGATCGGCCACCCGCTTAGGTATGAGGAACTCGTGGTCGAGAACGCAGAGGCGAACCGGCTCGACCCGCTGCTCGTGTGGTCGGTGATGAAAGTTGAGTCGGGTTTTCGTGAGAAAGCGGAGTCGCGCGTGGGCGCGCGCGGGCTGATGCAGGTTATGCCGGACACGGGCGAGTGGATCGCCAAGAAGTTGGGGGAGCAGGATGGGTACACCGATGACAGGCTGTACGAGGCGGAGACGAGTTTGCGCTACGGCTGCTGGTACCTGCGGTACTTACTCGACAGGTTCGACGGTGAACTGACGCTCTCAATCGCGGCGTACAACGCGGGCGGGGGCAATGTCGATAAGTGGCTGGACGATGCGCGCTACAGCCAAGACGGCGAAGCGCTCACGCACATTCCATTCGCTGAGACAAGACAGTATGTCCAGCGAATCGAAAAAGCGTACGCCGCTTATCAACGTCTGTATCCCGAGATCGCCAACGCGGTGCGGGACTGATGGAAAGACTGTGATGATGTTGACAACTGGACTTATGCGCAAGCTCGCGCTTCTGGCCGTGTGCTTGATCATGTGTGTGCCGATCGCGGCGTGCCGTGAGGGTATACCGGTCATTAACGTGCCTTCGAGCACCAGCGCGCCGGTTTTTGTGACGCCACGGCCGGCCAGCGGGGAGCAGGAGCTGTTTTTGCCCGTGCCCACCGCCCAGCCCCCTCTTCCGCAATCAACGCTTTCACGGCAATGGACCGCGGTGTACGGGCTGATCTACGAGCCGCTGGTCAGGCTGGATGCGAGCGGAACGCCGGTTCCCGGCATCTGCGAGAGTTTCACGCCGTCAGCTGACGGCAAGACATGGACGTTCAAGATCAGGCTGGGTGTTCTTTTTCACGACGGTATGCCGCTCAATGCGCAAGCGGTGGCCGATTCGTTCGGCAAAATGAAAGCCGGAAACAACCCGTACACTGCGCTGCTCAATAAAATAGAACGGGTCAAAGCGGAGGACGAGCTTGTGCTCACGGTCGTTTCCAAAGAGGCGGGCTGGGACGCGGTGTATGCGATGACGGCGCCGGTCATCGGTGCGGACAATGGTCCGCTTCCCGCGGGAACGGGAATCTACCGTGTCACGGTGCTGCAGGGGGAAAGCCTTTACCTCGAGGCTAACGCCGACAGCTGGCGGCGCCCGCCTGCGATTCCTTACGCGCGCACCGTGGTGGTATCGGGAGAAGAGGCGTCGCTCGGACGGCTAGCGATGGGCGAGATCTCGCTTGCGCCGCTTTACAAGCTCGCACCCGGCGCGGTCGACCGCGCGGTCGCGGACACGGCGGTCATCGCCACCCAGCAGTATGAAATGATGGTGTTCAACCAGCGCGCTAACTCGTCCGTCAACGATTTGCGCGTCAGGCAAGCGCTTTGCGCGCTGATAGACGATCAAACGCTCGCGCGGCTCCAGCACGTGGGTGGAGCGCTGATGTCCGATTTGCCCGTCCTTCCCGGAAACCATCTTTTCAACGCGCAACTGGCAAAGGCCGCTCTGACGAGGGAGGAAGCCGTGAGCTTGCTCGAGGAGGCCGGGTACAGTCAGGGGTACCCGCTCCGGCTACGGCTCTTAACCAATACCGAGACGGAGTCCGCGCCTCGAGCGGACATCGCCAAAGCCATTCAGGAGATGCTGGCGCCGCACAATGTGAATGTTGAAATCACAGCGCTCCCTTTCACAGACTTTCTGGCCTCCGCGAAGCAGGGCGCGTTTGACGCCGCGCTCATCGGTGTGACACTTCCCATTGAGCCTGATTTGCGCCCCCTGCTTATGACGGGCGGCGCCAACAACATCACCGGCTCCTCCGATAGTGAGTTGGACGGGTTGCTCACTGACGCGAGCGTGGTCGTCACGGCGGAAGAGCGCGCAATGGCCTGGTCTGCGCTGGAGAAGTATCTGCTTGAGCAGTTGCCGTTCGCGGGGTTTTACTTCCACACGGGAACGCTCGCGTACACGCGCGGTCTGGCGGGGGTTGAGACGGCGCGGGAGCCTTGGGTGTATGACGGTGTCTCCGGTTGGCGGTTCGAGCGGTAGGTTCGGGCCAACGCCGGATCGGCCGCATCCGCTCGCATAACCTCTAAACGGGATGCAGCATTTGGGTTCTTAATACCTTTCCGTCAAGAACCGCTGATAGAGTACGAAAAGCGATGATGAAAAACTGCGAGTGCCCAGAAAACCAGGCCTGCGCGGCATGACGGATTGCTTGTTTAGTTGGAAGTCGCAGCCATAAAAACCCCCTGGACGCGATGTCCGGGGGGTTATGCGTTGCGGGCCGACTTAAGCTAAAACTCGGCGTTGTTGACCGTACGGGGGAAAGGGATGGAGTCGCGGATATTCGCTATGCCCGTGATGTACATCACAAGCCGCTCAAAACCCAGCCCAAATCCCGCGTGCGGTACGCCGCCGTACTTGCGCAGCGCGAGATACCAGCCGTAGTCCTCGGGGTTTAGCTTCATCTCAGCCATGGCGGCGAGCAGGATGTCCTCACGCTCTTCGCGCGCGCTTCCGCCAACCAGCTCGCCGATGCCCGGAACGAGCAGATCCATGGCTTGAACGGTTTTGCCGTCCTCGTTGCGCCGCATATAGAACGCCTTGATTTCCTTGGGATAATCGGTCACGAATACGGGCCGTCCGAACGTCTTCTCTGAGAGATAGCGCTCGTGTTCGGTCTGGAGATCACATCCCCAGTAAGGAGTGAACTCAAACGCGTTTCCGCTTTTCAGGAGCAGGTCGACCGCTTCGGTGTACGTCACATGCGCGAAATCGGCGTTCACGATGCCTTCGAGCCGGGGTAGCAAGCCTTTGTCGACAAACTGGCTCAGGAACGCGTACTCCTCGGGCGCTTTTGCCATGACGTCGGCGAGCACGTATTTGATCAAATCCTGCACGAGCTGCATGTCGTCGGCGAGCGTAGCGAAAGCGATTTCCGGCTCGATCATCCAGAATTCGGCGGCATGGCGGGTTGTGTTGCTGTTCTCGGCCCTGAACGTGGGGCCGAATGTGTACACGTTGCGCAGCGCGAGGCAGAAGCACTCGACGTTGAGCTGGCCCGAGACCGTCAAGGACGTGGGCTTGCCGAAAAAGTCCTTGCTGTAGTCGACTTGGCCGTCCGTGCCGCGGGGAGGTTTGTCAACGTCCAGCGTGGTGACGCGAAACATCTCGCCCGCGCCTTCGCAATCGCTCGCGGTGATAATGGGCGTGTGGACGTACACGAAGTCACGGTCGGAGAAAAACCGATGTATGGCCTGTGCGGCGAGCGAGCGGATGCGAAACACCGCGGAAAATGTGTTCGTACGCGGGCGCAAGTGCGCCATCTCGCGCAGGTATTCCAGCGAGTGTCTTTTTTTCTGCATGGGATAGTCAGTTGGGCATGAGCCGATGAGCGCGACGCGGTCCGCCTTGAGTTCGAAAGGCTGTTTGGCGTCGGGCGTGGGCACAAGCTCGCCTTCGACCGCTACGGCTGACCCTTCCGTGAATCGGATGACGTCCTTGAAGTGGTCGGTTCGCCCGTCTTCAAGCACAACCTGGAGATTTTTGAAAAAAGACCCATCATTGAGCTCGATAAAGCCGAAGACCTTGGAATCGCGCAGCGTGCGTATCCACCCCTGAACGCGGATAGCTCCGGGTGCCGCCTGATTGCGGTACAACTCGCGTATGGTGACGTTTTTCATGCTGATCCCTCCGGACTTGTCGTAAGCGGAGATGGTGGCCGCCTGTACGTTACCATGAACCGGTCTTTCCTGTCAATGCGCGCGCAAGGCGGACAGCGCACAGAAATTTGACTAAATTGTTGAAGGACGCATGGTTTTGTGTTATCCTCTCAAAGATAAGCAAGTGATGATGGGAGGAATCTGCGTGAATCTGCGGGCGAAAAAGCTCCTTGGATTGATCGATCAGTCTGGCGACACGCTCGTGCTGCTCACGAAGCGTGAAAACATTCGCTATTTCAGCGGTTTTACGGGTGAAGGCGCGCTTCTTGTCTCATCCAAGGGCAGTTTCGTGATCACGGATTCGCGCTACACCGAGGCAGCGGCGCTGCAAGCGCCTGAATCGGCAATCCTGGCCACGAGCAGGGATGTCAAAATTACCGATCTTGTGAGAAAAACGGTCGGCGAGCTCCAGTGCAAAACGGTGCTCTTCGAGGACGACGAGATGACGCTTAAGTCGTACAAGGCGTATTCCGAAGCACTTGAGGGAATCGCGATGTCTCCGGTGGGCGGCAAGCCCGAAAAGGTGCGTATGGTCAAGGACGAGGCTGAGCTTGCGTCCATGGCGCGCGCGGAGTCGCTGGTGGACAAGGCGTTTTCGTGGTCGCTCGGTTTCATCAAACCGGGGCTTTCAGAAATGGATGTCAAAACGGAGCTCGAGTATCAGTTGTGCAAGCTCGGCGGGGAAGGGCCGGCGTTTAGCAGCATCGTGTGTTCGGGGCCGAACACGTCCAAGCCGCACGCTGAGCCCGGAAATCGCGCCATCCAAAAGGGCGACATGGTCACGATGGACTTCGGGTGCAAAATCGACGGACTGTGCAGCGACTTCACGCGCACCATCGCGGTGGGCCAACCGCCCGAAGAGATGAAGATCATCTACCAGATCGTGCTGGAGGCCAACCAGAAGGCGTTTGACGCGGTCAAGCCGGGGCTTGTGGGCCGCGAGGTGGACGCCGTCGCGCGCGCGCACATCACCGATAAGGGTTACGGCGGCATGTTCGGGCACGGACTTGGCCACGGCGTGGGCTTGCTCATTCACGAGGGGCCGAGCGTGGGCATGAAGTCCGAGGATGTCCTGGAAGCAGGGCATGTCATCACCATTGAGCCGGGCATTTACATCGCGGGGCTTGGGGGGGTGCGCATAGAGGACATGGTCGTCGTCACGGAGACAGGTGCGCGAAACCTCGCGTCCAGCCGAAAAGACCTGATCATCCTGTAGTTATTCAAACCAGTTGGAGGGTTTTACATGTTAACCGCAAGTGAATTTCGCAAAGGCGTAACCATTGAACTGGATGGCGGCGTTTGGAACATCGTCGATTTCCAGCACGTCAAGCCCGGCAAGGGCGCGGCGTTCGTCCGCACCAAGATCAAGAACGTCATCAACGGCTCGGTGCTTGAGCGCACGTTCAACCCCACGGACAAGATGCCGAGAGCGCACATTGAGACAAAAGAAATGCAGTACCTCTACAGTGACGGCGAGTTGTACTACTTCATGGACATCGAGTCCTTCGAGCAGCTCCCGCTCAACCTTGCGCAGGTTGAGGACGCATTGCCCTTTGTCAAGGAAAACTCGAATGTCACGGTGCGCTTTTTCAAAGGCGCGGCATTCTCGGTCGAGCCGCCGAACTTCGTCGAGCTGGTCATCACCAAGTGTGAGCCCGGCGCGCGTGGCGACACGGCGACCAACGTGACCAAGCCCGCGACGCTGGAGACGGGGTACGTCGTTGGTGTGCCGCTCTTCATCAACGAGGGCGAAAAAATCCGAATCGACACCCGGACGGGCGAATACATGGAGCGCGCCTGATCTTCTCCGCAACCGAAGGTCCGGACGATGGAAGGAGAACATGATAATGCGGATCGCATTTGATTTCAACCACGTCATGTCAGAGTATGTTCAGAGCGCTTATGAGAGCATTGCCGCTGAGCTGAACGCGTGCCTTGCGGAAGGGCTGCCCGAAAAATCCGCGGCGGACGCGCGGAATAAGCTGCATAAGCTGGGCGTGTCGTCCGAAGTGATCGCGTCGCGTTTTGTCACCAGCAAGGAACTTGCCGATCTGTTGCCGCGCCTGCGCGCCTCCCACAAAAACGTAGAGGCGATGCGCGGGGACGAGCGAAAGATGATGGCGTGGACGCGGCTTCCGTACGAACAGGAAAAGACTGTCTCAGACATCAAGATGGCCGCGGGGCGCATCCGCGAGCGGTTCTCTACCTTCGTCGTCTTCGGAATCGGCGGTTCCGCGCTCGGTCCCACGGCGGTACAGACCGCGCTTAACCATCTGCGCTGGAACGACCTGCCCGAATCAAAACGTCACGGCCCCAAGCTTTACGTGGAAGACAACGTCGATCCCGAGCGCATGTCGTCCCTGCTGGACGTCATAGAGCTTGGCTCGACCTGCTTTAACATCGTGTCAAAATCCGGAAACACGTCTGAGACGATGTCACAGTATCTGATGGTTGTCAGCCTCCTCAAGAAGCATTTCCCGGATGACTGGCATGAACGGATCATCTTTACAACCGACGCGGCGCGCGGCAATCTCCAGGCCATCGCGCGCGGTGAGGCGGCCAAGGGCAGGACAATCACCTGCTTTACCGTGCCCGACGGCGTCGGCGGGCGCTTCTCCGAGTTGTGCCCGGTCGGCTTGCTCGCGGCGGCGGTTTGCGGCATCAATATCGAGGAAATTCTGGCGGGCGCGCAGCTTATGGACACTTGGTGCCGCGAGGACGACCCGATGAGGAACCCTGCGCTGTTGGCGGCGGGCATCATGTACATCCTCTCGGAGCTTAAGTCTCCCAAGAAGAACATCAGCGTGATGTTCCCCTACGCGGACAGCCTGCGTTTCATCGCGGACTGGTACGCGCAGCTGTGGGCGGAGAGTCTGGGTAAAGATCACGCGCAAAACGGGGACTGGAAAGACGAGCCTGCGGGGCAGACACCCGTCAAAGCCGTGGGCGTGACCGATCAGCACTCGCAGGTGCAGCTCTACACCGAAGGGCCTTTTGACAAGGTCGTGACTTTCCTCTCCGTTAAAGAGTACCGCAGCACGCTGGGCATTCCCGGCGGCGCTATCGACTACCCAGACGTCGCGTTCCTCTCCGGCTCTACGTTCGACACGCTCATCCAGAAAGAGCGGGAGGCCACCGAGTACGCGCTCATGGTCAGCGGTAAGCCGAGCTGGAACATCACCCTGCCTGAGGTGAACGCCAACACCGTGGGCCAGCTCCTCTTCTTTTTCGAGATGATGACCGCTTACGAAGGTGATCTGCTCGGGATCGACGCGTTTGACCAACCGGGTGTCGAGGAAGGCAAGAACGCCACGTACGGGCTCTTTGGGCGCAAGGGATTTGAGTACAAGGCGCGTGAACTGTCCGCAAGACCCGCTAAGAGCAAGGAGTTCATGCTTTAGCGTTGAAGTCCATTAGTATGCAGCAGGGCACAGGGTTAACCCTGTGCCCTGCTTGGAGGTAAACATGCGCGCGGATAAGACAACGTTCGAAACGAAGCTTGCGCAGTGGCTGACTGACGACAGCCTGATGCGCGCGTTGCTCAGCGCACCTAAAACTAAGGATATGCTCAGGGTCAAGATTGTGCCCGTGAGCGTGCGTGGGGAGAAGGGGCTTCAGCTTGAGTTTCAAGAACCGGGCGGGAAAGTCAGGCATGCTAATCTCGCTGCTGGAGAAGCTGTGCGCGCGGTGATCGAGCTGATGGAGGTTTCATTTGGCCAGCTCAACGCGGTGATGTGGGGGCAGGAGGCGCAGGCGGTCGTCAAAAAAGATTGCTGGCTGATTACGGAGCATGAGATCGCGCGCGAGGGAAAAGCGAGCGAGACGGTTGGTCACGACCGCGAAAAAAACCGGCTCATCGCGGACGGCCAACCGCTCTCCTTCTTAATCGAGCTTGGCATCATGACGAGCGAGGGTCGTGTTAAGCACGACATGATGGCCAAGTTCAGGCAGATCAACCGTTTTCTTGAGCTGGTGCGCGACGTCCTGCCCGAGCTGCCGCAGGGGCGGCTGCGCATCATCGATTTCGGGTGCGGCAAGAGCTATTTGACATTCGCGCTTCATCATTACATGACGAGCGTGATCGGGCGCGAGGTGGACTTTACCGGCATCGACCTGAAGCGGGACGTCATAGAGCATTGCCAATCGCTTGCGAAGCGCACGGGAGCGCGCATGAGCTTCATTTGCGGGGACGCGCACGAAGTTGCGCCGGATGGAGCGGACCTGGTCGTCTCACTCCACGCGTGTGACACCGCGACCGATGCTGCGCTCGCTTGCGCGGTGCGCCTGAAGGCCAAGGCGGTGCTCTCCGTGCCGTGCTGCCATCACGAGCTTACTGCGCAGGCGCGGTGCGATTCGCTTGGCCTCATCATGAAACATGGCATATTGCGGCAGCGCTTGTGTGAGATCGCCACCGACGCGCTTCGCGCGCAATTGCTTGAGATTCATGGTTATACCGCGCAAGTCATCGAGTTCATTGATCCCGACGCGACAGCAAAGAACCTGATGATCCGCGCAGTACATAAAAAAGGAGGTGCGCGGCAAGCGGAAGCGAAGCGCACCGACTACCGCGCACTCGTCAAGATGCTGGGGGTCGATCCTGCGCTAGGCCGCGCGCTTGATGAAAACGTCGCTGATCCTGCGGGTGGCGGGCAGCGCGGCGATCGCGACGCAGATGAGCGTGTCCAGCCCCACGCTGGTCAGGTTGTAGACGCTTGAATAAACCCACGGGTTCTGATCACCTGCGTACTCCGCAAAGAAAATCGCTCCCGCGATGACGTGAAAAAGCGCGCGCGCAAGGCCGCCGACGAGCGCGGCCGCCGGAAGCTCAAGCGTCTCGGGGAGCCCCTTGCCCCTGAGAAACGCGCCCACGCCGATCGCGCCGAACGCCGCGAAGTAGTCGAGCAGCACCTGCATGGGATGAACCACGACCGGGGATTGCACGAACTGCAGCGCGCCGTAGACAAGCCCGCACATCACGCCCGGAACGCCGCCGTAGGTGAATGCAAACAGGATGATGGGCAGCATGGATCCTGCCGTCACGCTCCCGCCCTGCGGCATTTTCCAAAGGCGGACATAGGACAGCACGAACGCCAGAGCGATGCACAGCGCGCCGGTGGATAACTTGCGCGCGTTCCACGTTGTGCGCCGCGACGCGATGAGCAGGCCGATACCGAACAAGACGAGCAGCGCGATGCCGATCCAACCGGACGAGGAGACCTTGTCGAAACGGAACACGCTCTGGAAAAAGTCAGCCATGGCAGTTTCCTCCTTGCGCCGGAAAAGCAAAACCCGTATCCTTTAAGATACGGGAAACAAAGAAAACGCTGCATTGAGCGTCTCTCCGCTTCCCTACGGTGGGATTACCCACACAGGTTCAAAGGGTTGGCCCAACGGGCCGTCTCAGCTTTCGCTCCCCCAGCGGTATGAATTTGTCGTACAAGAGCATAACCCACGCGGCGCGCGTTGTCAAGCGCGTGGGTAACATGTACGATGACTTACGCGCGGCGCTCTGCGCCGCAGTTCGGTGTAAAAATAAGGAGCTGCGTGCGGATGAATAACACATTTTTCGCGTACATGTCAAGGCTCAAGCACATCAGGAGATGGGGACTGATGCGCAGCTTTCGTGAAGAAAACGTGGCTGAGCACTGCCATGCGGTCGCAGTGATCGCGCACGCGCTCTGCGTGATCCACAACGAACGGCACGCGGAGGCGGGGGTGACACTCAGCCCCGCGAGGGCGGCCGAGATTGCGGCATTCCATGAGGCGTCGGAAGTGATCACAGGCGATCTCGCCACGCCCATCAAGTATTTTAACGATGACATCAGGACGGCGTATAAGCGCATTGAACGCATCGCGGAGGAACGGCTACTCGGTATGCTTCCGGGTGACCTGCGCCCGGCGTACGAGACGCTTGTCAATGATCCTTCGTCCTATCCCGAGTGGACGCACGTCAAGGCGGCGGATCGAATAGCCGCGTACCTGAAATGCATCGAAGAAAAGAAGAGCGGCAATCATGAGTTTGATCGCGCTCTTCAGGCCATTCGCGAAGACATTGATAAGAGCCCGCTCCCCGCTGTTGCGGATTTCATGCGCGACTTTGCGCCTGCCTACGAGCTGACGCTGGACGAGCTCAACTGACCTCCAGCTTATCCGCAAGCTCCGCCATGCTGCGCGCGGTGAAAACGGCTTGCTCGCACGTTCTGCGGATGTCGGGTTCGAAAAATCCGCCGCGTATGCCCGCGTTCACGCCCGCCATGATGTCGATGTCGCGGTCGCCGATCATGATGGCGCGCGCGGCATCGACATTGTGCTTTCGCATCAGATGGAGGATGGCCGCAGGGTCGGGTTTGCGAAGGAATCCGTCCGCGCTGGTCGTACAGTCCGTGAAGCAGTCGGCGAGGCCATAGAACTCAAGGCACCCGAGCGCGGACACCCCTCTGTGCGTGACGAGGTAATTCCGCGCACCCATTGATGAGAGTTTCCGCACAAGCGACACCGCGCCTGGGAAAGGCGGCATGGCATCAAACGGCTGGGACTTGTAGAACACGCTGAGCCTTTCGGCAAACGCGGGCTTGAGCGCGTACTTGCTCATGTAAAACTGGAGCGCTTTTTGCATCGAAATTTTCACGAGATCATGTATCTCGCCAAGGGTTGCGTCAACGCCTTGTGTGAGCAAGGCGTCGCGCATGCCTTGGACGATCGCGGGGTACGAGTCGAACAGCGTGCCGTCGAAATCCCAGAAAATGTCAGTGTACAGCATGCTACACCCTCGCGATGATATCGGAGATCAGCGCCTCAAAGCGCGGGCGAACCTCGCGACCCGCCGCGAGCACCTCGTCGTGCGAGAGCGGCTGGTCGAGCACGCCCGCGGCACAGTTGGTGATGCAGGAGATACCCAGGATATCCATGCCCATGTGCCGCGCGGCGATGACCTCCGGCACGGTCGACATGCCTACGGCGTCCGCGCCAAGCATGCGCAGCATGCGGATCTCCGCCGGCGTCTCAAAGCTTGGTCCGCGCATCATCGCGTATACGCCTTTTTTGAGCGGAACGCCGGTTGCGAGCGACGCGTCGAACGCTTTTCTGACAAGCGCGGGTGTATAAGCGAACGACATGTCGGGGAAGCGCGGGCCCAGCTCGTCCTTGTTAGCGCCAACGAGCGGGTTCTGTCCGCTCATGTTGATGTGATCGAGCATGACCATGAGATCTCCCGGGCGATAGTCGAGATTGACGCCCCCGGAAGCGTTCGTCAGGATGAGCGTGCCCACGCCAAGCTCGCGCATGACGCGGATGGGGAGGACGACGTCATCCATAGACCAGCCTTCGTACGAGTGAAAGCGCCCTTTCATGCAGAGGACGTTTTTTTTGTTTTTCCGCCCGAAGACCCACTCGCCCGTGTGGCCCTGAACGGTGCTGCGAGGAAACCCGGGCAAATCGGCATAGGGTACGCGGACGGGGGACTCCAGGTTTTCGGCGTAGTCCTGAAGCCCGGAACCGAGCACAAGGCCGATATCAGGTTTTTCCCCAAATCGTGTCAGCAGGTTATTCGCGGTGTCGATCACGCGTTTCATTCGCTTACAGCTCCCTTGACGTGTGGATCAACGGCAGCAGACTCCTTCCCGCGAGCGGAGTGTGGCCGAAATTATCTAAAATGGTAGCAGAAACGTCGCTGAAATGCAATCCGGCGGGCAGCGCAGCCGCCTTGATAGAAGGAGAGTAGATGAGCAATGGCGCGTGCTCGCGCGTGTGATCGGTGCCGTGATGGAGCGGGTCGCACCCGTGGTCAGCGGCGATCATGAGCAAATCTGAAGGGCCGAGCGTGCGCAGTACCTGCGCGAGGAACGTGTCGGACGCCTCAAGAGCGCGGCCAAACCCAATCGGATCGCGGCGATGCCCGTAGAGCGTGTCAAAGTCCACGAGGTTGACGAAAAGCAGACCGCGAAAACCCTCCGCGAGCGCTTCCAGCGCGGCGTGTGAACACGCGTCGTTGCCAGAGACGTGAACGGGTTGGGTCACGCCATGTCCCGCGAAGATGTCGGGTATTTTGCCAACACCGATAACGTCCAACCCATTTCGCGAAAGGACATCGAGCATGGTATCACGCGGGGGAGGGAGCGAGTAGTCGTGTCTGTCCGGCGTGCGAACGTAGCGGCCCGGCGCGCCGCGAAAAGGGCGGGCAATAACGCGTGCCACCGCGAGATCGCCTGTGAGCGTTTCGCGCGCGATCTCGCAGCAGCGATAAAGCTTGTCAAGCGGTATGACGTCCACGTGCGCGGCAACCTGAAAGACGCTGTCCGCGGATGTGTACACGATGGGGCACCCCGTGCGCTCGTGCTCGGGTCCGAGCTCCTCGATGATCTCCGTGCCTGACGCCGCGATGTTGCCCAGAACGCAGCGCCCGATCGCCTTTTCGTATGCCGCGATGAACGTCTGCGGGAATCCGTTCGGAAATGTCGGGAATGCGCGATCGAGCGGGCAGCCCGCAAGCTCCCAATGGCCAGTCGTCGTGTCCTTGCCCGGGGATAACGCGGCGATTCGACCATACAGCCCGATGGAAGGCGGGTCCGACGAAAAATCGTGCAGACCGGGCAGATCAAACAACCCGAGCGAGCGAAGCACGGGCAGGCGCGGATGCGAGCTTTGCATGACGTGCGCGAGCGTATGCGAACCGGCGTCGCCGTAAGCGGCCGCGTCCGGCAGTTCGCCCGCGCCAACGCCGTCAAGCACGATGAGCGCGACTCTTTTGAACAAGCAAAAGCCTCCTTCTACACAGCCAGCAGCCGCGCAAGCAGTCCCGGAATGACGGCCAGCTCAAACGCGGCACCCGTGAGAGACAGCATGAACAGTCCTGCGATGGCGACCAGGGACGGCGCGATGTAGTTCAGTTTTTCCAGCATGGGCAGCCTGATTCCTGCTTTGAATGTGAATAAAGCGGCGTCGCTCGCGATCACGGAAGCCGCGAGCTGCGCGACGAGTATCAGCACGAGCGCGGGGAGCATGCAAAGGCCGATACCGAGCATGGGCAGTCCCTGGACCTGCGAACCGATGAGGCCGATGGAAAAGCCGGTTAGAAACCCGCGCACAGCCACGAGCATGCCCGCCGGGACGACGCCCCACAGAAAAAGCGCGCACAGCGCGGTCAGCGCATAAAAGCGGATGTGCAGCCACGAGGTTGACCAAAATGCTGCAAGGCCATGCGCGGGATACGCACGGGAAAGCGCACCGCCCAGCGCGCTTTCTGCATTGGGCAGTTCGCGAGCGGTGACCACTCCCGCGCTCAGCGCGCACAGCAGGATAAACGTGAGAATGGCATACGCCGCTCGCTTTTCGGCGAGGTGGGTCCTGATGGCCTGAATGCTCAACTATCTCTCCTCCGTTCGGATGCGGGTAAGACATGCTATGCGTCGGGTGGGACAAACATTCGCTGGAGAAAACGCGATTAAAGGCTCCGGTTTGACAAAATATTGTTGTGTCGGTATAATTCTGTTTAAGTGTGCAATCTGGGAGGTACCGCTTCATCGTAGGCCGAAGACAAAAAAGAAGTGTGCTCGTCTATCGGAACGCCTTTGCTACGGGGGGAATCTGGTCGGGCACTAAACGAGCCGGCTTCATCAAGCGTTTTTTTCGGGGATTAAGCGCGTTGTTAAGATGGCTTGGATCATTGTGCGCGCAAATTGCTGCTGGCGTTCAGTCGCTGGCCGGAACGATACGCAGAAGGCCGCGAACGCGCGCTGAATGGCTTGGGACGGCCGGTTTTGCACTGGTATGTCTGTTTGTGATCGCGGGCGTTGCGTACTTCACGGCTGCGGGCAGAGTGTCCACGGTGGATCGGGCGCCGGCAGAGCCTGCCGCGGCGGCAATGGGCGGCGATGCAGGGCCTGCGATCGTTGCAAAGCAAAGCCCGATCGTTGTCATGCATTCTGACGGCCGCATGGTTCATGTGATGATGGAGCAGGGGACGGTCGCGGAGGCGCTCGATCAGGCTGGGATCGCGCTCGGGGCGGACGACATGGTTGTGCCCAGGGCGGACTCTGCGGTAGCGGACGGCATGGAGATCAAGGTGATCCGCGTTCAGGTGCGCGTGAGCGAAAAGGAAGAAGCGATTCCGTTTAAGGTGTCCTACAAAAAGGACTCGACACTTGCTAAAGGGAAGGAAAAAGTTTCGTCTGAAGGAAAAAACGGTGTGCGCGTGGTCAAGACCGAGGTCATTTTACACGACGGGGTGGAAGTCTCGCTCAACGAGATTTCCAGCGAAGTGTCCAAGGAACCGGTCAACAAAGTCATCAGGCAAGGCACCAAGACGGCCACGCCCAAACCGACAGCCAAGAAAACGCCGACGCCAAAGCCGACACCTTCGCCCACGCCCAAACCGGTTCTCGTCAAGAACGACGAAGGTGCGATCACCCGTGTCAAGTCGGGTTCGAAGACATACTCCGTCCAAGAGAAAATGGTGGTGGAGATCACCGCGTACACGCACACGGGGGACCGAACCGCGACAGGCACAATGCCCAAGGTCGGCACAATTGCCGTTGACAGGGACGTCATCCCGCTCGGAACCATGATGTATGTACCCGGGTACGGCATTGGCAAGGCGGAGGACGTGGGCGTGGGCGGAGAGCAGATCGATGTCTTTCTGGAGAGCGAACGACAGTGCCTGAAGTGGGGGCGTAAACGCGGGGTGACGATCTACATTCTCAAATAAATTTTTCAATGCGCGCAGGAATCCGATACACAGCAACGAATACAGCAAAGAGCGACAACTTGGCACGTTATGTCATGACAATACAGTCACATGAATTTGGAGGCGTTTTACCATGAGCCATCTGGATCTGTCGTATCTCGGCATCATCAACACGAAATGCATCTATCACAACCTCCCTGTCCCGCAGCTGGTAGAAAAAGCTGTCGCGCGCGGCGAGGGTATGCTTTCCGAAACCGGCGCTCTGTGCGTAATGACCGGCAAATACACCGGCCGCTCGCCCGAAGACCGCTTCGTCGTTGATGTTCCTTCGATCCATAACGAGATCGACTGGGGAAAGGTCAACATGCCTTTCGCGCCCGAGAAATACGACGCGGTTTACAACCGAATGATGTCCTACCTGCAGGGCCGTGAGGTTTTCGTGTTCGATGGATACGCGGGTGCCGATCCCAAGTACAGCATCAACGTGCGTGTTGTCAACGAGTTTGCCTCGCAGAATATGTTCATCCGCCAGCTCCTTCTGCGCTATGATGATTCCAAGCTTGCAGGGTTCGCCGCTGATTTTACGATCATTTGCGTGCCGGGCTTTAAGTGCATCCCCGAAGTTGACGGCACGCACTCGGAAGCGGCCATACTGGTTCACTTCGAGAAAAAGCAGGTCATCATCGCTGGCAGCCAGTACGCGGGTGAGATGAAGAAGTCGGTCTTCGCGATCCTCAACTATCTGCTGCCCAAGAAAGGCGTTTTCCCCATGCACTGCTCGGCCAACGTGGGCGAGAACGGCGACACAGCGCTGTTCTTCGGCCTTTCGGGCACCGGGAAAACCACGCTTTCTGCCGACCCGAACCGCAAACTGATCGGGGACGACGAGCACGGCTGGTCCGACGACGGCATCTTCAACTTCGAGGGTGGCTGCTACGCCAAGTGCATTCGCCTTTCCAAGGAGAACGAACCGCAGATCTGGGATGCTATCCGCTTCGGCACGCTGGTTGAGAACGTCACGATCAACCCCGAGACCCGCGAGCTGGATTACGACGATGAGTCCGTGACCGAAAACACGCGCGCGGGATATCCGGTTGAGTACATTCCGAACGCGCAGATTCCCGGCATTGGCGGCATCCCCAAGACCGTCGTTTTCCTGACCGCTGACGCTTATGGCGTGCTTCCGCCCGTCTCTAAGCTCTCCAAAGAGGCCGCGATGTTCCATTTTGTCTCCGGCTACACCGCTCGCCTCGCGGGCACAGAGCGCGGCGTCAAGGAGCCTCAGGCGACGTTCTCGACATGCTTCGGCGGCCCCTTCCTCCCGCTGCCCGCCGCCACGTACGCCGATCTCCTCGGCCGCATGCTCGATAAGTACGGATCCAACGTCTACCTGATCAACACCGGCTGGTCGGGCGGCCCCGCGAGCGGAGAAGGCAAGCGCATGTCCATCAAGTATTCGCGTGCCATGGTTTCCGCGGCGCTGTCGGGAGACCTTGAGAAGACCGAGTATGAGCTCGATCCGTTCTTCAATGTTCTCGTGCCCAAGAGCTGTCCCAGCGTCCCCGCAGAAGTCCTCAACCCCCGCAACACATGGAAGGACAAGGCTGCTTACGACGCTATGGCCAAGAAGCTCGCCGGTGAGTTCCGCAAAAACTTTGCAAAGTACACCATGCCTGAGAACGTCGTTAAGGCAGGCCCGCAAGGCTAGTTGCGGCGGTATCCCCCAAAGCCAAAGGCGCTTCATCCGTGAGGATGGAGCGCTTTTCCACACAGCGGCATTCGTTAATCCTTTGTCAACCATGGTTAAACGCGATCGCGCTATACCTTCAGGATGTCGGCGGTCGAAGGCCGACGCTACTTTGTAGGGACAGCGCACGGTCGTTTCATTCAAAGCATTAGCCCGCTTTTCACCAGCGGTACCGCACCGAAGGACTGTGCAGCACAGCTGTACTACTGCACTCCCGCGCTTCACCCCATATCGCTATAGTAAGGAGAGATGCCCATGCACTCGTTTCGCGGTGGAGTGCATCCGCTGAGCTCGTCGCACCATGGCAAGACGCTGACGTCGGGTAAGGCGGTTGTTGAGCTCAAAGCGCCGCAGGTCATGTACATCCCGATGCAGCAGCACATTGGCCCGTCATGCGATCCCATCGTGGAAGCGGGTCAGGCGGTCAAGGTCGGGCAGATGATTGGACGCGCGCGCGGATTTGTCTGCGCGCCCATACATTCGAGTGTATCGGGCGTGGTTAGGTCGGTCGCGCCCTACCTGCATGTCAGCGGGCAGCAGGTGATGACGGTGACGATCGAGAACGATGGACGGGATGAGCCGGACGAAGGCATGCGCCCAAGGGAAAATGTTGATGCGCTCACGCCGGAGGCGCTCATTGAGATCATCAGAGACGCGGGCATCGTGGGCATGGGAGGCGCGCAGTTTCCGACGCACGTCAAGCTCTCACCTCCAAAGGACAAACCGGTCGATGTCGTCATTCTGAACGGCGCGGAGTGTGAACCGTTTTTAAGCGCCGATCACCGGTTGATGGTGGAACGCGCGTGGGATGTGGTGCGCGGTCTGTTGCTCGCGCAGAAAGCGGCGGGTGCGACGCGCGTGCTCGCGGGTATCGAGGTCAACAAACCGGACGCCATTGAGGCCATCAAGAAGGCGTCAGGCGGAAAAATGGACGTCGTGCCTCTGGCCGTCAAATACCCGCAGGGATCTGAAAAACAGCTGATCCAAGCGCTGTCCAGCCGGCAAGTGCCCTCGGGAGGGCTTCCTTCCGACGTTGGATGCGTGGTCATCAACGCGGGTACTGCAGCCGCGATTGCGGATGCGGTGTACATGGGTAAGCCGCTCTATGAGCGTATTGTCACCGTGTCGGGGTTGTTGGTGAAGAACCCGCAGAACCTCCTTGCGCGCATCGGAACGCCTGTCACGGATTTGATCGACGCGTGCGGCGGATTCACCGCGCAGCCTGAGCGCGTGCTGTCCGGCGGACCCATGATGGGCACCGCGCTCTATTCGTTGGAAGTATCGGTGATCAAGGGCACTTCGGGCATCGTGGCGCTCGCCCCCTCGCGCGTGGGACGCGAGGACGCGTGCATCCGCTGCGGCAGGTGCGTGGGGGTTTGCCCAATGGGGCTGGTACCCATGGAGATCGCCCGCAGGAGCGGTATCTCGGACTTCAAGGGAGCGGAGGCCATGAACGCGATGGACTGCATGGAATGCGGCTGCTGCACGTTCATTTGCCCTGCGCGGCGCGAGCTGCTCTCTCGAATCCGCGTCGCCAAGCGCGCAATCCAGGCTGTGAGAAAAAAGCCGTGAGGCCGACTACAAACCCCTTGACGGAGGTTTTATCATGCAGCAGATGACGGTTTCACTCTCCCCGCACGTGCGCGACGAGGTGTCCACGCGGCATATCATGCGCGACGTGGTGATCGCGCTCATCCCCTCCGCAGCGATTGCCGTGTGGCGTTTTGGGTGGTACGCGGCCGTGCTCATCCTCCTCTCGTGCGCGTTTTGCGTGGGGGTCGAGGCGGGCATGCAAAAACTGCTTAAGAGGGCGATCACCGTCAGCGACGGCAGCGCGGTGGTCACGGGCATGCTGATCGCGTTCAACCTCCCGCCTGAAGCCCCGTGGTGGATGACCGCCGTAGGCGCGGTGGTCGCGATCGGGTTGGTCAAGCAGCTGTTTGGCGGCCTTGGGCGCAACTTTGTCAACCCCGCGCTCATCGCGCGCGCGGTGCTGCTCGCGTCGTGGCCTGTACACATGACGAGTTTTGCCGTGCCCGGCGCGGTCGACGCTGTTACCTCTGCAACGCCGCTCGCCCGCTCTGCTCTAGACGTTGTGATGCGGCCGGGATACATAGACCTGCTGCTCGGTAACTGCGGTGGCAGCATTGGCGAGGTGGGGCGGCTCGGGCTGCTGATCGGCGCGGCATATTTGCTCATAAAACGCGTGATCGACTGGCGCATCCCCGCGTCGTTCATCGGTATTTCGCTCGCGCTCGTGTTGTGCTCGCGCTGGCTTGTTCCGGGGGATATGCGGTTTATTTTTCTGGACCCGCTGTACTATCTGCTGTCCGGAGGCCTGATTCTGGGCGCGTTTTTCATGGCGACGGACTACGTGACCTGTCCGGTCACTCCGCTCGGCCGCGTGATCTTTGGTGCGGGCTGCGCGCTCATCACGTTCGCGATTCGCGCGTACGGCGCGTACCCTGAAGGCGTATCCTACTCGATCCTTGTCATGAACGTGGCAGCCCCGCTCATCGAGCGGTACACGTTCCCCAAGGTGTATGGGAGGGTGAAGAAACATGCGTGACATCGTGCTGCTGGGCGGGCGTCTGCTCATCTTCGCGGTCATCGCGGGCGTGCTGCTGGGCGCGACCAACGCCGTGACCAAGGACCCCATTGAAGCGCAAAAGGCGGCCAAGGCGGCGCGGTCACGCGGCGAGGTGCTCAAGGCAGAAAGCTTTGAGCAAGTGGAAGCCGAGCCGGGTTCGGACATGATCAAGGATGTTTACCGGGGTAGTCTGGCGGGTCAGAGCGCGGGTTACGCGATCACGGTTGAGAGCGTTGGTTTCGGCGGCCCGATGGAGATCATGGTGGGCGTGGGTGTCGACGGAAAAATCTCGGGCGTGAAGGTCATGACGGCTTCTGAGACGCCCGGTCTGGGCGCAAAAGCATCCGACGCAGGCTTTGGCGACCGATTTGTCGGGCGGGTGTCGCCCATCAAAGTATCAAAGACTGCCGGCGATGACGTTCAGGCGATCACCGGCGCGACAATTACAACGCGCGCCGTCGCGGACGCCGTGGAAGCCGCGTTGGCCGAAGCCGCGAGAATGGGGGGGATCAAGCCGTGAAGCTCTTCACAATCATAAAGAACGGCATAGTGGATGAAAACCCGACGTTTCGGCTGGTGCTGGGCATGTGCCCCACGATGGCGGTCACAACATCAGCCATCAACGGCGTGGGCATGGGGCTTGCGGCCACGTTTGTCTTGGTATGCTCGGGGCTGGTCATCAGCCTTTTGCGCAACCTGATCCCCGACAAGATCCGCATCCCCGCGTACGTCATCGTCATCGCGGCGTTTGTCACGCTGGTTGACTTGTTCCTCAAGGCGTTTATCCCCGCGCTGGACGCGGCGCTGGGAATTTTCATCCCGCTCATCGTGGTCAACTGTATCATTTTCGCGCGCGCGGAGTCCTTCGCGGGGAAAAACCCGCCGCTTGAATCCACGCTGGACGGCTTTGGCATGGGCATCGGCTTTACGCTCGCGCTCACGATCCTGGGCTCAGTGCGCGAGCTCATCGGCAACGGTACGCTGTTCGGGGCGAATATTTTAACGGGTACGGGCTATGAACCCATGCTGCTGGCGGTGTTTGCGCCCGGAGGATTCATCGCGCTCGGACTGCTCCTCGGCGCGTTCAACGCGATCACCAGTCGAAAGAAGGCATCGGCATGACGAAAATACTGCTGATCCTTGTCGGATCGATTTTAGTTAACAATTTTATCCTTTCACGTTTTCTCGGGATCTGTCCCTTTCTCGGCGTCTCAAAAAAAGTTGAGACAGCCGTGGGCATGGGTGTCGCCGTCACGTTTGTCATCGCTGTCGCGTCTTTGATAACGTGGCTGGTGCAGACCTACCTGCTCGACAAACTGGGCCTTGGTTACCTCCAGACCATCGCGTTTATCGTGGTCATCGCCGTGCTCGTACAGCTGGTTGAGATGGTCATTCAAAAAAGCAGCCCGTCTCTATATCAAGCGCTGGGCGTATATCTTCCGCTCATCACGACCAACTGCGCGGTGCTGGGCGTGGCGATCCTCAATATCAACGAGGGGTACAACCTGATCGAGTCCGTGACCAACGGCGTGGGCAGCGCGCTCGGGTTTACGTTGGCGATTGTGCTGTTCGCGGGCATTCGCGAGCGGCTGGACGAGACGGAGTTTCCCGCGTGGATGCGCGGCTTTCCTGTGGCCCTTGTCAGCGCGGGGCTGATGAGCATAGCGTTCCTCGGCTTCCAAGGACTGATTTAGCGGGGTGATGAGACGATGATGAGCTTGATACTGGTGCCCGCCGCCGTTCTTGGCGGGATGGGCGTGCTGTTCGGCGTCGGCCTCGCCATCGCGAACAAAAAACTGGGGATTGAGAAAGACCCGCGGGAGGTCGCGGTGCGCAACGCTTTGCCCGGCGCGAATTGCGGCGGGTGCGGCTTTGCAGGCTGCGACGCTTTCGCGGCCGCTGTGCTCTCCGGGAACGCCAAGGTGAATGGTTGCCCGGTGGGCGGGGTTTCGTGCTCGGAGCAAATCGCGGGCATCATGGGCGTTGACGCAGGCGGTTCAAAGCGATGGGTGTCTACCGTGGTGTGCCGTGGGGCGACAGGCCGCTGCAAGGAAAAGTATGTCTATAAGGGCATTGAGGACTGCCGTGCCGCCGCACTC
>JAVBRD010000022.1:0-88874 GCA_031548365.1 Eubacteriales bacterium
GACATGTCGTGGGTGATAAACATATAAGCCAGTCCCAGATCGCGCTGAAGATCCATAAGCAGATTGAGGATTTGGGCCTGAATCGATACGTCAAGGGCACTGACCGGCTCGTCACACACGATAAACTTGGGGTCGACGGCCAGTGCCCGGGCGATGCCGACACGCTGACGCATTCCTCCCGAAATCTCATGGGGGAAACAGGCGGCAAACCGTGGGGCAAGACCGACCCTCTCCATGAGCTCATCCACCTTTGTGTAGGTCTCCGACTCAGTTTTGTACATGCGGTTGACCTGCATCGGCTCGGCAATGGACGCTTCGATGGTCATGCGCGGGTTGAGCGAGGAGTAGGGATCCTGGAAAATGATCTGCATTTTGCTTCTGTACGGCAGCATGTTCACGCGGGTGATGTCCGTGTCCTCAAAGAAGATTCGGCCTGACGAGGGCTCAATCAGCCGCAGGATGGTGCGCCCGAGCGTTGTCTTGCCACAGCCGGACTCGCCGACCAACCCGAGTGTCTCGCCGCGTTTGATGGTAAAAGAAACGTCGTCGACCGCCTTGACAACGGCCTTGCTGCGCAGCCCGCGCTTGACGGGGAAATACTGCTTGATGTTTTTGACCTCAACCAGAGTGCTCACGCGGTCGCCCCCTTTTCCTTGGCGCACAGCCAGCACGTGGAAGTGTGGCCATCACCGATCTCAACTTCGGGCGGGCGCTCACGAAGGCATATTTTCATGCAGTCATTACAGCGCGGTGCGAACGCGCAGCCGGCGGGCAGGCATAAAAGGTCGACAGGCGTGCCCTCAATGGGGTGGAGGCGGGCGCGCTCATCGTCGTCCAGCCGAGGCAGGCACGCGAGCAATCCGCGCGTGTACGGGTGCGACGGGCTGTAAAATATGTCGTTGATGCTGCCGCGCTCAACGATGCGTCCCGCGTACATCACGACCACCTTGTCGCACAAATCGGACACGATGCCAAGATCGTGCGTGATCAGGATGATCGCCGCGTTGATCTGCTGCTTTAAGTCCTTCATGAGCTGAAGAATCTGCGCCTGAATCGTCACGTCAAGCGCGGTGGTCGGCTCGTCTGCGATGAGGAGCTTGGGTTGGCAGGAGAGCGCCATCGCGATCATCGCGCGCTGGCGCATGCCGCCGGAGAATTCAAACGGATACTGCTCCGCGCGTCGGTCCGGGTTTGGGATGCCCACCGTTTCCAGCATTTTTACCGCGTGGTTCCATGCCGCCTCACCGTCCATTTTTAGGTGAAGCTTCCCGACCTCGGAGAGCTGATTGCCAATGGTGAACACGGGGTTGAGGCTGGTCATGGGATCCTGATAGATCATGGCGATGTCACGCCCGCGGATTTTCCGCATCTCGCGGCGCGTGAGATGAGTGATGTCGCGCCCGTTAAATGTGATGCTTCCGGAGACGATTCGGCCCGACTCGGCCAAGAGACCCATCATCGCGCCAACGGACACGCTCTTGCCCGAACCCGATTCGCCCACGATGCCCAGCACCTCGCCGGGTCGCAAATCATAGGAAATGCCGCCGACAGCCTTGACCTCGCCGGCCTGCGTGAAGAAGGAGACGCCGAGGTCTTTGATCTCAAGTATGTTTTGACTCATGTGCGGCCCCCCTTAACCGTTGCGCAGGCGCGGGTCGAGCGCGTCGCGCAGACCGTCACCAAACTGATTGAACGCGAGGATGATCAGCGATATCGCCACAGCGGGCGAAACGAGCAGGTACGGATAGGAATAAATGGAGTTGATCGCGTCGCTCGCCAGGGAACCCAGTGAGGCCATGGGAGCGGAAATGCCCAGACCGATGAAACTTAAGAAGCTCTCGGTGAAAATGGCTGAGGGGATTTGAAGCATGGTGGTCACCACGATCGGTCCGATGCAGTTGGGCAAGAGATGGCGAAGGATGATGCTGCGCGAGGATGCGCCAAACGCGCGCGCGGCTGTGATGTACTCAAGATTTCGCAACGAGAGAATCTGTCCTCGCACAATGCGCGCCATGCCCACCCAGTACAAAAGCCCGAATGTGACGAAGATGGAGAGCAGTCCAGGCGCGTAGCTCGCCATGTGTTTGATAGACTCGTGATTTTGAAAGAACACCTTGATGGGATCCTTGACCACAACGGAGAGAAGGATGACGATGAGAATGGTCGGGACGGCGTAGAGGATTTCGCAGATGCGCATCATGATGTTGTCCACCCAGCCGCCGAAGAAACCCGAAATCGCGCCATACATCGTGCCGATCAAAAGGATGATGACGCTCGCGATGATGCCGATCGCAAGAGAGATCCGCGTACCCACCAACACGCGTACAAGCATATCGCGCCCAAGCTGATCGGTGCCGAGCGGGTGCTCGAACGAAGGCCGCTGAAACTCATGCCCGCGTGTCTGTTGATCAAACTGGTACGGCAGAACGAGCGGGCCAAAGATGGCGGCGAGCGCGATGATGACGACGAGGATGAGCGATACCATCGCCACCTTGTTTTGTCGAAAACGCCGCATGGCGTCTTTCCAGTACGTCACGGATTCGCGCATGCGCGCAATTTGCTCGCGTTCGGACGGGTCCGCCGGCAAAAAATCGGCGTCGGTCAACCGCACCTGCATGGATAGGGGATTGTTTGTCATTTTTTGGTCCATCATTGCACTCCCCCTAATCCATTTGTATTCGCGGATCAATCAGGCCGTAAAGAACGTCGACGATCAGGTTCATCATGATGACCAGAGCCGCCAGGAAAATGGTGGTGCCCATGATGACCGGATAGTCGCGGTTGGTGATGGAACTGATGAAGTAGCTGCCCAGCCCGGGGATCGTGAATATTTTCTCGACGACAAAACCGCCCGTGAGTATGCCGGCCGTCAGCGGCCCCAGATATGTCACCACGGGCTGTATTGAATTGCGCAGCGCGTGCTTGAAGATGACCATGAAGTCGGAAAGGCCTTTGGCGCGCGCTGTGCGCACGTAGTCCTGACCGATGACATCGAGCATAGAGGAACGCATCAGACGCGTGATGAAGCTCATGGAGTAAAACGCGAGGGCAAATGCGGGGAGGATGTATTGCTTGGGTTCGGCGAGCTTGCTGATTGTGGGCACCCATCCGAGCTGTATGGCGAAGATGATGAGCGTAACGGTGGCGACGACAAAGCTCGGCACCGCAATGCCCAGCGTCGCCACGAACATGAGCGCGCGATCGACGATCTTGCCGCGGTTGAGCGCGGCGACACAGCCCATCGGTATGCCAAGCCCGACCGAGATGCACAGCGCGACCACGCCGAGGCGTGCGGACGTCGGGAATTTTTCTGATATAATGTCCATGACGGACAGCCCGATGCGCGTATACGACGGGCCTAAGTCGAACACCAGCCGGTTCCACGCGCCCGCGAGAGCGAGGATCACGCACGCAAATGTCGTCAGACGCATGGTTTTTCGGGCTTGGCGTGAAAGCTTCATTTTATTCATGCCCACAATCATCGCGGCAGCGCTGACGCTGGCGATGAGCGCCAGGGCATCGGTGAAGTGAAGGGCGGTCGTTGTGTCCAGACGGATCATATGGCCGAAATAGTTCGCGTATTGCTCAATCAGCGGCTTGTCAAGCCCGTATTTCGCTTGCACCAGTGCGGCGATCTCCGGTTTCGTCCGCTCGCTTAGGAACGGGCCGCCGGGGACCGCGTGCATCAGGAAGAAGGTTGCGGTTGCCACGACGAAAAGCGTGAACAACGCTGAAAAGACGCGCTTGATCAGGAATTTGCCCAAATCCATCCCTCCACGATGTCGGCCTTACACACCAAGGTTAAACGATATGATATCATATAGACGAGTGAAATGCAATTTCGGAGGGCGCGTCTTTCGCATCACGATCATGGGCGTTACCTCCCCGAAAACGTGTCCGGAAGCGAAAAACGGGCCTGCGCGGAGGGTGATCCCGCGCAGGCTTTGTCTGCTTTGATTCCTCTCGAAGGCTGACGCCGTTGTTCGGGCGGGTGTGCGCATTACATGCGTTTTACCGAAACCCACACCTTGCTCAGCGGATGCCTAAGCTTGCACTTTGAGCGCCCGTTTCGTCTTTTTCGCGGTGGCAGGAACTTCACGCTCTTTTGGGACCATGCCGGTGATTTCAAGGATGGCGTCGGCCAGGTCGTCAAACGCGGACGGGACGCCTCCGCCTTGCTCTTTGAATCCAACGGCGCGAACGCCGACCTGTTCCGCGAAAGACAGCACGTCGTTGGAGGGCGAAAACACCTGAATGTCCCACTTGTACACATCGCGCTGGTGTGAGAAACGTTCGGCAACACTCGAGGCCATGTCCATGTCTTCTGAAGCACCGAGAGAAAGAATGGCGAGAATTACTTTTTCAGGCCGTTCGCACTCATCACATTCGGCGAAACGTCGGCCGACGTCGTCGATCGCGAACGCGATAGCCCCAAACAGCGTTGCTTCGCCAGAAAATGGAAAGGAACGCCGCGTGAAAGGCCGGATGCTGGTGACTGGCGCAAATGTACAGAGCGTCTTTGTCGGTCCCCCGAACGCGAACAAGGAGAGGTGAACCTCGCCCGCTGCTTGCTTGAGCGAGGACACGCACGCATTGAGCCCCTGGGTCACCTTGAGCTCAAGCCCGGAGGCGAGATGTGAGGTGTCAATGACCAAAATGACGTGATATAAACATTCCTTCATAGCAAACCCTTCTTTCTCAGTCGAAAAGATGCTCCACAACCGCTTGTGCGACTTTTACGCGGTCAAAGCCGAGTCCTGGAACGACCGTAATACCGTGCGCGCGCTCGCGCAACGCATCTGGGGTGTATGGGGCGCGTGTCAGCGCGCTCTCAAGCCTTGTCACCGCGTCGGCGTCGAGCGCGTCAGACTCCGCCTTGCACGCGCAAATGATTCCGTTCTCTATGCGCATGGACAACCGCAAAAAGCCAAATGGAAACTGGGCATCAAACGTAGTATCGAGCCGCGGGCTTTCGCCCAAACGCCAAGCGTCGGACGCCTGCTCGCGCGCGAGGCGCGCGACGGTCTCTCGGTCTGCGATAGATAACGCGTCGACGCGCTCGCCGTGGCCGTACTCGCGGAAAAAAGAGGTTTCAATCACTTCGCAGAGCATGCCCATACTCAGCTGCGGCAAATAGTCAGTCAAGCTACCGACACGCGCCGCGACGGATGGGATGCCTTTTGATGCGTACTTGTGCTGGCGCGGCGTCAGATAGCGCGCGATGTTTTCTCTGTTCGCCCGAAGGAGCAGTGTGCCGTGGTGCAGAGAACGACCGTTTGTGTGCGCGAATGCTTGTCCTGAGCATTTCTTGCCGTCAGGCAGGAGGATGTCGTTCCGTCCGCCGGGCGCGATGTCAAGCCCGAGCGAATGGAGTGCGTCGGCGAGTACGCGCACGTTGCGGGCGGTGTCGAGCCGGTCCTGTGAGGAAAAAAACGAGAAGTTGAGGTTGCCTTCGTCGTGATACACCGCGCCCCCGCCCGATATCCGGCGGGCGAGCTCCACGCCCTCGCTTTGGAGCAGGGGTACACGGCACTCGCTCCACGCGCTTTGGTTGCGGCCGATGACGACCGCGTTCTTGTTTTGCCAGAGCATCAGCCCGATGTCGCATGGTGGGGATTGAGCCATGAGCGTCCGCTCTAGCGCGAGGTTTTCGTGCGCGCATCGCCCTGGCCATATGATGAATGTTGGTATGGTCTTCCTCCTTTTTAGCGGTTCAGAAGTTCGCGAAACAGCGGCTCAAACCGCGCGGGCTCCCCTGAGGTCATGAAACGCACGCTTCCGGTACCGCAGGCTGTCCGCAGCCCCCGTTCGGCGAGTACGCGGCCCATCTGAGCGACGGTGCCCGCGTTGCCATCCAAAATGGCGGTCTTTCCGCGAAAAAAGCGTGAAATTTCCTCTTTGAGGAACACGAAATGCGTACAACCGAGCACCACGGCGTCCACGGGTTCGCTCAAATAGGGGGACAGCCTTTTCGCGAGTGTATCGCGGACGGCATCGCCCGCCGTCAGACCTTTTTCGACGAGCACAACCAGTTCGGGGAAGGGCACGCACTTCGCACCCTCGCCGTACCGCGCCATGAGCTGGGCAAACTTCGGGAGTGCGAGCGTGGCGCGCGTTGCGAGAACCAGCACGCGCCCGCCATGCCGGAGTTGCTGTGCGGGTTTGAGCGCGGGCTCCATACCGATGACAGGCAGGCCCACGCGCTCTCGCAACGCTGCGGTCATCACGCTCGACGCGGTGTTGCACGCGATCACCAGCGCCTTGATCCCCTCGCGCTTCAGCGTTTCGATGCTCGCGAGCGTAAGAGACAGGATGTCTTCGGGCGCTCGCTCGCCATACGGCGCGTTGCCGTTGTCGCCATAGTATACATAGTTTTCTGTCGGAAAGAGCGCGATGGCTTCCTTCAGCACGCTCGCGCCGCCCAGTCCGCTGTCGAAGAATCCGATCGGGGACTCCATGTCTTAATCCTTTCGCGCTTTGTTTTCTTTATTTTATCAAATCAAGAGAGAAATGGCAATGTACCTCGCTGAAGCGTGCTCGCAAAAAACGTTGACTCGGCGACTCTGAAGCGTTATTATAGGAAAAATGTAGTATGGTCAGGAGGGTTCTCATGGAAATCATGGTGAGTAAGAACGCTTCTCCTGCGCAGAAGCCGCAGGACGAATCCAATCTGGGCTTTGGTAAGCTGTTCACCGACCACATGTTCATTATGGACTATGACGAGGGCCAAGGCTGGCACAGCCCGCGCGTAACACCGCGCGTCCCGTTTGTTCTTGATCCCGCGACAAGTGTCTTCCACTATGGACAGGCGATCTTTGAGGGCCTTAAAGCCTATCGCGACGAAAACGACAACGTCCGACTGTTTCGCCCGATGGAGAACATCAAGCGCATGAACCGCTCGGCGGCGCGCATGTGCATACCTGAGATGCCTGAGGATGTCGCGTACGAAGGGCTGAAGCAACTCGTCAAGCTCGACGCCGACTGGGTGCCGCGCGCGGAGGGCACATCGCTTTACATCCGGCCCACCATCATCGCGGTTGAGCCTGTGCTGGGTGTCAAAGCCGCGAGCAAGTATATCTTTTTCATCATCCTTTCGCCGAGCGGCGCTTACTATGCCACGGGCCTTGAGCCTGTCAAGATTTATGTTGAGGATGAGTATGTACGCGCCGTGCGGGGCGGCATCGGTTTTACAAAAGCCGCGGCCAACTACGCAGCTTCCCTCATGGCGGGCGAGGTCGCCAAGAAAAAGGGATTCGCGCAGGTGCTGTGGCTGGATGGCATTGAGCAAAAGTACATCGAGGAAGTCGGCTCGATGAACATGTTTTTCCTCTTGGATGGTGCGCTCAAGACGCCCGCGCTCAACGGCTCTATCTTGCCCGGTATCACGCGGGACAGCATCCTCAAGCTTGCGCAGAGCATGGGCATCCCCGCAAGCGAAGAGAGAATCGCGCTCGATGACGTCATTGCCGCTGCCAAGAACGGGAAGATGACCGAGGCGTTCGGCGCGGGGACGGCGGCGGTCGTGTCGCCGGTGGGCGCGTTCGGTGTGCACGATGAGCTGTACACCGTGGGTGACGGCAAAACGGGCGCCATCGCGAAGAAATTGTACGACACGCTAACGGGCATCCAGTATGGGCGCTTGCCCGATCCCTTTGGCTGGTCGGTCGTCCTGTAGAACAGCACCTATACAAACGCCGCACGGAAACGTCGCGGCGTTTTGCTTTCAGATACCCGGGGTCAGGACAGGCTTGTGTGTGCGTCCCGCGAGCGAACCCGGCGTCATCATCGCTCAGCTTGACATATTGCGAACGGATTGGCATGATATAAAGGAGTACTGCAAAGGGGACGATGGGCATGAAAAGGCGTTTAGCGATCGTGGCGGCTCTGTGCGCGCTCGTCGCGCTTGCCATGGGATGCGCGGATCCATCAAGACCCAGCGCGGGAAACCCGGTGACGCTCACGCTTTGGCACACATACGTCGAGCAGATGAACTCCGGCATCGGCTCGCTCATTGACGAGTTCAACGGCGGCGTCGGGGCGGAAAACGGCATTACGGTGAGCGTGACGAGTGTGTCCAATGCCTCCGTACTCAACCAGAATATCCTAACGGCGGCGAATAGCAACCCGGGTGCGCCCAAGCTTCCTGACATCGCTCTTGTGTACCCGCACATCGCCAAACCGCTCGCAGAGAAGGGCATGCTGACCGACTTGCGCGCACAGTTCAGCGACGGGGATCTCTTAAAGTTTGTGCCACGTTTTTTACAAGAAGGGATGCTGGGCGGGGAAGAGATCTACCTGCTGCCCGTGGCCAAGTCAACCGAGGTGCTCTACGTTAACCGCGTCATCTTTGATCGTTTTGCGGCGGCGACGGGCGTTGATCTTGCGGAACTTGGCACGTTTGAAGGTATTGCCGGGGCGGCGGAGATGTACGCCGATTGGACGGACGCGCTTACGCCTGCTGTGTCCGGAGACGCGAAAGCCTTTTTCTATCCGGACAACCTGTTTAATTATGCACTCATCGGGCTTGCGCAGATGGGTGAGAATCTGATCGCCGGCGGCGCGATCGACCCGACGGTCCCCGGTTTCAGGCGCGTATGGGAGAGCTACTATCCGCAGGCGGTACGCGGTCATTTCGCGATTTTTAACGACTATGGCAACTATTTGGCCAAAACCGGGGACATCGTGTGCACCACGAGCACGTCCGCAGGAGTGATGTTCTACCCCGATTCCGTCACTTACTCCGACAACACAAAAGAAGAGGCGTGGTTCGACGTCCTGCCATACCCTGTGTTTGAGGGCGGCAAAAAAATCGCCATGCAGCGCGGCGGCGGCATGTGTGTTTTTCGCTCTACGCCCGCAAAGGAAGCGGCAGCGGGTCTGTTCCTCGCGTGGCTGACCGCGCCCGAACAGAATTTGCGGTTCACGGCCAACACAGGCTATTTGCCCGTGACAACAGAAGCTTTCGAGCGATTGCTCGCGCAGGGGAACGCGGGCGCGAGCGATCAAAAAGTACAGGCGCTGCTGGACACGGTGCTTGCCATGCAGCGCGAGTATGAGTTCTACGTTCCTGAACTTTTTCCCGACAGTGAAGCCTCGCAAAGGCGGTTTGGCGATCGCCTCCGCGCCTCCGCTGAGCGTGCGGGACGCGAGTATAAAGGTTTGCTTTCGACAACAGGACCGGCTGAGGCCTACGAAAAGGCGTCGCGCGGCGCGTTCGAGGAGTTCGCACAAAAGTGAGGGCGGCGCGATGAAATTTGTTGCGATTCTTAAGAGCGTGGCCGCTGCCGGCGGATCGATGCGCTTTCGTCTGCTCTCCGCGTTTCTCTCGCTTGTAGCGTGCCTGTTGCTTGCCGCGGGCGTTGTGCTCGCGTTGATCGGTGTTATACCGAGCGCCGAACGCGAGATCCGCGATTACGTGACGCACGAGATGGAGAATATCGCGAGCGAGATTGAGCGCAGTTTCGGGACGATCTCTGTGCAGGCGGTGCTCTTGTCGGAAAGCTTGTCCCGAAGCGTCGAACTCAGGCTCGCGGACAGCGGATACTTGGCGGAGGAGCTTGGGGGACACCCAGAGCTGCTTGAAGAGATTTTGACCGATGAACTTAACCGGCTACTTCTTGCGCTTGAAAAAACAAAATGCAGCGGTGTGTTCGTGGTGCTTGACGCAACCGTCAATCCAGCGCTCTCATATGCGGAACGCTCGCGCGCGGGACTTTATATCCGTAACACGGAACCCAGCGTTCCCGGAACCGATACAAAGCTCTTCCTGCGCGGTTTTCCACGCATCGCGCTCGCCAACGGGCTTTCGCTCCAGTCCGGCTGGGACATGGAGTTTGACGTCGAGGGACGTGAATTTTTCGAACTCCCCATGCATGCGGCGGGAGGTGACGAAAGCGCGCTGCCGCGCCTGTATTTGTGGAGCGGCCAGGGCGCGATCGCAGGGCTGGACGAGCACGTTATGACTGTAAGCGTTCCCTTGCTGGATGGCGCGGGGAACACGTTTGGCGTGTGCGGTTTCGAGGTGAGTGAGATGTATTTCAAGCTTAACTTCGCGCCGGACCCGGGCGGCATCAGGCGCATTTCGTGCGCGCTCACAGCGTTCTCAGGCGACCGGTTTGAGACTGCGGGTGCGCTATACTCGGGCAGTGACGTGTGGGCGCAGGCGCGCTCGGGGAATCTCGTCGCGGCGGACCAAGGACCACTGCGCGTGTACCGGCAGGAGCAAGGAGTGACTTTCGTCGGCGCGCATCGCGCGCTCAAGCTCTATCCCGCGGATTCGGTGTTCAAGGAGCGCGAGTTCGCTGCCGCGCTGATGTTGCCAAAGGAAGATCTCGACAATGCGCGCATGGACGGCAACCTGCGCCTTGCGCTCACATTTATGCTGCTGCTCTGCTTTGGTGCGGCGCTTTCGGTTATGTTCAGCCGGAGCGTCATTCGTCCGTTCCTGATCGGCTTGTCCGCGCTTAAGGGGGAGGGAGAGGTCGAAAAAACGAACATACAGGAGATCGACGAGATCCTCGACGCGTTGCGCGCCATGCGGCCGGAGAAAAGTGTGGACGCGGGCGCGCTGTTTGAGGAGTTCATCGGGCGCATCAGCGCGCTCACGCCCGCGGAGAGAACCATATTCAAGCTGTGCGCAAATGACACGCCCAACGACGATATCTTAGGAGCGCTGCACATCAGCCTCAGCACGCTCAAGACGCACTACCGGCATATGTATGCAAAACTCGGCGTTTCATCGCGCGACGAGCTTGCACTATACATCCAGCTGATTCGTAAAAGCGGGCGGGAGTCGGATATTCTCTGATCGGCTTGCCTGATAACGCTCAGTCAGTGCGCTCAGGCCGTTGGCAAGCCGGTGCCTGAGCCCCGTCGTAAAAACCCCTGCATGCAAAATAACGCGTAGGCTGATGTGATCAAGCGCGGCGTTCGTGTTGACGATAGGCGCGTCAATCCATGCGCTTCCGAATCTTCCATGATGACAGGCTCGTATACCGCAGAAGATGCTGTCATCGCGCTGAGCGCACTGTCGGGGGACGCTCTTAATTGTTTGTGACCAGCACTTTGACGGACTTGTCCGGGTGGTTGTGCGCGAACGCGAAAGCTTCGGCAGCCTGGGTCAGATTGAATCGTTGCGTGATCATGCTGGAAACGCGGATTCGCCCGTCCGCAAGATAAGTCAACGCAGTGGGGAATGCGTTGGCATAGCGGTTCACGCTTTTGTATGTCAGCTCTTTTTCGATGAAATCCGCGATGTTCACGCTCACGGTATTGCCGGTCGGCCATCCCACCTGCACCACCGTGCCGCCGGGCTTGGCGACGGAAAAACACTGCGCGGTTGTGGAGGGTAAACCAGCCGTCTCAAAAATGATGTCCGCGGAGCACGCGTCGGTGTTTTCGCTTCGCGCATCCAACACCTTGTCCGCGCCCAGCTTTTGCGCGAGTTCAAGGCGTCCCGCCAGAACATCGACACAGGTGACATGGCCTCCGCCTGCGGCTTTGAACGCCTGCGCGGTCATCAGCCCGATGGTGCCCGACCCAAGGATGACCGCGCTTTTTCCGCTGATGATCCCGGCTGAAGCTGCCTGATTGACCGCGTGAACGCCCACGGCCGCCGGTTCGACAAGCGCTGCGTGCTCAAGCGCGAGCGCGGGCGGCGAGTGATGCACGCAATCGGCGCGCACGCAGATAAAGTCGCAAAATGTGCCGTTGATGGGGGGCGCGGACAGGAAGACGACCGTGGGGCAGAGGTTGTACCTCCCGGACTTGCAAGCGGGGCAGAACCCGCACGCGATGCCCGGCTCAATGGCGACCGGGTCCCCTGGGCGAAATCCCGCTGCGTCCGCGCCAGCCTTCACTACTGTCCCTGAGGCTTCATGCCCAGGGACGTACGGAGCGTCCACGACAAAGTTGCCAAGACGCCCGTTCGCGAAGAAGTGGATGTCTGATCCGCAGATGCCGTTGGCGGCGATCCTGATCAGCACTTCGTTTGCCCGCGGTTCTGGCGCGGGCGACTCCTTGATGGTCAGGCGGTGGTCGGGTGTGAGATAAACCTGGCGGTTTGTCATCATACTCCCTCCATTCTTTGCCGTCATTATACCACCTCATATCCGCAAGCGACAGGACAGGTATTGATATCCCGTGCCCAATGCGTTACATTGGGGTTGACTTACAAACCGAACCGGGCAGCTAGAAAAGAGGGAACGCCATGAGCAAACCACTGCGGATCGTCATCTTTGGCGCGGGCAGCCGCGCGAGGCAGGCGATTTATCCTGCGCTCAAGGGCATGAATGACGTGAAGATCGAGGCTTTGTGCGAGATTGACCCCGCGCGGAGGGCGGCTGCAACGCGGGATTTCGGCATTGAGAAGAGTTACGGTGAGAACGTGTTTGACTATCGGCGCATGATTGAGGAGTTAAGGCCGGACGCGGCGTTCGCCATCGGCCAGCCGCACATCCTGTTTGACACGTGGACGTGGCTGCTCGAGCATAAAGTTCCGTTGTTTATCGAAAAGCCCATGGGTGTCACGATGCATCAGGCGCGCTCGCTGACGCACCTTGCGGAGGAGCACGATGTGCAGACACAGGTTTCCTTTCAGCGCAGGTATTCACCCGTCGCATCCAAAGCGCTTGAGATGTGCCGCGCGAGGGGGCCGATCACGCATGCGGTCTGCCGTTTTTACAAGTGTGAGCAGAAGCCATTCCTCGGCGCGCGCGATCATATGATGGACGACACTGTTCACGCGATAGACACGCTGCGCTGGATGTGCGGAGGCAAGGTCACGCGTGTTGAGTCAAGCGTTAGGCGCGTGGGCACGCCCGATATCAACTTCATCAGCGCCGTGCTCCATTTTGACAACGGTGCGGTCGGGCACTTGATCAACTCGTGGTCGAGCGGCAAGCGTCTGTTCGATGTGGAGATGCATGCGCCCGGCATCTACGCGCAGATTGAGCACGAGGTCGGCGGATTTGTCTATCGGGATGGCGACCTGAAAGGCGAATACCTCGATGCCATTGAGGTCGCAGGTTCGGATCGCTTTGAAAAGGTCACGGGCGTGAGCGCCGCGATTGAGGATTTCCTCACATCAATTCGGATGGAAGGCCGTTCCATGAGCTGCTTTGCGGACGCAGTTCACACAATGGAAATTGCGGAGACCATCCTCGCGCAGGCCATGCTCTCAGGGCAAGCGTAGCAAAAGCGGAGGTTGATGAACGTGCTCAAAGGCGTATCCCCACTGCTTGGCCCCGACCTGCTCCATGCGATGATGGCGATGGGACACTGCGACGGACTGCTCATAGCGGATGCACATTACCCGTCGTTCGGCTCGCCCGCGCGCGTCATCCGCATGGACGGCGTAATGATTCCGCAGTTGCTCGCGGCCGTGCTCACTGTGTTTCCGCTGGATGTCAAGGGTGAGTGGAACTGCGCGGTGATGGAAAATCCGGGTGGCGTGTCGGCGATTGAGCGGTACCGGGCGGTCATCGCGGCATCGGGAGAGAAGGTGATGGCGCGCGAGATCGAACGCTTCAGCTTCTATGATCTCGGCAAGGCGGCGTACGCAGTCGTCATCACGGGCGACATTACACCGCGCGGCAACCTCCTGCTCAAAAAAGGAGTCGTTAACACCTAGAGCCGAACGCGAAAGGAGTCCTCCTATGAAGCACCGTTACAGCATATTTACGAAACCTTTCAAAAAACTGTCCGCTGAACAGCTCGGTGAAAAAGTGCGATCACTCGGATTCGACGCTATCGAGTATCCACTGCGCGATGGTTACCAGGTCGAGCCCGCTAACGCGGAGGCGGGGATGCCCAAGCTTGCCGAAACACTCGGCTCTTTTGGCATCACGATCTCAAGCGTCGCCACCGCCACTGACGAGCGCTGCTTTGCGGGCGTCGCGGCAGCGGGATGCAAAATTTTGCGCATTATGGCGAATTACGACGGTAAAAAACCGTACCACGCGTGGGAGAGCGAGTTCAGGAAGTACCTGGACACGCTCGTACCGCTCGCGCGCAGACATGGCGTGACTGTGGGCATTCAAAACCACTATGGCTATGGCGCGTCAGGTACGATGGAGCTGTATCGCCTGGTGGAGGACCGGGATCCTAAAGAGATCTCGGCGATCTGGGACGTGGCGCACTCCGGTCTCGCGGGAGAGAAGCCCGATCAGGCGCTCTCCATCATCTACGACAGAATGTGTCTCGTCAACTTCAAAAATGCCTACAACAAACGCGTAAACGGGCCGGAAGCACCCCAGTCCGAGTGGAAACCGTACTTCACGCTCGGGTGCCACGGGCAGGCGCATTATCCGCGCATCGCAGCGTGGCTCAGGGAACACGGTTACAAAGGCGACGTTTGCCTGCCCGCCGAATACTCGGATGAAGCGCTGGTTGACAAGCTCATTCCGGTTGAGCTTGCGTACGTCAAGTCGCTGATGGAGGGTGAAGCATGAACCTGAAAATCCGTTCGATTGAGCTGTTCAAAGTTCCGCCCCGCTGGCTGTTTCTTAAAATGACGACCGAAGATGGTCTTGTCGGCTGGGGAGAGCCTGTCGTGGAGGGGCGCGCGGACACGGTGCGCGCATGCGTGGAGGAAGTCTCATCCTACGTGATCGGCCGGAGCGCGAACGACATCGAGGACATCTGGCAGGTTCTGTACCGCGCGGGTTTCTATCGCGGCGGGCCGGTGCTCACGAGCGCGATGAGCGGTATCGAGCAAGCGCTGTGGGACATCAAAGGCAAGGCGTACGGTTTGCCGGCGCACGAGTTTCTGGGCGGCAAAGTGCGCGACCGCGTGCAGGTGTACTGCTGGATCGGCGGGGATCGTCCCTCCGATGTGGCCCAGCAGGCGCGTGAAAAGTACGCTCAAGGTTATCGCGCGATCAAAATGAACGGCACTGAGGATTTGCGCTGGATTGACAGCTATAAGAAACTTGAAGACAGCGTTACCCGCGTCGCCGCTATCCGCGAAGCGCTCGGAAATGACATGGAGATCGCTGTGGACTTTCATGGGCGAGTCCACAAGAGCATGGCGCGCGTACTCATGAAGGAGCTCGAGCCGTACCACCTGATGTTCGTGGAGGAACCTGTTTTGTGCGAGAACGAGGAGGCGTTTAGGGAACTGCGCGCGCATACGGTCACGCCCATCGCGACGGGGGAGCGAAACTACACGCGCTGGGGATTTAAGAATATGCTCGCTGCAGGCGGCGTGGACATCATACAACCCGACCTCTCGCATGCTGGCGGTTTGCTTGAGTGCCGCAAGATTGCCGCGATGGCCGAATGCTATGATGTCGCCGTCGCGCCGCACTGTCCGCTTGGACCGATCGCGTTTGCCGCATGCCTTCAACTCGACTTATGCACACCAAACGCGTTCATTCAGGAGCAGTCGTTGGGCATCCATTATAATAAAGGCGGAGATCTCCTCGATTACCTTGAAAACCCCGGCGTCTTCGACTACTCGGGCGGGAGCGTCGCGCGCCTGTCGGCGCCTGGCCTTGGCATTGAGATTGACGAAGACAAAGTACGCGAGCAGGCCGCCATCGGCCACGATTGGAAGAACCCAGTTTGGCGCGATCAGGATGGCTGCGTCGCCGAGTGGTGAGATAACATGTGAAAGTGGTGACAGAGATGCCCGACACTCCCCGCGCGGCGCTTCTAATCAACAGAAACATGGCGCAGCGCGTCTTTGGTCAGGACGCGCGGAGCGTGCTTGAACCCTATGTGTGTTCCTCCGCGTGGGATGCGCTACCGGAAACGGTGGAAAAAGCGTGGATGATCGAGGCTGCAAAGGGCGCAGACGCGGTCATCACCTGTTGGGGGACGCCCAAAATTGACGGTGATGTGTTGTCCTCCGCGCAAGGGTTGCGGCTGATCGCGCACGCGGCGGGATCGCCCCGCGCGGTCGTGACGGATGGCGTGTTCAAGCGTGGCATCAGAGTGTTCACCGCCGCTCCTGTCATCGCGGACGATGTGGCCGAGACGACCGTCGGCCTGCTGATCATCGCGCTCAAGCGGCTGACCGCCATGCAGGCAGACGTGCGCTCGGGTATGTGGAAGGACGAAAGGCACCGTGAAGGCCTGTACCGTCTGCGCGGTCTCCGTGTGGGTGTGATCTCAGCGTCGCTCGTCGGGCGCAAGACGATTGAGTTGTTACGCATGTTTGGGTGCGATATCCTGCTGTATGATCCGTTCGTCACGGCGGAAGCCGCCGCAGCGCTCGGCGCGAATAAAACGAGTCTTGAAGAGATGTTTGCGACCTGCCGCGCGGTTTGCGTGCACGCGCCCAATCTCCCGGAGACGCACCACATGGTGAGCCGCGACCTGCTCTTATCCATGCCTGACCACGCGGTGCTCATCAACAACGCTCGTGGACCCATCGTGGATGAGGGAGCGCTCATCGACGTTTTGCAGACCAGGCCAATTTTCGCTTGCCTCGACGTCACCGACCCTGAGCCGCCCGCTGCGGACAACAAGCTCCGCGCGCTTCCTAACGTCATGCTCACGCCCCACATGGCGGGGGGTCAAACGATGAACGGCCGCCTTGAGCAAGGGCTTTTCGTAGCGGAGCAAACAGCAGCATTTTTTGAAGGGAAAAAGCTCGTATACGAAGTGACCGAGGCGATGATGCCCACAATCGCCTGAGCCAACGATATTTAAGCTCCGCTTAACGTCTGAAAGCGGAGTTTTTTGTTCAACTCATTGACAATAATCAACCGATAGTTTATTATCTCCGCAGAGATGCTGACAAAAAAGGCAGGAGCGGGAGGAACACGCGTGATTGTATCGGGGAAAAAGTACACGCTTTTGCATCTGGTGCTCATTCCCTTCAGATGCGCGCCAATCTCGTCCATTGTGATCGCACTTTTGACTGTTGGCGACATGGCGCTCACGTCTGTCAAGCTCTTTGCGAGCGCGGCGTTCATCGACGCCGCCATTGCATCCGCGTATGACGGTGACTGGGCGCGCGTTTTTCCGCCGCTCCTCGCGGTGGCGGCCGCCGTGGCGTATGAGAACGCGCGCGGCTTGATCCGCCAGCTGACCTCCAAGGACATGGAGCTCAGGCTCCGCAGCTCGCTGCGCGCCTCCATCGTTGAAAAGCAGGCCAAGCTTGATTACCGCCACGTCGAAGACCACGAGACATGGGACCTTATATCACGCGTGGCCAAGGAACCTGAGGTGCGTTTCAGGGACGGTATGTCTCAAACCCTGAGCGGCGTGTCATTGATCGGCTCCATCGCCTCCATCGTGGTTATCACGGCGGTGTATTCTTGGTGGGTTGCCCTTCTGTTGATCGCGGTGTGTTCGCCCATGCTGGTCATCGCTGCAAAAGGCGGTAAAAAACAATACGACGCGGAAAAGGATGCCTCGAAGTACTCGCGGCGGCATGAGTACCTCTTTGAGGTGCTCAATGCCAGAGAGAACGTCGAAGAGCGCGCGCTGTTCGGGTATGTCGAGCGGCTGGTCGCCGAGTTCGCACGCCAGTTTGAAGCGGCCCGCATAATTTTTGTGCGCATGCAAGCCATATGGATGGCGCGCTCAAAGGCCGCCAGCGTAGGGTTGGGCGTCGCGCAGACCGTCGTTTTTATCGTGCTGGCCGTTCCGCTTGCGCAGGGAAAAATGACCGCTGGCGTGATGATCGCTCTCATACAGAGCATCATGCAGATGACCGGCTGGCTCTCGTGGCAGCTCTCGTATCTGGCTGACCGGCTCGCGAACAACAATGAGTACATGAAGGACCTGACCAAGTTCGCCGCGCTGTCGGAGACGCCGGGAGCGATCCTTGCGCCGGCGCGCGGACAGGAGCTTCACCGGCTGGAGTTCAGGAACGTTCGCTTCAAATACCCCGGAACGGAACGCTATATCCTCGACGGTTTGAGCTTCGTTATTGAGGGTGGGAAGCACTACTCGTTTGTGGGCGCGAACGGCGCGGGGAAAACGACGATTACCAAGCTCATCACCGGTCTTTACAGTGAGTATGAAGGTGAGATTCTCATCAACGGCGAGGACGTTAAAACCATTTCCAACGAGCGGCTCAAAGGCGCGGCGGTGTGCGTGTTTCAGGACTTCGCGCGCTATCAGATCACCGTTGGCGAGAACGTCGCGTTGGGCTGCGCGGGATGCGAAGACGAGGACGCGCGTGTAGAGGCGGCCGTTTCATCCGTGGGTCTGAGCGACGCGGTAGCCGCGCTGCCCAAAGGACTGGATACACCGCTCGGAAAAATCGCCGAGGATGGCCAAGACCTCTCGGGCGGGCAGTGGCAAAGGGTTGCGCTCGCGCGCGCAGTGACGAGTCCCGCGCCCCTGCGTATCCTCGATGAGCCGACGGCAGCGCTTGACCCCATGGCCGAGAGCGAAGTCTACAGGCAATTTGAACAGATATCAAGGGGCGTGACGACCATCTTCATCAGTCACAGGCTGGGATCGACGAAACTGGCCGACGAGATCTTCGTCATCGATGGCGGAAAGATCGTGGAGCGTGGCACGCATGAAAGGCTCGCCGCGAACGGCGCGCTGTACGCGGAGATGTTTGAGAGCCAAAGGAGCTGGTATCAATGAGCGGAAAAACGCGGGAGAATAGAACGGAGGCCTCCTTCTGGTCGTTGCTCTGGCGGCTTACGCCCATGGTGCTTCGCGCGTCGCCGTTCTGGGTGACGCTCAACTTCAGCGTGGGCATCATTCACAGCCTGTCCTACGGTTTTCAGATCATCGTGACCAGGGCGTTTTTCGACGCCATCGCCGCCGTGGGCGCCGAGACCGGTATTGCGGCCCTTGTTGGGCCTGCCGTCGCTTCCGGCCTTGTGCTCGTCGCGTCGCAGGTGCTCAACGGCGTGCACAACTTTATGTACATGCCGTTGATGGAAAAGGTCAAGGGAGAGCTGCGCAAAACCATCTCGCGCAAATCCTCGCGCATTGAGCCGGTCGAGTTCGAGAATCCCGCTTTTTTGGACGACGTCAACAAGGCCAAGCAGGGCGCGGATTCTGCTATCATGGTGCCGCTTAACTTCGCCATGATCTTTATTTTTTATGTTCCTTACTTCGCGGTGTTTGCTGGGTTTTACTATACACTCAAACCCGAACTCGTCCTCTCGCTCGTCATTGTGTTCATCCCTACGTTCATCATGCAGCTCGTGCGCGGACGCTACTACGCCAAGCTCGAGGAAAAGTCCGCGCCTATCCGCCGCCGATTTGAGTACGCGGAGAAAGCGATCACCGACCGCGAGTTCTTCAAAGAAACCCGATTACTGGGGGCATTCGGGTTGCTGTTCCGAATGTATGGCGACGCGGTGACGTTGCTCAACGCGCACACATGGAAAACCGAGAAGAAGACCGTGCTCATTGAGTCCGGCCTGCGCGCGCTTTCGTTGATCGGCTACATGGCCATTCTCGCGATGCTCTTTAACTTCCTGCGCGCGGGAGAGATCAGCGTGGGCTCATTCGCGGCGGTATTCGCCTCTATCGGCTCCCTTTTCGGCGTGATGGAGGAGATCGTTGTTCGCCACATCGGCGGCATGTCCAACAACCTTGGCAAAATCCGCAATTTCGTGCGCTTCCTCGACATACCCGAGCGGACAGCCGGGAAAGGCAGGCCCGAAGGAGGCGGCATCGAGTTGCGCGGCGTGACCTTCCGCTATCCCGGCAAAGAAGAGGACACCATTCGCGGAATCAGCTTGACGGTGCGTCCGGGTGAAACCGTGGCCATCGTGGGCGGGAACGGCGCGGGGAAAACTACGCTCATGCGGCTCATCAGCGGGATTTACCTCCCCCGCGAGGGCGAGATCGCTATTGGCGGCGTCCGCACCGGCGACATATCGCCTTCGACACTCTACGAAGGGTTTTCGGCCGTTTTTCAGAAGTTTCAGAAGTATCGCATGACGCTCAAGGATAACGTCCTCGTCAGCTCTGAAAAGGATGGCGACGCCGCGCGCTCACTTGCCCTTGCAGACGTTGATGTCACGAGCGAAAGCTTTCCGGTAGGCCTTGACACCATGCTCAGCCGCGAGTTCGAAGGCGTGGACATCAGCGGTGGTCAGTGGCAGCGTGTTGCCATCGCGCGCGGCTACCACCGCGATCACACGATCATCCTGCTCGACGAACCGACCGCCGCCATCGACCCGATTGAGGAGTCAAAAATCTACCGTCAGTTTGCCGACATTTCTCGCGGAAAAACCGCCGTGATCGTCACGCATCGCATGGGTTCCGCCAAAATTGCAGACCGCATCGTGGTGATGGAGAACGGGCGCATCAATGACATCGGCACGCACGATGAGCTCGTCGCGCGCGGCGGGCTGTACGCGACGATGTGGGACGCGCAGGCGCAATGGTACGAGGCGTAACGTAAGTATCACTATGGTGTTTTGATGCTCCGTCCTCTTTACGGGCGGAGCATGTTTTTCCTTGACATAGGTTCTATATAGAACTATACTGAGAGAGGAGGGGAGGAATCTGAAAACATACGGCGGGTTCTACATTTCGCGCGTCAAGCAGCTCGGTGGAAGGTTGTTCGACAAACTCCTGCGCCAGAGTGGTGTGGATGTGTTCAACGGCGCGCAGGGCAGGATTCTATATGTGCTTTGGGAAAACAGGAATTTAAGCATCACGGATGTGTCCAAGCTGACGTCGTTGTCAAAAAATACTTTGACCAGCATGCTCGACCGGATGGAGTGCGACGGGCTGATCCGCCGCGTGCGCGATACGCGCAACCGCAGACGGGTTTTCGTCGAGCTCACGGACAAAGTTGTCGCTTATCGCGGTATGTACGAGAAAATTTCGGAGCAGACGAACCAGATTTTTTACAGCGGCTTTGATGAGGATGAGATTCTGGATTTTGAGGGCAAACTTATGCGCATCATTGAGAATCTGGAAAAAGAAGGGGTATAGACGTGGAAAAAGTAAGCGTTCAGAGGGGCAACCGATTCAGCCCGCAACAGCTTTATGTGTATGGCACATACAAGGAGAACGGCGACCCCAACTTCGGCTTGTTCTGTTGGATCAGTTTCTGCTGGAACGCCGAACTGCGCGTGATGGCGTGTATCGGCGGGGAGAAGCTGACCAAGGACCGTATCCGCGCGACAGGCGTGTTCTCAGCCAACATCGTCTCGGAAGACCTTCTCCCGCTCGCGGATTACTTCGGCAATTCCGAGGGGTATTCGGCCAAAAAGATGGAGATTCCCGTTTCGGTCGAAAGGGGAGCGGTGCTCAACGTCCCGACACTCACGGACAGCCCGCTGAGCTACGAGCTTGAGGTCGAAAAGACCGTACAGCTGGACGACAGCGAGATATTCATTTGTAAAATCCGCAACGCCATGGTCGCAAAAGCGCTCGCGGAGGAGAACACATCAACAGAGGACTGTGCAAAAACGATTTCGCCGGTGATGAGTTTCGGCGGACAGCGGTATTGGTCTGTGCGCCCCGAACTGCTCGGATCGTGGGGCGACTGGAAGGAGCGCAAGTGATGTCAAGCAGATTTCTCGTTGAGGTTTCGGCGCGTCACGTTCATCTTAGTCAGGCCGATGTGGAAGCGTTGTTCGGTGAGGGACACAAGCTCACGTATGTGCGTGATTTGTCTCAGCCCGGACAGTTTGTGTGCGAGGAACGCGTCGAGGTGGTCGGGGCAAAGGGAACCCTGAAAAACGTGGTTGTTCTCGGTCCCGCGCGTCCGGCCTCGCAGGTCGAGGTCTCGCTGACCGATTGCTACGCGCTCGGTCAGTCTGCGCCGGTGCGGGAGTCGGGTCAGGTTTCCGGGACGCCCGGCATCAGGCTCAGGGGGACGCATGCCGAGGTGGCGCTCAGCGAAGGTCAGATCGTGGCTAAACGGCACATCCACATGACGCCGGAGGATGCAGCCGCGCTCCGCGTTGCCGACAAACAGGTTGTGCAGGTGCGCGTTTTCACAGACCGCCCGCTCACCTTTGGCGATGTCGTTGTTCGCGTCTCGCCCAGTTTCAAGCTCGCCATGCACATCGACACGGACGAAGCCAACGCCGCCGCGATCAGCAGGAACGGTTGCGAAGGAGAAATCGTTCTGTAGCCGCGTCGCCATCATTCTTGGCTTTTGCGCGGGGCAGTGCTGTGGTATAATGCCGGGGACGATGTACCGCAAAGGAGCTTGCAATGTTCAGTGCATTTATGGGGGACCCTCTGGCGCTGCTCGCTTACTACGCGTCATTCTTGCCGGCGATCATACTGGCTTTCACGCTTCATGAGTTCGGACACGCGCTTGCAGCTGTCGCTTTCGGGGATGAAACACCGCGTGATCAGGGACGCTTGACACTCAACCCAATGGCGCACATCGACCCGGTTGGGCTGATTTTTATGATCATCATGCGGTTTGGCTGGGCAAAGCCGGTGCAGATACGTCCCGCCAACTTTGGCCACCCAAGGCGAGATGAGATCCTTGTGTCACTCGCGGGCGTGACGATGAATTTTCTGACCGCGTTCGCGCTGTACGGCGTTCTGAGCACCATCGGCGGTTACGCGGCATTGAGCGCGGCGGAAACGGTGAGTGAGCGCTTGGCGGGATGGCTGGTGCAGGTCGTCTCTCAGCTGTATCAAGTCAGCTTGCTGCTGTGCGTGTTTAACCTCATCCCCTGCCCGCCGCTGGACGGATGGCAGGTGCTCAAAGCGGTCGTGGGGCCGGCCGCGCTCAAGTTCACCTGGCAGGTGGAGCGGTATGGCTTTATTTTGCTGATTGTGCTGTCCTTCGTGGGTGCGCTCGGTCTGATTATCGCGGTTGGGACGGGCGTACTCAGCGCAGGGATCGCCAGCTTCTACGGCCTCATGGGGGTGCGCTGACTTGCCGGTCGTGTTCCATCTGTCGCAGTTTGACGGCCCGCTCGATCTGCTCCTCGCGCTCATCACGCGTGCGAAGCTTGACATCCACGACGTCATGCTCGCCGAGATCACCGACCAGTTTATCGGTATCGTTTTCGCGAGCGATGAGCTGCAGGCGGAAGCCGCGAGCGAGTTTGTCGCGGTGGCAGCGCTGCTGGTGGAGATCAAGACGCGTGCGCTCCTCCCACGTCCGCCAAAGACGGAGGATGAAGGAGAGGAATCGCCCGAGGAGATGCTTATACGCAGGCTCGCCGAGTACAAGAGATACAAGGAAGCGTGCGAGGAGCTGCGTCTTGAGGAGAGCCGCGCGGGTATGCTCAGATTCAAAATGCCGGAAGAGCGCCCCGCACCGATGGAAGAGCTTAACATGGATGGCGTGACGCTCGCCATTATTCGCGATGCCTTTATGCGGTTGCTCGCGCGCACGTCAGACGACGCTCCAAAGGAGCCGCGCGTGCGGCAGATTGAGCGTGAAAGGTACACGGTATCCGATGCCGTCACCCGGATATCGCGGTTGTTGCTGGGCGGTCGGACGGCCCGGTTCAATGAACTTTTGGCCGATGCGCCGACGCGCGAGGAGATCGTGACGGTTTTTCTCGCGGTGCTGGAACTCATCAAGCTTGCGCGAGTTCGTGTGTTTCAGCGAGAGCCGCTTGGCGAGCTGGAGCTGAAGGCAGAAGGTGGTGAAGCGGATGGAGGTTCGTGAGCTTGCCGGCGCGATTGAAGCCGTGTTGTTTGTCGCGGGCGATCCGCTGACGCGGCGCGAACTTGCCAAGGCTCTGGACGTTCACATGCATGATCTCAACGCGGCCATTGAACAGCTCGAGATGGAGACCGCGCAGCGCGGCGTGCGCGTCGTTTCGTTTGGAGAAAGTGTTCAGCTTGCCACAAACCCGTCGTTCGCAAGGGCCATCGACGCGGCGTTTGCCGCCGCGCCCCGCCCGCCGCTGACTCAGTCGGCCATTGAGGCGCTTTCAGTGATCGCTTACCGACAACCTGTAACGCGCGGAGACATCGAGGCTGTGCGCGGCGTCAAAAGCGACTATACAGTGGCGACCCTTCTGCGGCGCGGACTCATCACCGAGGCGGGGCGAAGAGATACGTTGGGGCGTCCCATGCAGTACGTCACAACGGATTTGTTTCTGCGGCATTTTGGGCTGACTGATATCAGTGAGCTGCCGCCGTTGCCTGACGAAGAAGCGGCCCCGCTTCTGATTGAGCCGCGCACCGAAACAGATCGGGTCGCGGAGGCGTAAAGCGGCATGACAAGACGTCCCCCCACATATGTTGGTTTGAACAGATGTGGGGGGATTGCTATGCTCAGAGTCAGCTCAATCGCCGGTTTACCGGTCATCGGAATGGAAGAGGCGAGGACCATCGGGCGAGTCGTCGGCGTGCTGGTGGATGCCGCAGGGATCAAGGCGGCGTGCCTGCTCGTTCAATCAGGCCCTGCAGTTTTGGGCGCGCACGCGCTTACGCTGGACAAAGTCACGGGGATCGGGCCGGACGCAATCGCCGCGCGCAGCATCGCGGACTTAAAACCGCTGCGCGAGGACGCGCGCCTGACTTCGCTCGCCGAGCAGGAGACCGACATACCCGGGGCGATCGTGTACAAGATCAATGGCGAGCGCATCGGGGAAGCCGTGGATTGGTCGATGACGCCGGACGGGCGGATCGCGGGGGTTTTGCTCAAAAGTGGGGGCGTGCTGAGCGGGAAAGACGTTCTGTCCATCGGGCATGGCATTGTCGTCGTCAGGCAGTGCGAGACAGGGGACGCCAAGGCGCTAGGTCTGGAGGATGCGCCGATTGGGCCGGCTGCTCTTTCAGAGGATCAGCTCCAGATTCTCGACGCGTTTGGCGCGCGGGATCTGCCCGTAAAGCCCATGAGACACGCGCCACCTGAGGAGGCGGAGGATTCGCTCGCTTCGCCTGAGGAAGCTCCGGTTGCGCCGGTTCCGCTCGAAACGCTTACCGAACCCGCGCAAGCCAAACCGCCCGAGACTCAAGGCGATCCATCGCCAAGCCGTGTTCGCGTGAAGGGCGTGGATTCGCCCTACGCATCGGTCGTTGAAATCGGCAGAGGAGAGCCAAGACCCTCAGGCGTACCCATCGTTATCAGGCGGCCGTCAAACGAGCGAGACCGCGCTTCTATTCCACTCTTCCCAACCGAAGGGCAAAGGAAGCCTACCTGACATAAACCACCTGTGCGATGGTTTTCTCGCCGCAGGAAACAAAGATGGTTGTTTTACCCGCCATGTGCGCAGTGATCGCTCCCGTTGGCGACACAGATGCGATGGCGGGCTCGGAAGAGTGGTAGAACAGTCCGTCGGTGGTGTCTCGCGGCGTGAGGAAAGCATCGATGAGAAGCGTTTCGCCCACGCGGAGTCTATAGGGGATAGTCGCCTTCAAGTTTGTGCACTTTTCACGTTTGACCACCCACACTCGCCGCGTAATACTCACCAGCTCGCCGCTCAGGGATACCGTGACACTCGTTTCCCCTTCCTTGTGACCGAAGATTGCGCCACCCTCATAAGTCGCGATGTCGGGGTCTGCGATGGTCACAATGAGATCGGCCGACACGGGAATCATTGTTGTATTTGTGAGAAACGGTGCTTTGCCTCCGCGCCCTATGACCAGAGGCTGAGCGTCGGTTTCGATTGCGGCCTCTTTGGGGAGCACCACCACTGTCGAGCTTTCGCCCCCCGGCAGCGTCAAACTCGTCTCACCCACGTGCAGCGCAATGAGCATGCTGGCCTGATAGAGCGCGACCGCAGGATCGGAAGAGGCGATGACGAGCGGTGCGCGCGTACTTGCGAATTCGAGAGTGGAACCGACAGGCATGTACAGCGTCTCAGGCAATGTGAAAGGTTCATCCCCGGCGGCGCAAGTGGGCGAAGGCAGTGCTACGAGCAGAACAAGTGTTAGTGTTAAGACCGTTATCAGCTTGGCAAATTTCAAAAAAATCACTCCCTTTGGCATTTTAGCATGCCTGCGGGAGTGATTCACCCGGAAATGTATGGTTTAGCCCATCGAAGCCGCACCGGTCTTGGGAGCCCCTTTCTCCCAGCCGTGCCTGCTCAGAACGCGATAAACCGTGCTCAGTGCGACAGCGTGGCCCACTTGCTTCTCATAAGCGGCGCGCACCTCCGCAACTTTGATCTTGTGACCGTGTTTCATTTTTTCGATAAACGGTGCAATGAAGGCGACTTCGTCGGCATATCTCATGTTGCGGCGATTGCCCAGCTTTTTCTTCCACAGGACGGCAGAGAGGCCGTGGTGGTTGTACTTGCTGATCACCATCTCTACACTGACCTGTTGATAACCGACTTTCGCTGCGATTTCTTTCCCTGTCAGGCGGTCAAACATGCGCAGTTTCAGGCACATCAGCCTCTTTTTTTCCCACACATTCTCTGACTTGGAAAGCGTTTCAAGCACCTCCGCTTTTTGTTCCTCAGTGTACACGCGCTGTGGTCTGGCCATTCCGAAACACCTTTTCCTTATTTATTTGTCGTGTTTCAATCTGGTTTGACTCTGTTTAGGTCAAACTGCCCATCCTGCGAAAACGCTCGTACCGTCTCTTGAGCAGATCGTCGGTCTCGCGCGAGTTTGATGTGACGATCAGGTCGGTGAAATAGGCTTTTAGCGTGTTCGCAAGGGATTGAGGGTCGGTCTGCGCATCTCCGTTAGGTTCCTCGATTACATCATCTATCACATTTAGCGCCTTCAGATCACCCGCCGTTAGCTTCATCATTTCTGCCGCGTTTTTCGCCAGTGTTGTATCTTTCCAAAGGATAGTGGCAAATCCTTCCGGCGTCAAGATCGAATAAGTCGCATTTTCGAGCATAGCGACCCTATCTGCTACCGCTAGTGCGAGCGCACCGCCTGATCCTCCCTCGCCTATAATCACACAAAAGATAGGCGTTTTCAGTCGCATCATCTCCATCAAATTCACAGCGATGGCGTTACCCTGGCCCCGCTCCTCCGCGCCGATGCCGCAAAACGCGCCCTGTGTGTCAACAAAGCAGAGCACGGGGCGGCGAAATTTCTCCGCTTCTTTCATGAGACGGAGGGCTTTTCTGTATCCCTCGGGATGAGGAGCGCCAAAGTTGCGACGTGCTTTTTCGCGCGCGTCGCTCCCTTTTTCCTCACCGATGACAGTAACGGGAACGCCGCACAGCCAACCGATGCCGCCCACGATCGCGGGGTCGTCGCCGTAAAGCCGGTCGCCGTGCAGTTCGATGAAATCGTCGATCATCAGCTCAATGAGTGCTTTGGACGTGGGACGCTTTGGATTGCGCGCAGCCTGTACCCTTTGCCATGCGTCCATCACATGCCCCTCCTCTCGTGGAGCTTGAGCAGCCGCGAAATCGTATGCTTCATGCGGGAGCGTGGAACGATAGCGTCGATGAAGCCTTTTTCAAGCAGAAATTCGGCTCTTTGGAACGACTCGGGGAGCGATTTTTGCATCGCCTGCTCGATCACCCGGCGTCCGGCAAAACCAATGAGCGCGTTGGGTTCAGCGAGTGTGATGTCGCCCAGCATCGCGAAGGAAGCGGTCACGCCTCCGGTTGTCGGGTCGGTCAGCACGACAAGGTAAAAGAGCCCTGCATCGTGGAGCCGTCCGATCGCGCCGGAAACCTTCGCCATCTGCATCAAGGAAACCATGCCTTCCTGCATACGCGCACCGCCGGAAACAGTGAACACGACCAGCGGCAGTTTCCGCTTGACGGCCTCTTCAGCGGCAAGTGCGAGCTTTTCACCCACGGCGTATCCCATGGAACCCATGATGAAAAACCCGTCCATCGCGCACATCACGCAGGGGAGACCATCCACGTTCGCCAGTCCGCAAACGACGGCCTCTTTTAGGCCCGTAAAGGAGCGTGTTTTTTTCAGCTTTTCGTCGTAATCCGGAAAATCGAGCGGGTTTGCGCCCACCACATCGGCAAAAAGCTCTACAAAGCTGCTCTCGTCCGCCGTGTAGCCGATGCGCTGCTGTGCGGTCAAACGGAAATGGTGCGCACAGTGTGGACAAACCTTGAGCGTGTCCTGCAAGTCTTCCGAGTAGATGAGCCGTGAGCATCCGGGACACTTTTCCCACATGCCCGAGGGGATGCTTGGCGCGTCGTCAAGCGCAGGCGGGGGCGTGAGCGCCGCTTGCGGGGCGGGGAGCTGCGGCTGCTCGTAGATGGGCATCGAAGTGGACGCGGGAACAGTGAACACGTTGATTTTCTTTTTAGGAAACAGTGGCATCTCGGCTCAACACCTCCGTCAGCGTTCCGGTGTGGAAGCGCCCGGTCGCAAACTCTTTTAGCTCCAGCAAGCCCAGCTGGAAATCAACGTTGGTGGTGACGCCTTCAATAACGATCTCGGAAAGCGCACCCTTCATTTTGGCTACGGCTTGCGCTCGGTCGGGCGCGTGCGCGATGACTTTCATGATCATGCTGTCGTAATGCGGGGAGATGACCGCGCCGTTGTAGAGCATGGAATCGACGCGCACGTTCGGGCCGCCCGGCTGGTGGATAAGGGTGGTTGTCCCGCAGGATGGCATGAACTGTTTTTCGGGATCCTCCGCGTTGATTCGGCATTCGACCGCGTGCCCGTTGATGCGCAAATCGGCCTGAGCGAACGGCAGCTTTACGCCTGCGGCCACCAGGATTTGCGTTTTAACGAGGTCAACACCCGTGACCATTTCCGTAACGGGGTGCTCGACCTGAAGCCGCGCGTTCATCTCCATGAAAAAAAACTCAAGGTCGTCCCCCACGAGGAACTCCACTGTGCCTGCGCCTACGTACCCGCATGCCTTGGCGGCCTTGATAGCGGCTTCACCCATATTCGCGCGCGCTTCAGACGTGAGCAGGGAAGAGGGGCTCTCTTCGATCAGCTTTTGGCGGCGGCGCTGGAGGGAACAATCCCGCTCAAAAAGGTGGACGGCATTGCCGTGGGCGTCGCACATGATCTGAATTTCGATGTGGTGCGCGTTTTGGATCAGGCGCTCGATGTACACGCCGTCATTCCCAAAGCATGCAGCTGCCTCCGCGCGCGCGGCGGAGATGGCGTCCTCAAGCTGGCCGGGTTCGTCCACGCGACGAATGCCGCGCCCGCCGCCCCCCGCCGCAGCTTTGACGAGAAGCGGGTATCCGGCGACTTCGGCGTCGCGCCTGGCGTCGTCCATGTCCCGGATGAGGCTCTGCGATCCGGGAATGACAGGTACACCGCTCGCGATCATGGTCAGACGCGCTTGCAGTTTATCGCCCATGGATTCCATCGCCTCAGGCGGCGGGCCGATGAACGCGATGTGGCACTCCTTGCACATGCGTGCGAACTTGTGGTTTTCCGAGAGCAGGCCGTAACCGGGGTGAATCGCCTGAGCGCCTGTCAGAACGGTGGCCGAGAGGATCGCGGGCATGCTCAGGTAGCTCTCGCGCGCGGGCGCGGGACCGATGCAAACAGCCTCGTCCGCAAGCTGCGTGTGAAGCGCTTCGCGGTCGGCGACGGAATAAACGGCAACGGTTTGAATGCCCATCTCGCGGCACGCGCGAATGACGCGGACGGCGATCTCGCCGCGGTTGGCGATCAGGATTTTGCTGAACAAAGCGAGCGCCTCCGATCTATGTTTTTGCGAAAACAAACAAAAGGTCCGCCTCGCACGTCACCTCATCGCCCACGTAGGCGACGCCGTGTCCCATACCTGCGCTGCGCGAGAGCTTGGTCAGCTCCGTTTCGAGCCGAAGCGTCTCGCCGGGCCGAACGCCCCTGCGAAATTTTACATTGTTGGCGCTCCCGAACAGCGCGAGTTTGCCCGCGTATTCCGGCAAAGAGAGTACGGCCACAGCGCCTGTTTGTGCAAGAGACTCAAGCTGAAGCACGCCGGGAAGCACGGGATTGCCCGGGAAATGCCCGCGGAAAAAGTCCATTTCGTGCGTGAGATGCCAAAACCCCGTCGCGCGCTTTCCCGGCGCTAGCGATACGATCTCGCTGAGCAGGAGGAAAGGCTCGCGGTGGGGGAGAATGGCTTTTATTTCTTCAATGTTCATGCGACACCTCGCCGTCAGCGGTATTGAAATATCAGCTGCCCGAACTCAACCATCTGGCCTTCCTTCGCCGCGATCCACACGATTTCGCCGTCGGAGTCGGCGACGATTTCGTTCATGAGCTTCATCGCCTCAACGATGCAAACAGGCTGGCCCTTTTTCACGCGGGAGCCGATCTTGATGGCCTTGTCTCCCGGCAGCTCGTGGAACGTGCCCACCATGGGGGACGTGATCTCGTGAATGTCAGCGCCGGTGAGCGGTTGGTCCTCTTTGACCGCGGGAATCGGAGCGGCTTGAGGAGCGGGCGCGGGAGGCGGCGCAGGAGCAAAAGCGGGCAAAACTGTGGGACGCGCTTCGACAGACGCGGGCGCGCTTCCGCCGCTTTTCTTAAGACACACGCGCAGGCCATCTTGCTCAACTTCAAGCTCCAAGAGTTGGGAGGATTCCATCATGTGTATCAACGACTGAACGGTATTCAAATCCATATGTTTTCGCTCCTTTATAGCCGTGAGAGCGCAAGCGTTGCGTTGTGGCCTCCGAAACCGAACGAGTTGGAGAGCGCGTGATCGACGCGCGCCTCCAAGGCTTCACGCGCGACGATGTTGAGGTTGCATTCGGGATCGGGTACGGCGTACCCAGCAGTCGCAGGGATGAAGCTTTCCGTGATGGCGAGCGCGCATGCGATGGCCTCAACCGCGCCTGTCGCGCCCAGCAGATGCCCGGTCATCGACTTGGTGGAGGATACAGGGATGCGCTCTGCGTCTTCGCCAAACGCGAGCTTGATCGCCGTCGTTTCCATCTTATCATTTTGCGCGGTGGACGTGCCGTGTGCATTGATGTAGCCCACATCCGCTGCATGGATGCCTGCTTCTTCCATGGCGAGCGTCATCGCGCGGGCGGGCTGGGTCGCGGCGGGGTCAGGCGCGGTGACATGGTAGGCGTCCCCTGTCGCGCCGTAGCCCGTGATCTCGCAGTAGATATGCGCGCCGCGCGACCTTGCCGTCTCGTACTCTTCGAGGACGACGATGCCTGCGCCCTCGCCCATGACGAAGCCGTCTCGCTCTTTGTCAAAAGGAATGGACGCGCGCGTGATGTCGGTTCTGCGCGTCAGCGCCGTGATGTTGATGAAGCCGGAAAGCCCGAGCGGGGTAATCGCCGCCTCCGCGCCGCCCGCAAGCATTAAGTCGGCGTAACCGTGTTTAATGAGGCGGAAGGCGTCGCCGATGGCGTGTGTGCTGGTCGCACACGCTGTGACGACGGAGCTGTTGAACCCGTGGAGTTTGTAGCGCATGCTCACCTGTCCTGAGATCATGTTGGAGATGATCATGGGGATAAACACGGGGGAGACGCGTCCCGGGCCGTTTTGCATCAATTTGGTGTGCTCTGTTTCAATGGTTTGAAAACCGCCGATGCCCGAGCCGATCACGACTCCGGCGCGGTCGCGGTTTGTTTTTTCAAAGTCAATGCCGCTATCGCGCACAGCCATCTCTGCGGCCGCGCAGCCAAAGAGGCAGAAACGATCCATTCTGCGTGATTCGCTCGTAGGAACGTAATCATCGAAGTTTTTTTCCTTCACTTCGGCGGCTATGCCGACCTTAAACGATGACGCGTCAAAGAGCGTGATGGGCGCGATGCCCACGCTGGTGGACTTCAGAGCCTCGGAGAACGCCGCTTTGCCACAGCCGATGGGGGTGACGCATCCGATGCCTGTGATGACGACTCGACGCATGGGGTTCCCTCCGTTCGTGAGACAGTGATGTTAGGGCATGCAAAGCCCGCCGTCGACGACCAGCGTTTGCCCCGTGATGTACGCAGCGGCATCGCTGATAAGAAAGGCGACAGCGGCGGCGATCTCATGAGGCTCGGCCATGCGTTTGAGCGGAACGCGCGCGAGCATGGCTTCAACGGCCGCTTCTGGCATGGTGGCGGTCATGTCGCTTTTGACAAGGCCGGGCGCGAGCGCGTTGACCGTGATGCCGCGCGGAGCGAGCTCAAGCGCGGCGGATTTCGTCATGCCGATCATGCCCGCTTTTGCGGCCGAATAATTCGTCTGTCCGGCGTTGCCTGTTACGCCCGCGACACTCGCGATGTTGACAATGCGCCCCTGACGCGCTTTGAGCATTACGGGGGACACGTGACGCATGCAGTTCCACGCGCCTTTGAGGTTGGTGTCGATCACGGCGTCAAACTCTTCTTCCTTCATGCGCAGAAGGAGCGCGTCGCGGGTCACGCCCGCGTTGTTGACGAGTGCGTATACGCCGCCGAACGCTTGACACGAAGTCTGGATCAGGTGGCCTGCTTCGGTATAATCGGATACATCGGCAGGCACGGCGAGCGCTTCCCCGCCTGACGCGGTGATCTCGCTGACGACAGACTCGGCCGCATCGCGCCCGCCGCGATAATTCACCACAACGGCGTAACCCTGCGCGCTGAGAGCAAGCGCGATAGCGCGGCCAATGCCGCGTGATGAACCGGTGACAACTGCGCATCGCTTGTGTTCCTGCATAAAGTGGCTCCTTCGCTTATCACAGCAGCGCGCGGGCCGCCGTTTCTAGGCTTGCCGGATCTTCCACGGCAAATGCGGGGATGTCGGGCACAATGCGTTTGATTAGCCCGCACAGTACACTGCCAGGCCCAATCTCAACAAAAGCGTCGACCTCGGACAGGGCCATGGCACGGACCGTTTTCTCGAAAAGAACGGGGGAGGCGGTTTGAGACGCGATGATCGAAGCCAGGGGTTGGGACGCGTACGCAGCTCCCGCCACGTTGGGATACCAGGGAAGCTTTGGCGTCCCCAGATTTTCACCGGACAGATAGGTCTCGAGTTTTTGCACGGCGGGTTTCATCGCGCGGCTGTGAAACGCGCCTGATACGCGGAGTGGAATACACTTGGCGCCGTTGTCGGCCGCGATGGATTTTACGCAGGAAAGCCCCGCGGTGTCGCCCGCAACCACGATTTGCCCGGGCGCGTTGTGGTTGACTGCCTCGGCCCACCCGTCTGTGACGCCCGCGCACCACTCGGACACTTTGGCGCTGTCCGCGCCTAGCACGGCGGCCATGCTCCCCGGGGTAGAGAGCGCGCAGTCGGCCATCCACTTCCCGCGTTTGACCGCATAGCGTACGGCGGTGTCTTCAGTGAACACGCCGCAGGCCGTAAGCGCTGCGATCTCGCCCAGTGAAAAGCCCGCGACAGCGCACGGCGTAAAGCCGACGTGAAGAGCGGCGGCGAGCAGTGCGAGCTCGGTCGTGACAAGGCAAGGCTGTGTGTTGGCAGTTTGGTTGAGTTCCTCCGAAGGGCCTTCAAAGCACAGCGCGGTCAGCCCTGAGTAATGCATTTCCGCGCGCGCGAAAACATCGCGCGCGGGCGCGAACGCCTGGGCAATGGCCATGCCCATACCCGGCTTTTGCGCGCCCTGACCGCTGAAGAGGAACGCCGTTTTCACGGCTTGCGCTGCGCGACCGCGTCCGTGAGCTCCTGCACGGTCTTGATGCTCTCGATACCTTCGAGCGAAATGCTTAACTCGTCCTCAAGCGTCATCACGATCTCGACCATATCGAGCGAGTCAATCTTGAGCGTCTCAAGTGTAGAAGCGGGCGTGATGGCTGCGGGGTCGATTTTCATTTGCTCGGCGATGGCCTTCTGGATGGTCTCAAATGCGTTCATGTGGATCAACCTTTCCTGACTACATTTTAGCTCGCGTTCTACCAGCGCAGCAGCGCGGCTCCTGAGGACAGACCGCCTCCGAATGCCGTCAGCGCTACGATGTCGCCTCTTTTCAGTCGTCCTGAGCGCCACAGTTCCCACAGCGCGATGGGAACACTGGCGGCGGACGTGTTGCCGTACCTGTCGATGTTGATGAATACCTTCTCCATAGGGAAGCCCAAACGCGCCACGGCTTTTTCAATGATGCGCAGGTTGGCCTGGTGCGGCACCAGCCAGTCGACGTCCGCGAGCGTCAACTTGGCCTGCTCCAGTACGCGCTGTACACCTTCGCCCAGCGCTCGCGTCGCAAACTTATACACACCTTGCCCATCCATGCGGATGTACGCAGGTCCTTCCGGTGTTTTGCGCGTCATGTTGAGAGCGTGCGCCTCGTCGGGATATGTCTTGATCTCAATCGCGAGCAGCCCGCTTTCCGGGCGTTCCCCGATCACCGCCGCCGCCGCGCCGTCGCCGAAGAGCACGCACGTCGTCCTGTCGGTATAGTCGGTCACATTGGAAAGCTTTTCCGCACCCAGAACAAGGATGGGTTTGCCCTCAAAAAATTTTACCGCGGTGTACAATGCGAACAAGAAGCCTGAACATGCGGCATTGACGTCCATGGCGGGACACGTCGCGCCCAGTTCAGCTTGAAGCGCGCACGAGATTGAGGGCAGGGGTGTATCGGCGGAGACTGTCGCGCAGAGGATAAAGCCGAGGTCTTGGGGAGCGACGCCTGATTCTGCGAGCGCTTCGCGAGACGCGGCAAGCGCGGAAACCAGCAGGGGTTCGCCGTTGCAGAGCCGTCTTTCACGAATCCCGGTGCGCTGGGTGATCCATTCATCGCTGGTTTCCACTATCTTTGCCATGTCGTCGTTTGAAACGCGTGTATCGGGCACGCGTCCGCCCATGCCGAGAACAGAGATGATGGCCGGCACCCCCCTTGCTTAATTTGAGTGTTATGTGTTTTTGCTGAAAAAGGCCTTGAGGTTGGTCAGCGCGTGAGCGAGCGCTTCGTGCTCCCCCGGTGACATGCCGCTGAGGGCTTCGTCCATCATCCGCAGGTGAAACAGGCGGTGCATGCGGTTGACCATCTCGCCCTTGCGTTCGAGTGAAACCAGCACTTTCCGGCGGTCGGCCTCATCGCGTACACGCACGACGTAGCCTTTTTTTGTCAGACGGTCGATGGCAGGGGTGAGCGTGGCCATTGTCACGCATACGCGCGTGGCGAGCTCGCCCATCGTGCATTTTTTCAGTGCGCCGATCGCGTCGATGATGTGGACGTCCGTGATGGTGATGTCGGCCAGGCGAGTATCCGCCAGCGCGCTTTCCTCGGTTTTGAGCACGAGGTTGAACGTGTCGACCAACAGGTCGTTGATAAGCCATAGTGAGGGATGCATCACCAACGCCCTTTCGCTTCGATCATCAAAATATTAGACAAACGAATTATAACAGCGCGGCTTCATTGCGTCAAGAAAAACCGTCCGCGCATAGCGGACGGCGAGCGCAGCTTATGTATCTGCCCGAATAAGCGCCGAACAAGCGGGATGCAGCGATGCGGTGACACATCCCGTGCGATACGCCGTTGAGCACGTGAATCAGCGCAGGCCATGGTAAGCGGAGCACTCCTCGAGCGTTGTACAGATGGCCTCGATGTTCTCTAACGGGACGTCGGCGGCGCACTCGGCGTGGAGCAAAAGGCCGCCTTCAGGCAGGTACATGCGGCGAGCGCACTCGATGATGTGCTCGCGTACCTGCGCGGGGGAGGCGAATGGAAAAAGCTGGCGGTCGAGATCAAGGTTGATGGCGACCTTGCCTTTGCATGTGCGCTCGAGTTGATCTAAACCGTTGGCGCGGATCTGCGGGTTAAGGCACTGAACACCGCAAGCGATCATGTCGGGGATGACCTCATAGATGCAGCCGTCGGTGTGCATGTAAACGATTTTTCCGGCGTCGCGCGCAATTTTGTAAATCGCGGCGTAACACGGCTTGATGTACTGACGCCACTTTGCGGGGCTAATGGGCAGCGCGTGCTGCATACCGTTGTCGTCGCCAAAGTACATGACCGTGCCCTCGTGTTTCAGGACCGCGAGGCGCACCTGTCGCAGGTTGTACTCAAGCACCTTGTCGATGAGGATTTGCAGCTCAGGCGGTTCCTCGGCGAAATCGATCATCATTTCCTCAAAACCGCGCAGGTCGGTCAGCCGCAGAAACATGAAGCCGTGCGGCAGACCGATGTCCTTTTCGGGGATTCTCAGCGTATGGATATCCTCGCGCGTTTTGACTGGGTGTCCGGTAACGATCGCTTCATACCCTTCCGAGACGTTCTCCCACACGCACCCCCACGCGTCGACGTGCTTGCCCGCGTGGTATGTCGGAGGCGTAAAATACTTCACTTCGTCCTCGGCGTTCACCGCGCCGAAGATTGCGGGATGTCTGGAGCGAAGCGCTTGCAGCTCACGGCCATAGAGCGCCCACGTCGCGGGGAGCAGGCTGACCGAAACGGGGATGCGCTCGGGGCGCTGATAGAGGATGGCCTTGACACGGTTGTCCATGATCCGCCTCCTGTGTTTGGATACGCTTATCTTAACACAAAGCGCGCGCGATGCAAGGTGAGCGGGGGGGGCACGACAAAGTTGTTGCGTTTTTGTTTTTGAGTGGTATAATGATTTAAAGGCTGCGAAGGAGAAGAGTAAGCCCGGGTGTCCGGACAGAGAGAGGGCGTCGCCGGCTGCAAGCGCCCTTGCGGATGATGGTCTGAAAGTTCGCTCTGAAGTCGCGTCGTTGATGGCTTTTGTGGCTGTAGACGGCGACGGGGTTGCGTCCGTTATAATCGCAAGAGGCTGCGCCCATACGGGCAAGGCGAATTTGGGTGGTAACACGGTGCGTCCGTCCCTTTTTAGGGATGGGCTTTTATTTTTTTAAGGGGGATGACAGCTTGAAAGACATGATGGACAGCATTCGCGCGGAGGTGACCGCAGGGCTTGCCGCCGCGGCGACGTCAGCGGACGTGGAGGCGCTGCGCGTCAAAGCGCTCGGGCGCAAAGGCTCGATCACGGCGCTGCTGCGCGAGATGGGCAAGGTCTCATCCGAGGAGAGACCGAAGCTAGGGCTGGTGATCAACGGTCTGCGCGATGAACTCGAGGCGGCCATCACCGCGAAGGAAACGGATCTGGCCCGCGCGGAGCGGGAAGAAGCGCTTAGGCGCGACGCGGTCGATGTCACGCAGCCCGCACCCGCGCTGCGCTTTGGCAGCCTGCACCCGCTTTCCCAGACGGCAGAACGCATGCTCGACGTGTTCATTGCTATGGGTTTTGAGGTGGTCGAAGGGCCGGAAGTCGAGCTCGATCACTACAATTTTGAGTTGCTCAACATCCCCAAGAACCATCCGGCGCGCGATATGCAGGACACGTTTTATATCAATGAAAATGTGGTACTCCGCACGCATACCTCCCCCATGCAGGCGCGCGTGATGGAAAAACAGAAACCGCCTATCCGGATTGTGTGTCCGGGGCGTGTGTACAGAGCGGAACAGGTCGACGCAACGCACGGGTATGTGTTTCACCAGATGGAGTGCCTCGTGGTGGACGAGGGCATCCACATGGGGCACCTGAAGGGGACGCTCGACGAGTTCGTGCGCGCCATGTACGGTGAGTACGCTACCACGCGCCTGCGACCCTCGTTTTTCCCGTTCACGGAACCTTCCGCCGAAGTGGACGTCACCTGCGCGGAATGCAAAGGCAAAGGCTGCCGCGTGTGCAAGGGCACGGGTTGGATCGAGATTCTCGGCTCGGGTATGGTCAATCCGCGCGTGCTTGAGCTGTGCGGCATTGATTCAACGAAATACTCGGGGTTTGCGTTCGGGGTTGGCATTGACCGCGTAGCCGACCTTCGGCACAAGATTCCGGACATGCGCCTTTTGATGGAAAACGATCTGCGCTTTTTGTCGCAGTTCAGATAGAGGAGAGAAGTTGTTATGCGTACACCGCTTCATTGGCTAGGCCGTTATGTTCAAATTGAAGATGTTTCGCTCGTTGAGCTTTGCGAAAAAATGGTGGGTGTCGGCCTTGAAATTGAGGAAATTGAAAGGCCCGACGATGAGATCGACCGTGTGGTCGTGGGCCGCGTCAGTGCCATCCGCCGTCATGAAAACTCCGACAAGCTCTGGATCTGCGATATAGACGCGGGAGAGATGATCCAGATTGTGACCGGCGCGCAGAACGTCACCGCAGGCGCGCTCATTCCGGTAGCGCTTGACGGCGCCACGCTTCCGGGCGGAAAAAAAATCGTGACCGGCATGCTGCGCGGCGTGCTGTCCCAGGGCATGCTGTGTTCGGGTGAGGAGCTGGGCGTCTCCAAGGACGTTTATCCATATGATGACGGTATCCTGATATTCCGCGAGGAGCACGCGATCGGCGCGGATGTTAAGCCCCTCCTCGGCATTCATGGCCCCATCGTCGACTTCGGCGTGACCGCCAACCGCCCCGATTGCCAGTGTGTGCTGGGTCTTGCGCGGGAGGCGTCCGTCGCGCTAAGAAAGCCGTTCACGCCTCCGGTCGGAACGACAAAAGAAGCCGCCGGTGAGGATGTGGGCGCATTTGCGCGCGTGGACATCGAAGCGCCCGACCTCTGTCCGCGGTACATGGCGCGCGTTGTGCGCAACATCAAGATCGCGCCATCGCCCGATTGGATGAGGCAAGCGCTGGCCGCGGCGGGCGTGCGGCCCATCAATAACATTGTGGACATCACCAACTTCGTGATGCTTGAGATGGGTCATCCCATGCACGCGTTTGATCTTTCCAACGTGAACGGAGGCCACATCATCGTGCGCCGGGCGCGCGAGGGAGAAGCGCTGCGCACGCTGGACGGCATCGAACGCAAACTGAGCACTTCCATGCTCGTCATCGCCGACGATTCAGGCGCAACGGGTCTTGCGGGAGTCATGGGCGGAGAAGGTTCGCAGATCGTGGACGGCACGCGCGACGTGTTGTTTGAGTGCGCGTGTTTTGACACGGCCAGCATTCGTGTCACGTCGCGCTCTCTCAACCTGCGCTCGGAGTCGTCCGCGCGCTTTGAGAAGGGCGTGTCTATACACACGCTCCCCGCGGCGCTTGAGCGTGCCGTTCAGCTCGTGGAGGAGTTGGGCGCGGGCGAAGTCGTTCGTGGCGTCATTGATGTATATCCAAAACCCGCGCCGCACGCGCCAATCCGAACCACGCTTGACCGCATCAGCCGCCACATCGGCGTGAATATCACTGCGGACACCGCGTTGAGTATCCTGCTGTCGCTGGGTTTTGAAGCGTCGGAAATCGGCGGCGCGCTCTGTGTAACGCCACCGCCGTGGCGCCAAGACGTGTATGGCTATGCCGACATCGCCGAGGAAATTCTGAGGGTGTATGGCTACGATAACGTGCCCTCCAGCGTTCCTTCGACATCCTCTGCGGGCAAAAACACGCCGCGCAACATCTTCTACGGCAAAGTCAGAAAGCAGCTCGCGGGTATGGGTCTGTGCGAGATCAGCACCGTTTCCTTTATGAGTCCGCGTACGTCAGACAAGCTCGGGCTGGCACGAGGCGACGCACGGCGCGAGGCGATCGCGGTCCTGAACCCGCTCGGTGAGGACACATCGCTCCTGCGTACCCTTCTTTATCCGGCCATGCTCGATACGCTCGCGCTCAACCAAAGCCGTGGATCGGTCAACGCGCGCCTGTTCGAGGTCAGCAGGACGTTCACGCCCACGCAAGACGTCCTCCCCGACGAAAAAAACGTACTTTGCTTCGGAATGGTGGGCGAGGGCGCGGACTTCTTCGCGCTCAAGTCGGCCGTGGACACGTTGCTCGCGCTTCACCGAACGCCGGACGTGGAGTGGAGCGACGGTTGCGAGGTTTTTATGCATCCAGGCCGCAGGGCAACCGTGCTGTCGTCCGGATCCGCCATCGCCGCTGTGGGCGAGCTGCATCCCGATATCGCGGAAAAATGGGGTATCCGCGGGCGTGTCGCGATCGCTCAGCTTGATCTGGACATGCTCGAGTCACTCTCTGGCGCAACTGTCATTTTTGAGCCTATGCCCAAGTTCCCGGCCGTCGCTCGCGACATCGCGCTTGTCGTGGACGAATCCGTGACCGTGGGCGCGCTCATGAAAACCGCCAGATGCGCTGGTCGTCCGCTCATGGAGACCATAGAACTGTTTGACATCTACCGCAGCGAAGCTCTGGGCGCGTCAGTCAAGAGCGTTGCGCTCTCCATGACGTTTCGGTCGCCTGAGAAAACGCTTGTCGACGCGGAGATCCAGCATGCCGTTGACGCCGTTCTCGCGGCGTGCAAAACCGAATACGGAGCCGTTTTGCGCACCTGATCGGTTCAAACAAAGAAACCCTTCACGGGCTAAAGTGAAGGGTTTCTCTGTGCGTAGCGCGCGTTATTTTCTCAAGTCATGCGCCGCCTTGATCATGGCGAAGTAGCCGTCGTCGGGGACGTAGTACGGCACGCTGTTGCCCGTGCCAAGCGCGTAACCTCCGCATTGCATGCCGCGCTCCAGCATCTTGCGGGAGCGGGCATGGACGGCGTCGGGGGATTTGGTGCATACGTAGTCGACATCGATTCCTCCGAGAACCGCGATGCGTCCCTTGAGCTGCTCATACGCGGTCTCGATGGGTGTGATGTTGTCTTCATAGGAATGCCGCGCGTCATACCCCATGGCGATGACGTCCTCGATGATTGCGTCGTAGCGGCCGCAGGAGTGCAGAATGACGGGGAAGCCATGGTCGTGGGCGAGCGTGACGATGGCTTCGTGCCAAGGGAAGACGTACTTGCGCATGTCGGAGGGAGCGAGCATGGTCTGCTGATTGAACCCCCAGTCGTCATTGCTGATGACCGCGCCAACGGCCGGATGATGAATGTATTGTTCGTAGTAGCGGTAGAGAGTGGAGCCGACATTGTCAAAAATCAGCTTTACGAGTTCAGGGTCTTCATAGAGCATGAAGCAGAGGTTGTCGTATCCCACGAGCTGGATGACGTTTTCGAGCACGCCGCCGGGCCCGTACAGGATGACTTTCATGCCGCCGGGAAGAAGCAGTTGGGCATCGTCGAGGTTTACGGGAGGATAATCCGCGGGATTGGGCCAAACGTAGTTGTCAAAGCTTTTTCGGTCGGTGATGAGCGCGCCTTCGTTGAGCGATTTGGTTTTTTCACTGTGCACCGCGCCGCTCTTGAACCGAAAATCCGAGCCGTGAAGCGTCACGTAGTCGTAGCCGGCGTTTTTGTAGGCCATGATGTGTGTGCGCCGTGCGGCAAGCCGGTCGGTCATGGAGCTGATCTGAGGCCCTGCGATGCGCTTGTACAGCTCGGTGTGCAGAAAGAACTCAAAGAGCACGGGCCGGTCGGGGATGCCTCCGTTGAGAACGGTCAAGAGCTGGTCAAAGTCAGGCTTGAACACCGACAACACTCCCAAATAAGAAAATTTGTTCTCACACCTATGCATAAAAATGAGGATGTGCTATACTGTTTCGCGAACGGAGGTGCGCTTGTGGATCAGTTTGTTCTGAAGTCGAAATATTCGCCGAGCGGCGACCAACCCCAAGCCATCGAGAAACTGGTCGAGGGTCTCAAGCGCGGCGACAGGCACCAGGTGTTGCTTGGCGCGACCGGTACGGGCAAAACGTTCACCATGGCCAACATCATCGAGCGCGTGCAGCGCCCGGCTCTGGTCATTGCCCATAACAAGACGCTTGCCGCGCAGCTTTGCGCGGAGTTTAAGGAACTGTTTCCGGACAGCGCGGTCGAGTACTTCGTCAGCTATTATGACTACTACCAGCCCGAGGCGTACATCCCGTCGTCCGACACCTACATAGAGAAGGACTCGTCCATCAATGAGGAGATCGACAAGCTGCGCCACAGCGCGACCGCCGCGCTCACCGAGCGCAGGGATGTGGTGATTGTTGCGTCCGTGTCCTGTATCTACTCGCTGGGCGATCCCGACGAGTACCGCGCGCTCACGCTCTCCCTGCGCGAGGGGCAGAAGCGCGAGCGGGATGAGCTCCTCAACGAGTTGGTCAACATTCAGTACGAACGTAACGATTTTGATTTTCAGCGCGGCACGTTCCGCGTACGCGGGGACACGGTGGAGATCGCGCCCATCGGCGACTTTGACAAAGCGCTTCGCGTTGAGTTCTTTGGCGATGAGATCGAGAAAATCAGCGAGATTGACACAACGACCGGGCACGCGCTCAAGAGGCTCAAGCACGCGCTGGTATTTCCCGCGACGCACTACGCGACCACGCGCGAGAGCATGGACGCGGCTGTCGGCCTGATTGAGGCGGACATGGAGGCGCGTGTTCGAGAACTGACGCAGGATGAGCGGCTGGTCGAGGCGCAACGGCTTCGCCAGCGTACAACGTACGATATTGAGATGATCCGCGAGATCGGCTACTGCTCTGGCATTGAGAACTATTCCCGGTACTTTGACGGCCGGAAACCGGGCGATGCGCCCTTCACGCTCATCAGCTATTTCCCCGATGACTTCATCGTCATGATCGACGAGTCTCACCAGAGTATACCGCAGATTCGCGCAATGTACAACGGCGACCGTGCGCGCAAGGAGATGCTGGTCGACTACGGCTTCCGTCTGCCCTCCGCGTTTGACAACCGCCCGCTCCGATTCTCGGAGTTTGAGGCGCGCGTCAAGCAATGCATCTACGTCTCCGCGACGCCCGGCCCTTACGAGCTGGGTCTGGCGCAGCAAGTCGCGCAGCAGATCATCCGCCCTACAGGTCTGATCGACCCGGAGATCATCGTGCGACCCGCGCGCGGCCAGGTCGACGACCTGTACGGCGAGATTCGAGGCGTGATTGACGCAGGCAACCGCGTGCTTGTGACCACGCTGACCAAGCGCATGGCAGAAAACCTGACGCAGTATTTTAAGGAGATGGGACTGCGCGTCAAGTACCTGCATTCCGACGTTCAGACGCTGGAGCGCCTTGAAATCATCCGCGATTTGCGCCTTGGCGCGTTTGATGTCCTCGTTGGGATCAACCTTTTGCGTGAAGGGCTTGACTTACCCGAAGTGTCGCTCGTCGCCATCCTCGACGCGGATAAAGAGGGGTTTCTGCGCTCGGAGACATCGCTCGTTCAGACCATTGGCCGCGCGGCACGCAACGTGGGCGGGCGCGTGATCATGTACGCCGACGCGATCACCAACTCCATGGAACGAGCCATCGCGGAGACCAACCGTCGTCGCGAGGTGCAGATGGCGTACAACATTGAGCACAACATCACGCCCGCAACCATCCGAAAGGCTGTCGCGGAGCTGCTCATGGTTTCGAGCGACGCCGCGGCGGACACACGCAGCGTACCCGTGGATGACGATGAAAAGCAGGAAGCGCTCGCGCGACTTGAAGAGCAGATGGTACAGGCGGCCGCTCAGCTCGACTTTGAAAAGGCGGCCAAGGTGCGCGACCAGATCTACAAACTCAAGGGCGAAGACGTTGTCGCCCAGAAGGAACAGCGCAAACGAAGGCCTGTCAGGCGCAAGTCGCCATACTGAAAGTGCGTGAACGGCAAAAGGGAGATTGAGAATGACGAAGGATGTAAGGCGCGCGATTAACAACCTGGTGCCGGGCATCGGACTTCAGAGGATGGATACCGTTGAAGCCGAGGACCACGAGTTGTCGCTACTCCTGCAGGCGGAACAGATACGTCTGCTGACGTCGATTGATCATACGGTGCGGTTCTTTAAGGATTTGCTCATTGCGCTGCTTGCGCTGGGCGTGGTCAGCGGTATCATCGCGTTTTTCATTTTGAGGTAAAAAAGCTGTACGCGTGGATGAAAGAGAGAGTTGCCGCCCTCGAGCGGCCACCCAGCCGTGTCAATCAGGTGCGATCGCTTCGCGAGCTACGCGGACTGCGGAGTTGAGCCATGCAGATGAGCCGCGGTTTCACATTCCGAGGAGCAGCCAAATGTTGACGGCCTGTCGCTCGGACCGTACGGCGCTTTGCGTGCACAGACGGTGTTGCAGAGCTCTCGAAGACCGTGTGGGAGCGCTGGAGAGCTGGCCCATATTTGCACGTGGTATTCCCGTCCCCGGCGTGGCTTTCCGGAAACGAAGCGTTCCCGCTTGTCCGCTCCTTCGCATCCATTCGTCCTCCATACTGACGACTAAAGGGGTTTTTTGACTTTGCACGATCAGATCGTGATCCGCGGCGCGCGGGAGAACAATCTCAAAAACGTCGACCTTGCGATTCCGAGGGACAAGCTGGTCGTGATGACCGGCCTTTCAGGGTCGGGCAAATCCTCCCTCGCGTTTGACACGCTGTACGCCGAAGGACAGCGGCGGTACGTTGAGTCGCTCTCATCCTACGCACGGCAGTTCCTTGGGCAGATGGACAAGCCCGATGTAGATGCGATCGAAGGGCTGTCACCCGCGATCTCCATCGATCAAAAGACGACCAGCCGTAACCCGCGCTCAACCGTTGGCACGGTCACGGAGATCCACGATTATCTGCGCCTTTTGTACGCGCGGGTGGGTGTGCCGCATTGTCCTGAGTGCGGCAAGGAGATCAGGCAACAGACGGTCGATCAAATGGTTGACCACATCATGAGTTTTCCGGAAGGCACGCGGCTCCAGATTCTCGCTCCGGTTGTTCGCGGACGCAAGGGCGAGTATGTCAAGCAGATGGAGGACATGCGCAAGCAGGGCTTTACGCGCGCGCGTATCGACGGCGCGATGGTGGAGCTGGACGGGGAAATCCCGCGCATGGAGAAACAGAAGAAGCACGATATCGCGGTGGTCGTCGATCGCGTGGTGGTACGGGTCAATGCCGGGCGGCGTATCGCCGATTCACTGGAGACCGCGCTCAAACTCGCCGAAGGGCTGGTGCTCGCCGACTTGGGCGAGCACGGAGAGCACATGTTTTCGGCGAACTATTCGTGCCCGGATTGCAACGTCAGCATCGAGGAGCTTCAACCGCGCATGTTTTCCTTCAACAGCCCGTTTGGCGCGTGTCAGATGTGTTCGGGGCTTGGCGTGCAGATGAAAATCGACCCGGCGCTCGTGGTACCGGACGAGAGCAAATCCATCCGTGAGGACGCGATCATGGCGCCCGGATGGACGTGGAGCAGCTCGGACGACTACACCTCCATCGCGACAGCGATGTTCACCGCGCTCGGTGAAGCTTACGGTTTTTCTGTGGAAACGCCGTGGCGAGATCTGCCCCAAATGGCCAAGGATGTGCTTTTGTACGGCACCAAAGGCGAAAAAGTGACGGTTGAGTACCAAAGAGAGAACGGCACGGGCAAGTACTCCACCGCGTTCGAAGGCGTTGTGATCAGCCTTGAGCGCCGATACCAGCAAACCAGCTCCGAGGGCATGAAGATGGAGTATCAGTCGTACATGTCCGAGGTGCCCTGCCCCGCGTGCCAAGGCAAGCGCTTGAAGAAGGAGAGCCTCGCGGTCACGGTGGGCGGAAAGAACATCGCGGACGCGTCGAGACTGCCCATTTTGCAGTCGCGTGAATTTTTTGCGGGGCTGTCGTTCAGCGAAAAAGAAACAATCATCGCGCAAGGGATCATGAAGGAAATCAATGCGCGCCTCGGTTTTTTGATAGATGTCGGGCTTGATTACCTGACGCTCTCGCGCGCGGCGGGGACGCTCTCCGGCGGTGAGGCGCAGCGTATACGGCTGGCTACGCAGATCGGATCCCATTTGGTTGGCGTTCTGTACATTCTAGACGAGCCGAGCATCGGCCTTCACCAGCGGGACAACGCAAAATTACTGGTCACGCTCAAGCGATTGCGCGATCTGGGCAACACGTTGGTTGTGGTTGAGCATGATGAGGACACCATGATGCAGGCCGATTATATTGTTGACATCGGCCCCGGCGCGGGCGAGCACGGGGGGGCTGTCGTTGCCCAAGGCACCGCTGAAGAGATCATGGCGTGTGGAGCGTCGATCACGGGGCAGTACTTGTCCGGAAAGAAATACATCCCCATTCCCCGAGAGCGGCGGAAACCGCTTGGCAAACTGGTCATACGCGGCGCGCGCGCGAATAACCTCACCGACATTGATGTGGAGATCCCCTTAGGCATCATGGTCGCGGTCACGGGCGTTTCGGGTTCGGGCAAGTCGAGCCTCATCAACGAAATCCTGAAGAAAGCGCTCCTGCGCGACCTCAACCGCGCGCACTGCAGGCCGGGCGCGCACGAGTGCATTGAGGGCATCGAGCAGCTCGACAAGGTCATCGACATTGACCAGTCGCCCATCGGACGCACGCCGCGTTCCAATCCTGCGACATACACGGGCATGTTCGACATCATCCGCGACGTATTCGCCGCGACGACAGACGCGCGAGCGCGCGGATACAAGAACGGCCGCTTCTCCTTTAACGTCAAGGGCGGGCGGTGCGAGGCGTGCGGAGGGGACGGCATCATTAAGATCGAAATGCACTTTTTGCCCGATGTGTACGTTCCGTGCGAAGTGTGCAAAGGCGCGCGGTACAACCGTGAAACCCTGGAGGTCAAGTACAAAGGCAAGTCCATCGCGGAAGTGCTGGACATGCGGGTTGAGGAGGCGCTGCACTTCTTCGGCTCGCTTCCGCGAATCGCGACGCGGCTTCAGACGCTCTACGATGTCGGACTTGGGTACATCAAGCTCGGGCATGCGTCCACCAATCTCTCGGGCGGAGAGGCGCAGCGCGTCAAGCTGGCGACTGAGCTTGCGCGCAGGTCGACAGGGCGCACACTCTACATCCTTGACGAGCCCACGACTGGCCTTCACATGGCGGACGTGGACAAGCTTATCGAGATCCTTCGGCGCTTGACGGATGGCGGGAACACGGTGGTCGTCATTGAGCACAATCTCGACGTCATCAAGACAGCCGACACGATCATCGACCTTGGGCCGGAGGGTGGCGACCGTGGCGGGCGCGTCGTCGCGACGGGCACGCCGGAGGAGATCGCGAATGTCGATGAGAGCTACACGGGGCAGTTCCTCAAGCGCGTTCTCGCCGCGCATGAGCGTGAGTAACCGCGTCGTCCGTCTCTTTGTGCGCGCGGATGATGGGCTAGTGGCGGAGTATGCCGCAGAGCTCGCGGAGGACTACGGCGTTTTACGCTTTACTTGGCGCGACGACGGATGGTCGACGCTTGTGGTGTGCGCGAGCGGTGCGCTTTTGTCACGGCGCGGTGAGGTGTCGATGGATCTTGCGCTTGAGCTTGGCAAAAGCACTAGCGGACGAATTGCTGTGGGCGGGGGAGAGCTTGAGCTTGCGGTGGAGACGACCGCGTTTGCTCGCGGCGCTGGTTCGATGAGCGTGTCGTACCGCATGTTGATTTCGGGTGAAGCGCAGGAACGCCGTCTTGAGATTTGCTGGGATGAGCGCAAGTGAGCGGCAGAACCTCAAACAAGCGCTGCTGGATTGCCTGAGCCTGTGTTTGGACGGCACGCCGGCGGTTCTTTATTCAGTTGAGCCAGAAACCGGGTGCTTGTTTCGCTTGGACAGGCGCGCTGTGGGCGCGCGATCCGAAGCGATATGCGCCACGCTCGAGTCCGAGGGATGGCGGTGCGCGGTCACGCCGGGCGGGAGCGTTGACGTCGGGGTGACGATACGACGCATCGCCCCGTCGGTGGGCGCGCCAGAGGACGTCGCGGCGCATGTTGTCCGCGCGTACTCATTGTTGATCGGCGCAGAGGAATCCTTTTCGGACATGAGACGCGCGCGCGTGTCGCTCGCACAGGACGCAATGCGTTCGGCGCGAGCGGTTGCGCTCAGGCGTAAAACCGGTTTGGATGCATGCCGGGCGGTTCTTGAGGGCAGGTTATGGAAAGAACTTGTCAGTCAGGAGTGCTCCCATGAAAATCAAGGAAATCATGAACTCAAGCGTCGTATCGGCTCAGCCGGAGACGACGGTACTGGAAGCGGCAAAACAGATGCATAGCCACGATATCGGCGCGCTGCCGGTGATTGCGCGCACCGGTGAGTTGGTAGGTATTGTCACCGACCGCGACATCGTCATCCGAGGCGTAGCCGGCGGAGCATGCATGAGCACGGCGGTTGAAGCGGTGATGACGCGCGATGTCGTCTGTGCTTCACCTGAAGAGGAGGCATCCTCTGTGCTGCGGCATATGGCGGAAAGGCGCGTCCGCAGAATGCCCGTAGCTGAGAACGGCAAAGTTGTGGGGATGGTTTCGCTCGGTGACTTTGCGCGTTTGAGCGCGACGGACACATCAGCCGGTTTCGCGCTGGGCAAAATAACCGGTTAGCGCTATGTCCCGGTCCACTCCCGCTCTTGAAGTACGTGCGCGCATCTGGTACAATACGGCACAGACTTTAATGACAGGACGGGATTATATGCCATCAAATATAGCGCAGGACATGGGTTGGAAAGATGAAAGCGGCGCTGTTTACGGAAAACACGACGGTGTTCTTTACACCATGCGAAACGTCTATCACTCAAGATACGACACACGGACCCACCTGACGATTCTGTTACCGAGAGTCACGGAGGAACAGCGCGAGGCGTTTGTGCAGGAAATGAGCGAAAGACGCAAGGAATGGCGGCACAACGGTGTGACATTCAATGGTGACGAGTGTGATATCGATACGGGTACCATATACCGAAAGGCGTTTTCGGGCAGACCCAAGGTCGATGAACTCAAAGCTTTTTTATCGCATGTTTCGGGGTACATCAAAGAACAAAGGCTGAGCCAAGCGAGCGCGTGCTACGTGTGCGGCGCGGAGGGCGCGGACGCGTACGCGCTGCGCGGGGCCACAATCGCGCATATACATGACGCTTGTTACGACAGGCTCGTTTCCGATGTCAGCGAGCAAAAGGCCAAGTACAAGTCGGCCAGTGGCAAAGGTTATCTCGGCGGTCTGCTCGTGGCCATCCTGATCGGGTTGGTCGGCGCGGCGCTCCACACCGTTTTGTATCCGTTCCTAACCGAGTACATCGAGCTTGGCGGCTTGTCCGCGCTCTTGATCGGCTGGGGAGTAGCGCTCGGGTATCGCGCGGGCGGCGGAAAAGCCGGGCCGATGACTTTCCTCGTCCTGCTCCTCGCTTGGGCGGCATCCTTTGTGATGTTCGCGTTCGTCTTTGATACGGTGTATTTCCTCTATCAAGAGGGTGAGCGGATCTCTGTCGCCAACATCATACAGGTGAATGCGGACTGGGGATTTGAGAACATGCTGCCTTTTCTGTTGTTCAACGCGCTGTTCTCGGTCGGCGCGATGGTATCTGGCTTCATCTGGATCCGGGAGAAAGCAAAGGGTGTTTTGCCCTTCAAGGTCAAACGCATCGCAGCCTAATGCGTGCGCTAAACAGCTTTTGCTCGGTTTCGGGTCGGACCACGAACCTCTCGCCGGAAGTCCATGTTTGGGAAGTGCACCCACACGAACACAAAGCAGCCCGGAGGTGATGTCCCAGGCTGCTCAGTCTGTCGACAATGCCAGATTCCGGCCCAATCGCGCTTGCTCCGGAGATCCGCTGGGAACCCACGGGTTTTTGTGACAAAACGCGGCGTGAGGTTTGGCGAAATGCGCGCCAAAACTCACGCTTCCAATTGGTCCTGATGACGAACCCGGCGCGTCAGCGATGGGTTTGTCATCGCGCTGAGCAGCCCGGAGGTGATGCTCCGGGCTGCTCTTCATTTGCTTACTCTGAGAGGATGTCGCTGACAAGCGCGGCGTTTTCAGCGACCTGGTCTTTGTCGCGCGTGAACATGCCCACAACGGCGGCGTCTGTTGCCTTCATGCCGCGATACGCGTGCGTGAAGGCGTCGCGGACGTCCTCGGGAGAGGAACAGCGCCGTCCGCCACCAAGGAGTTTGAACACCAGGCAGGGTTTGCTGACAGCGCGGACAACGTCGAGCATCAGGTCGCGGTCGGGTTCGTCGAAAGGTTCGCCGTTGTTGAATGGGTCAGGGGTGTCGGTCGTGCGTTCGGGTTTCATAATGTTGTACAGGCATGTCATGTAGAAGTCGACATCCCACTTCTCTTCCTCAGCGCGCGCGACGAGCTCAGGCAGGTGCGATCCGAGGCCTACTGGTTTGCCTGTCGCACGTATGACGGCGAGATTCCGCTTCAACTCGTCGATGTTTCCCGCGAGAAAAAGTCTGTCGGAGACGGACCCGTGGTGGTAAATGGCGATGGGGTTGTAGCCTTTGGCGAGGTTGGTGGTGAACTCAATGCTGGTTTCGCCCGCGGTTTGGGCAACCCAGTGCAGCGTGCCCCCCTCGGCCCGGAACTCGCGGATGTAGCGCGCGGCGTGCCGGTCGGCGCGCACTTGCATGGTGTTGATGCCGCACATCTCGGCGCGAAACAGCGCTTGCTTGATGCGTTCGGTATTGTAGTAATCCATCATTTGAGCGTCGTGTTCTTTTGACATGTGGGAAAAGCCAGCGAATGGGTTTCCGCCGATGATCAGGCGCGTGACATCGGTTCCGCACAGGTTGACGGTGGGAAGCATGGTCAACGACCTCCTTTTCTACTTGAGCGCGTTATTCGTGGATGGTCATCTCAAGATCGCACGTCGTCTCGCGCGCGACAAACCCCATGCGGTGGTAGAGCGCTTGCGCGGAGTTGCCTTGCGCGACGAAGAGCCGCAGGAGCGGATGCGTGCCACTCAACGCGTTGAGCGCTTTGAGGATCATGGCATCCCCCAAGTGTTGACCGCGCCAGAGCGGGTGAATGGCAATATCCCAGATCACGGGCGTTCCAGCCCAGAGTGTGACAATGGACGCGCCAACCGGCTCTTTGCCGAATAACAACAGGCTCGATGCCCGCGAGCAGCTCGCGTCGCGCTTGGAGAAGGCGTAGGAGAGGTCTTCGGCAAATTCATCGGGCGTTGTGCGAAGCGGATCTTTGCCGTCGTAAGCGGCGCATAGCAGCTGGCTGACGGCGGGGATGTTTTTTTTTGTCACCCCTACAAGCTCAAAACCTTCTGGCAGCCACCACTCGCACTTCTGCGTGGGCCGCGCCATCGCGCAGCACCAAACCATGCCGTCGCCTTCGCCTTTGACAGGCATCCACCCTGCGCGCATGAAGTGGGCCAGCTCGCTTTGTCGGATACCCGGTGCGATCGCGCGGCCCGGAGGTGTGATCTTGCGCAGGTGGGAGGAAAGCGCGGTGATGATGCTTCCCAACCCCTCCACAGGAGGAACGGCGAAGGGGTACGCGAGTACGCCGGGTCCGATGACCGCGCCGCCGACCACAACGCCTTGGCGAAGCAAAAAGTGCGTGGGCTGCCCTTCGAGCATCCCGCGGAACTCGGCTTCTGTGCGGTAGTGCTCGTCCGCGCCGCGGTAGAGCGATGCCCAAACGGCAAACTCATCCGAAGGGGTCGATTTGAGCGCGTACCCTGGCGTGATGTAGAGTGGCTGATCCATCGCGATCACCTTTGCCTTTTCATGTGCTGGGTGCGTCGAGGAAGGTTCCGGGGCGTGGTGCGTCGTCGGTCACGGGTTTGTTCTTACGATCGAGGTAGGCGCGCATGATCTCTTTTGCTGCGTCTGAGGACCAAAGCCCGGCGTAGCCGTTTTCGATGACGACAACGATTGCGATTTCGGGGGCGTCATTGGGAACGTAGCACGTAAACCACGCGGTGTTTTCGATGTCGATGTTGTTTGCGGTCTGCGCTGTGCCCGTCTTGGCATTGATCAAGCTGGTGTACGGGAAGTCGCGGAAGCGTTTTTCGCCGGTTCCGCCGTCTTCAGGGGAGAGCACGCCGTGCATTCCGGCCTGTATGTGTTCCAGCGCCCACTCGGCGTTCGTAAGCTGGGAGACGACCGTGGGCTGTTTGTCGACCACGGTTTTTCCGTCGGGCGCGACGACCGCGTCCACGATGTGCGCTTCGTACACCGTACCCCCGTTGGCGATCGCGGAAATATACCGCGCGACCGATATGGGCGTAAGCCCCGTGATTGACTGGCCGATGCCGGTCATGATCGTCTCGGTGGGCGTCCAGCGGATCTCGTTTAAGTATTGCAGCGTTTGGTTGACCAGATCGCGCTGCGAAATCACCGAAGAGGCAAGCCCCGTGACCTCGATGTAAATGTTGCGCACCTTTGTGCCTGCGCCCTCGGTCGGTTCGCTCACGAGCTCAAAAAGCCTGGCGACCGTGCGATCGAGGCGTTCTTCGTCGAGCGTAAGCCCGCTCGCTTCACCGGCCTCACGCAGCCGCGCCTTTATGGCATTGGCGACGATCAGCGGCTTGGACGTGCGTTGTCCGTCGATGGAACGCGTTGGATCGTAAAGCATTTCGCGGTTGCCTACGATGCTGGTGGACTCCTGCGGAAGCTCAATGCCCGTCTTGCTGGTCAGACCAAGCCGAGACGTCCACGCATACAGGCGGTCGATGCCTAAACGGTCGGAGACTTCGTAGAAGTAGTAGTTGCACGAGTGAAGCAGTGCCATGCGGATGTCCTGATTCTGGTGGTCCGAAGGATGCTTTGTCCAGCAGACGGGGCCGTGACCGGATGTGACGTATTTGTTGAAGTAGCCCTCATCGTCGATTTGCTCGGTGGGGGTGACGGCGTTTTCCATCAGCGCCGCCAACCCTGTGGCCATTTTGAAGATGGATCCCGGAGGGAAACGTGAGCTGATCGCGCGGTTATACAGCGGTTTTAAGGGGTTCTCATCGCCAAGCTTCTTGTAGTCTTCCTCGCTGATCCCGCCGATGAACACCTGCGGATCGTAACCGGGGTAGCTGACCTGAGATAAAACATCACCGCTGCGCACGTCCATGACGATGGCGGCGCCTGAGCCGGCGAACTGTATCTCGCGTCCTCCCCGGTCGGCCACTTTTTTTTCATAGGCAGCCGTGGCCTCCGGTGTGGCGGCCTCGAGAAGCTTTTTCTCCTCAGCGTAACTGGTTTCGATGTTTTTCTTGAGCGCTTCGTATGTCACGTTTTGCAAATAGAGGTCGATCGTCAGGCGCACGTTGTTGCCAGAAGAGGCCGGCAGTTCGTCAACGGTGCGGAGGGGCCTGTTGCGATTGTCCACCTCGAGCAGGCGGTAACCTTGGCGCTCGGAGGAGTTTCCAGTGAGCTGGTCCTCCAGTGTGTACTCAACGCCCGTCACACCCACGAGGTCGTTGGCGTCGTAGCCGCGCGATGTGTAGTCCTTGAGGGTTCTGTCCGGGATTTTGGCGATGTATCCCGATAGGTGGCCGGTCAACTCGCCCCGGGGGTACACGCGGCGCGTGGACTCAACCACGTTAAAGCCAGTGAGCGCGTCCGAGTATGCCGCGATCTGCGCCACGACATTGAAGGGTACGTTGCTCGCGATAACGCTGGGCGTGCCGAGAAAAGCCGTCATACGGCTGACCTGCCAAATGGAGAGCACCTTGGATGCGTGTTCAAAGCCCTTAGCGGGGTCAATCCCGTAGCGCGCGCAGAGCGTTTCATAAATTTTATCGACCGGGTAATCATCGGCGCTCAGATCCATGTTGTCTCGCCACTGGCTCTCGCGCGAAGCGTTGACGTCGGGCAGCTCGGAGCCGAAATCAAGATAGAACGCACCGTTTTCGCCTTGCTTGAGGTAAAACCCCCCGATGGTGCTCCCGCCATTGGCTTCAACCATGCCAATGACGGTCTCCATCGCGTGCGTGTGCTGGTCTTTTCCGTATTGCCGAAACTCTTTGTTATTGAAAATCGTTGGGTCGCGGTAAAAAGTGATGTCATAGCTCTTGACGTCGTGTGCGATGAGCAGCCCGTTGCGGTCGTATATGGATCCGCGAGCGCCTTTGATGGCCACGCTCTTGGTTTTGACCATCTCGGATGATTTAACGTTTTCCTCGCCGGAGCGCACCTGCAAGTTTAGAAGCTGAATAAACACAATGCCAAAGAGAAGGAATGAGAGAACACTGATCGCGACATACCTTGATACTGAGCCCGCTTTGGGTTGGCTGATGTTCATGTGGTCACCTCTTAATCAAGCCTGCATCGGTTTGCATGGGTAGATGGGATCGCGGCTAAAAAATGCCGCGCCGTCTCGGATGCCGAAGCAAGAGGAGCGGCTGAGCGATTACAAGCGCGCACGCGGCGGTGGCGAGCATGGTTCCGGAGACGCGCGCCAAGACGTCCGTGCCGGTCATTGCAACACCGACCAAGATTGCGATGCAAACGACAATCAGCTCTTTGAGCGCGCATGCGGCGAGCGTGGCGGCGATGGGCTTGATGACATGGTCGGAGAAGCTTCGCCTTCGTTTGTCGCTCGCGTCAACCAGAAAAACGCTGCGTGTGATGCGGATATTGGCCTCGATCCACCCCGACTGCGACGACAGGAGGCCGCCGGCGAGGCCGCACGCCATGTAGATCAAAGCGTAAGTTCCAAGTCCGTCCGTAAAAAGCGAATCGAGCATCAGCCCGGCAATGATGCCGGAGAGCGCGCCGCGCGCAGGACCGCTCGCCAACCCAACGCACACAACGACGGCGAGCACAGCGTCTACCCGCGCGCCGCGCAGAGTAAGAAGCGGCAGAAGCGTGCCTTGCAGCGCAGTCGCGGCCGCGAGAAGCAGGCATTCGACGATCAGCGTCACGTCATGGCCCTCCCTGAGGAGCGGGTGTGGGGGAGGCCTTGGGCGCGGCCGAGGGTGTGGCCGTGGGAATTGGCAAACGGTCAGGCTTGCCCTCCGACGTGCCGTCGACCATGATCAAGACGTTTTCCACGCGCAAGATGTCCTCCGCGGGCTGTATGCTGGCAAACGAAGGCGTAACGCCCTGATTGCGCGATATCTGCGTCACGTTCCCGATGACAAGCCCTTTGGGCATCAGCTGATCCATGCCGGAGGTGATCACGCGGTCGCCGGGAACGAGTAAGGCGTCAAACGGCAAAAACTCCATCCGGCAGGGATCGCCGTTGGAGCCTGAAATCATGTTGCCACGAACGAGTCCGTTGTCGCGCGAACGCTCGACCAGCCCGCTGACCGAGCAGCGCGTGTCCAAGAGCGTGCACACACGCGCGGTTGAGTCGGTGGTGTCCACGATGTAGCCGATCAGCCCTTTGGCCGTTACGACAGGATCCCATTTTCGGATGCCCTGCTTCGCGCCCTGGTCGATGACCAGCTCCATGTAACTGGAGTCGGGGTGGCGCCCGATCACACGTGCGGCGTGAAAATCATGCTCTGGTGTCGTGTCGATGTATTTTTGCTGCTCAAGCAAGCGTTTGTTTTCCTCCGAAGCTTCGGAGAGCGCGAGCACCTCTGCCTTGAGCGCTTCGTGTTCCTCGGACAGCTGTAGAAACGCGGCTTCAAGGTCCTGGTCGTATGTACGCTTGATCAGGTAGGTGCGCGCGTTGTCGACCAGGCCCTGCGTCAGTCCCGTGAGCGGGCGTGACAAAAATCGAATCCCACTCGAAAAAAAAGGAATCTCAAGCCTGCCGGAAGCGGAAAACAACACCAGCGCCGTCAATCCCAATAGGGCGGCGATGATGATGGGCTTACCGAAACGGCTCCAAAATGACATGCGTCAATCCTTTGCTTGCGTTAATCGTCCCGCGAGGGGGAGAGCGCGTGCCGAAGCACGGCAATATCCTCTGCCATGCGCCCGGCGCCGATGACCACGCAGTCAAGCGGGTTGTCGGCAATCAGGACGGGCATGCCCGTCTCCAGTGAAATCAGCGTGTCCAGCCCGTGGAGCAGCGCGCCGCCACCCGTGAGCACGATGCCGCGCTCCATGATGTCAGACGCAAGCTCCGGCGGAGTTTTCTCAAGGCATCCTTTGATGGCTTCGACGATTTGCATCACAGGCTCGCGCAACGCTTCGCGAATCTCGTCCGATGTGATCTCAAGCGTCTGCGGTAAGCCGGTGATCAAGTCACGGCCGCGCACCGTGGCCATCTCTTGCCGCTCGACCGCGAGCGCGGAACCAATGTTGATTTTGACTTCTTCAGCCGTCCGTTCACCGATGAGCAGGTTGCGGTCCTTCTTGATGTACGCGATGATGGCATCATCCAGCTTGTTCCCGCCTACGCGGATGGATCGCGCCGTGACGATGCCGCCCAGCGAAATGACCGCGACCTCGCTCGTGCCGCCCCCGATGTCCACGACCATGCTCCCTGTGGGGTCCTGCACAGGCAGTCCAGCGCCGATTGCGGCGGCCATGGGTTCCTCGACGATGAAGGCCTGCCGCGCGCCTGCCGAGCGCGTCGCTTCGTCCACCGCGCGCCGTTCGACCGCCGTCACGCCGCAGGGCACGCACACGACTACCCTCGGCTTGAACAGCGGGAAACTCGTCCCCGTGGCTTTGCGGATGAAATACTTGAGCATGATTTCAGTGACGTCAAAGTCGGCGATGACGCCCTCGTGCATGGGACGCATCGCCGTGATGTTGCCGGGCGTGCGCCCGATCATGCGTTTGGCCTCTTCGCCAACAGCGAGAACTTCGCGGCGCGACTCGTTGCGCACGGCGACAACGCTTGGCTCGCGGATGATGATGCCCCTGCCGCGCATATAGACAAGCACATTGGCGGTGCCAAGATCAATGCCCAGATCGTGAGAAAAAAATGAACACATCGCTGTATCTCCTTTGGTGGGAACGCTCCGCGTTTGAGGGCTTGTCCGGCGATGACCACGCGGCGATAATGCGTATCCATAAAACTTCGCCGTCATCATAGGTATATCCTTTTTTTGTAAGCCAATTCGCGCGTGGGAGCAAGGCGTTACAGCTCCTGCAGGCCGAAATCGCGAGAAAGGACCGATCGCACGCGACATAGGGGAAGACCCATCACGTTGTGGTAGTCTCCGCAAATCCGGGCAACGTATGTACCTGCCAGCCCTTGCACTGAGAAAGCGCCCGCACGGTCGAGTACGTCGTCGGCAAGCAGGAGGCGCTCAATACTGGGAGGAGGGATTACATCAAATGTGACGTCGGTGATCTCGTGAAACGTGACGTGATGGCCGGTTAAGCTGTCAAGTAGGCAGACACCTGTGAGCACGCGCACAGTCGATGAGGAAAGCGCGGCGAGCATGGCGCGTGCGTGGGTGATATCGCGGGGCTTTGCATAGACGGAGTCTCCCAACGCAACGATGGTGTCTGCGGCCAAGATGATGGCAGGATGCGACAGCCGCGGGGCTACCGCGCCCGCTTTGCGTACGGAGAGATCCTCGAGCGCTTGCCCCAGCCCGAGCGGTGCGAGCGTTTCATCGACGTCAGGTGGATGCACATCGAAAGGATAACCAAGAAGTCCGAGCAGGTCACGCCGTCTCGGGGATGCGGACGCCAACACGAGGCGGTTCACCGCAGCGCGAAAAACAGGCCGGCAAGCGCGCCTGCTGCGCCACCGAGATTAAAGCGCAACACGATGCCAAATGTCAGCCGGATGAACACCAGATCAAGCGTCCAAGGCGCCGCAGTTGATCCAACATCGTAAGTCGCGCGGAGAATCTCGGGCAATATCGGCGAGATGACCGCCCAGAGCGCCGTGCCAATGATCGCGCCGCCAAGCATGGAGATGGTGATGATCAAAGCGGATTGCCGTTTCATGGCCATGGCGATGACCTCTCTTCTGTACGTCTACAGCTCGTAAAGCTGAAAGTCCAGCCGGTCGCAGGAGACCTGATGGTAGAACACGCCGTTTCGTTCGCCGTGGAAGCAGGTTTTCAGGCTTCCTCCGTGCAGATGGCCGTAGAGCACATCCTTGACGCCGTTCGACTCGAGCTGGCCGGTGAATCCTGAGCTTTCGCGCGCTTCGTTGAACGGCGGATAGTGCATCATGACAATGAGCCGCTCTCCGTCATTGAGCGGCAAAGCGGCCCGGAGTGAAAGCCTCAGGCGGTGCACTTCGCGGTTGTAGATGCGTTCGTCATCGGAGGAGAGTTTGCCTGATCCAGGGCTTGGGCAAATCCATCCGCGTGTGCCGCAAACGACGAGCGGCCCAAAGCGCAGAGCGTCGTTTTGTAGCGCGTAAACGTCTTTTGGGAGCGCTGCTCTCACTTGTGTCACGCTCGACCACCAGTAGTCGTGGTTGCCGCGCATAATCACTTTTCTACCGGGGAAGGTCGCAATTTTTCCGAGATCCGGAACCGCGTTTTTCAGCGTCATGGCCCAGCTGATGTCGCCGGGAATGAGGATGACGTCGTCGGAGGAGACTCGGTCGGCCGCATCGCGCGATATGCGCTCAAAGTGATCCTGCCATCCGTTGCCGAAGAGGTCCATGGGCTTGTCTTCGCCGCCAGGAAGATGCAAATCACTGATCGCAAAAATTCGCAACGATAGACCTCCCGGTTTTTTTGTGCCCGTAGCTTTGATTTTTATCGTCGCGGATTTGCACGAAGCCGCAACCGGAACAGCAGTGTCCGAGGATCGGCACCGCACAAAGGAGTGTCGCTGATGACGGGGGAACATTTTGCCTCAAGAAGAGGAGGCTGCGCTGCATTGGGACACATGCAGCTATGATGTGGCAAGAAGCGACGTGCCTTAGATGTCTTCCTCTTCTTCGTCCTCATCTTCGTCTTCGGCAAGCGCTTCAAGGCTATCATCTACGATAATCGCGCCGTCGAGCAGCTCGTCGGCCGAGTCGTCGCCCAGTTCCTGATCAATCTCTTTGTATTCACGCTCGGGAATGTCGTCGCCGGCGACAATTTCGATCTCATCCATGCCGCTGACTGATGCGGGATCAAGCATATCCTCCGCGGGTATGGGCGCTGTGTCGTCCGCACTTGAGAGCGCCGTGTGGCGGGCGATCTCGCGAAGGCAAACGTAGCAGAGTTCTTCGCCCGGCACAATCGGGTTCTCCCCGCACTCGGGACAGATGTCTGCGGCGTCGTCGCGCACCTCTTCGCCGTGGAGTTCGCGCTTGCATACCGCGCAGTACTTATCGGTCTCGTTCATGTAATTGAGTTCACACCTGGGGCACTTAACCAATGCCATCACTAATACGTCCCTTTCGCATCTGCAATCTACAGGAAGTTGCTTGTAACGTAATTGCCTACGAGGTCGAATACCACCCAAATATCGGGCTTTTTGGAAATTACCATGTTTTGACATGGGAATTAATTGCCATTTTGCTTGCCTAAACATAGTAATAATGGCTACAATTTCAACGAACTCCGGGAACAAAAGGCGAAAAAGCCACCGGAGACAAAAGGAGGCAAAACATGAGAAAACGCAGATTGATCGCGGTCCTGCTCGCGGCATCCATCGCCACGGCGAATACAACGGCATTTGCCGCCGGCAGTATTTCATGCCCGCAAACCAACGGACTTATACAGGTCAGCCCCGGCGTTTACAAAGTATGCCTTGGCTCGCGATTTGGTTTTAGCCTGACACTGCCGGGCAATCTCATTCCGGACTCCATTCGAAACCCGCAGGCTTCGTGCCCGGCAACTTCAGCCCCGGCTCCCACTGCACCCGTAACTACGGCCAAGCCGACGGCGACGCCTTCTCCAAGTCCCGATCATTATACACAAGCCGTCTGTAGCGCGCAAGCACAACAAATGGCGCAATGGATCAATCAGGAGCGCGTCAAGAATGGCTTGTCGCAGCTGCCGCTCGACGCGAGCCTCTGTAAAGTCGCGACCGTGAAGTCGCAGGACATGCTTGATAAGAATTACTTTGCTCATGAATCGCCCACGTATGGGAGCATGGCGACGATGCTAAAGACATTTGGCGTGCCCTTTGCTTCCTGCGGCGAGAACATCGCCTCTCACGCCAGCATTTCGAAAGCTCACGCGGCGTTTATGTCCAGCGAGGGACACCGTCGCAACATCCTGACAAGCTCATGGACGCGCATGGGTATTGGCGTTGTGTTCGATCGAAATGGTTTTGTTCGCGTCACCGAGGTATTCGCGCGGTAACAGGCCGGATGCCACAGCGAAGGGGTGCGGGAGAGCGGTGCTCGCCTGCGCTCCTTCTGCTTGTATGCCAACAGATATGCAAAATATGAAAGGAATCTTTTAAGGATGCGCGCGTTTGGAGTGTGCAAAAGCCATGGCGTGTGGTATAATAAAGATTATTTGGCTTGTGGAGGGACTTCGTGGTCAGCATGACAGGTTATGGCCGCGCGACGGCCGAAAGCGACGGCAGAGAAATCACCGTTGAACTCAGATCAGTCAATCACCGGTTCTTGGATGTTGCGTTCCGCCTTCCGCGCTCGTTTGCGTACTTGGAAGAACCGGCGCGTCAAGCGATCGCTGCGGTCGCAGCGCGCGGACATGTCGATGTGTTTGCAGCGTATAAAAACCGGCGCGAAGACCGGTATCAGCTGACGGTTGATAAAGCACTGGCCCTTGCGTACGCCAAAGCGGTCACTGAGCTCAAGGGGGCCATTGATCTTCGTGACGACGTAGGTCTATCCAAAATTATGTCCTTGCCGGACGTGATCGACCTTGGTGAAAAAGAGGACGACCGCGACGCGGTTCAAGTGTTGTTCATTGAAGCGCTTTCGACTGCGCTGGCCGGCATGAACGCCATGAGGCGCGCGGAAGGCGGACGCCTTCGTTCAGACATGGAGGAAAAGCTTTCGGAGCTTGCTTCGTATGTCGATCAGGTGGCCGAGCGGTCACCGCAAATCGCCAAAGCGCTTGTGGACAAGCTGAACGCGCGGCTCGCGGAGCTTCTCGGAGGAACACAGCTCGACCCCTCGAGGCTTCACCAGGAGGCAGCGCTTATGGCCGACCGCGCGGCAATTGATGAAGAAATCGTTCGCCTGAGGAGCCACATGCGCGCTTTCGCAAGTGAGTGCGGCCAAAACGGTTCTGTCGGAAAAAAACTGGACTTCATCATTCAGGAGATGAACCGTGAAGTGAACACCATCGGGTCCAAAGCGGCGGATCTCGAAATCGGGAGTATCGTCATCGCGGCGAAGGCCATCATCGAAAAACTCAGGGAACAGGTGCAAAACATAGAATAGGTGGTGCACACGTAAATGAACATCAAGCTGATCAACGTAGGCTTTGGCAATATCGTATCCGCGAACCGGCTCATCGCCATTGTCAGTCCCGAATCCGCGCCCATCAAGCGCATCGTGACTGACGCACGAGACCGCGGCATGCTCATTGACGCCACATACGGCAGAAGAACGCGCGCGGTGCTCATCGCGGACTCCGGCCATGTCATTTTATCGGCGGTGCAGCCTGAAACGGTTGCCCACAGGCTCGATCACAACAAGGACGTCACCACGGTTGGCGCTGAGGAAGAAGAGGAGGTCGCGGAGGAATGAGCGACCGGCTCCTAGTCGTGATCGCAGCGCCGTCCGCGACGGGCAAAAGCACGGTGATCACAAGGCTAACCGAGCGCAGACCCGACCTCTTCGTATCCATTTCGGTCACGACGCGCGCCATGCGTGCGGGTGAAGCCGACGGCATCCACTATCATTTCGTCACGGATGATGCGTTTGAAAAAATGATATCAGATGGCGAGCTGCTCGAGTACGCGGGCGTATGGAAGAAACGATATGGAACGCCTGCGGAACCGGTTCGGGAAGCGCTTGCGCGCGGGTGCGACGTTGTCTTTGATATTGACGTGCAAGGCGCGGTGCAGATCCGCAAATCGTGTCCGGACTGTGTTTTGATCTTCATGGTCACACCCAGCGTCGATGAGATGAAGCGAAGGCTCATCGGCCGTGGCACCGAGACTGCGGAACAGGTCACGTTGAGGCTTGCGGGCGCAGCGCGGGAGATGGAGACGGCGTCGTCGTTTGACTACCTGGTCGTCAACGAACGCGTTGATCAGGCGGCGGACGATATCGAAGCGATCATCGACGCGGAACGGCTCCGCATGAGCCGCAAGGCGTCTTTGCTGGATAAACTCAAGGAGGAAGCCAAATCATGTTGATTGATCCCCCCATCACAGCCCTGAACGAAAAAGCCGATTGCCGTTACACGTTGGTGGTTGAAACGGCTATGCGGGCACGGCGCCTCGTCGAAGGCGATCAGCCGCTCATTGAGACAAAGGAGACCAAGGCGGTGTCCATCGCTGTCGACGAAATCAACCGCGGCCTTATCCGCTTCCGCAGGCTTGAGTCCGACGCATGAGCGAGGGACGTCTGGCCGGACACCGCATCGTGCTTGGCGTGACGGGCGGCATTGCGGCCTATAAATCCTGCGAGGTCGTCTCGCGTCTGGTTAAGCTGGGCGCGGAGGTCAGCGTTGTGATGACGCGGAACGCGACCCAGTTTGTCACCCCCCTGACATTCGAATCGCTCGCTAATCGCCCGGTGGTCAGCGACACATTCGAGCGACCGGAAACGTGGGAGGTCGAGCACATCGCGCTGGCCAAGCGGGCGGATGTGTTTGTTGTTGCGCCGGCGACGGCCAATTTTGTCGGAAAGTTTGCGAATGGCATTGCGGACGACATGCTAACGACGACCGTCATCGCCACGCGCGCACCCGTTCTGATCGCGCCCGCGATGAACGACGGCATGTGGGAAAATGTCGCGGTTCGCGAAAATATGGACAAGCTGACCTCGCGCGGCGTGCGCACGGTCGGCCCGAACGAGGGACGCATGGCCTGCGGAACGTCTGGTATGGGCCGCATGGCGGAGCCGGCTGAGATTGTGGAGGCCATCGAACGGATACTGCGTGCTAAAGAGGACCTCAAGGGCCTCAAAGTACTCGTCACCGCGGGTCCGACGCGCGAGAAAATAGACCCGGTGCGCTACATCACCAACCGCTCCAGCGGCAAAATGGGATACGCCATCGCGCGCGCAGCGGCAATGCGCGGCGCGGAGGTCACACTTGTGAGCGGGCCGGTCAACCTTATGCCGCCAAGCGGTGTGAACCTTGTGCCGGTTGAAACCACGCTTGACCTACATGACCGCATGGCGGAGCTCGCCCCAAAAGCGGACATCGTGATTCAGTCGGCCGCGGCCGCAGATTACCGAATGGCGGAAATCGTGGCTGAAAAAATCAAGAAGTCGGCGGGGGAGCCCATGACGCTTACGCTGGTGGAGAACCCCGACGTGGCCCGCATGGTGGGGCAGGGCAAGCGCGCCGATCAAACGTTCGTAGGCTTCGCGGCGGAAACAAACAACGTTGTCGAGAACGCACGCGGTAAAATTGAACGCAAAAACTGCGACCTGCTCGTGGCCAACGACGTGACCAAGCCCGGCGCAGGCTTTGATGTGGATACCAACATCGCTTCGCTCATCACGCGCGAAAGCGTTGAGGATCTGCCCCTCATGAGCAAGGATGAGCTTGCCGACCGGATACTCGACCGCGTGCTGGCGCTTCGGCATGTACGCTGAGGTCATCGTCGACGTACATCACCAAAGTCTTGACCGTGTGTTCACATACCGTGTTCCCGATGAACTGGACGTCCGGCGCGGGCACCGCGTATCGGTTCCCTTTCACGGGCGCTCAATCGAAGGCTTCGTGCTCGATCTGTGTGAGACAACCGCCCTTAAGGAGAGCATCGTCAAGGACATTCACCGTGTGCTCGACGAGGAACCCGCACTCCTCGCGCACATGATCGACCTCGCGCTCCACATCCGAGACACATCGCACAGCTTGCTGGTGGACGCGCTCCGCCTCCTTATCCCCGCGCAGATGCGCGGCGGGCGCGTGCGTGAAAAGACGGTTCGCATCGCGGTATGCGCGCTCAGCGCTTCGGGGCTGGAAGCGGCGCTGGGCACATTGAAGCGCGCGCCAAAGCAAAAACAAGCGCTTGAGCTGCTCTTTGCGAACGGTGAACTGCCCGCGACGGTGCTTGGTCCGACACTCCCGCCGCTAGTTGCGCGAGGTTACGCGACGATTCGCGAGGATCGGGTTCGCCGCGTGCCGCATCGAGGGATATCACCGCGTTCGGCGCTTCCGTTCCAGCCGTCTCGCGATCAGGCGCGCGTGTTGGAGAGGCTGTTGCGAGCGTATCAGGAACGAAAAGGCAGTTTCCTTTTGCATGGTGTCACAGGAAGCGGCAAAACTGAGGTGTACCTCCAACTTATACAGCGAGCTCTTGACGACGGACGGCAGGCGATTTTGCTGGTTCCGGAAATTGCGCTCACGCCCCAGATGGTCGACTGGTTTCGCGCGAGATTTCCCGAAGATGTGGCGGTGCTGCATTCCCGGCTATCGGTTGGGGAGCGTTTCGATGAGTGGCGCAGGATACGCGAGGGCGGGGCGCGGCTTGTGGTCGGCGCTCGATCTGCGGTATTTGCGCCGTTTGACAACCTGGGCGTGATCGTTGTGGACGAGGAGCACGAGACGAGCTACCTAAGCGACCATTCTCCGCGCTATGACGCCCGCGAGGTCGCGCAAAACCGCGCGGAACGCGAAGGCGCAGTGCTCGTCCTGGGAAGCGCGACGCCTTCGGTGACAACGTATCTGCGAGCGCAAAAGGGCGAGCTTGAGTTGATCGAGCTGCCGGAGCGCGTGATGGCGCGGCCCATGCCCGAAGTGTGCGTGGTCGACATGCGCCGGGAGCTTGTGGGCGGCAACCGCTCGGTTATTTCGCAGACGCTGCTCTCTGAGTTGCGCGCGACGGCAGTAGCGGGACGACAGTCCATGCTGCTGCTTAACCGGCGAGGGTACCACCCCTTCATCACCTGCCGTTCTTGTGGAAAAACGGTGAAGTGTCCGCACTGCGACGTCTCGCTGACATACCATCAGGACGGCATGGCGCGTTGCCACTACTGTGAGTATTCCATCCCTCCGCCCAAGAGTTGCCCCGCGTGCGAAAGCACGTGGATCAAGATGTTTGGCGCTGGCACGCAGAAGATCGAAGAAGAGCTCCGGGAGCTTCTCCCGGGCGTATCCATGCTGCGCATGGACAACGACACAACGCGCGGCAAGGATGGCCACGAAAAAATCCTCAGCGAGTTTCGCGAGGGGCGGGCGCAAGTGCTCATCGGAACGCAGATGATCGCCAAAGGCCACGATTTTCCGCGCGTGACGCTGGTGGGTATACTCGCGGCGGATTTGACGCTTCATGTACCAGATTACAGGAGCGAGGAGCGGTGTTTCCAGCTCATCACGCAGATGGCGGGGCGTGCCGGGCGAGGATTCGACCCCGGGCGCGTGATCGTGCAGACGTATGATCCTGACCACTACGCAGTTGCGAACGCTGCGCGACAGGATTACCACGCGTTTTACACAGAGGAAATACGCAGAAGACGCGTGAGCCTGTATCCTCCGTTTGCGGAAGTGGCGAGGTTGTTGTGCTCCTCGCAGAGCGCGGACGCGGCGCGGGACACGGCGTTATCTCTTGAAGAAGAAATGCGCGGGGTTTTCAGGATCAACCCGGTGTACGCGCGCGCACTTGTCCAAATGCGCGCGATGGAAGCGCCAATCGGTCGCTTGCGCGACGAAGCGCGCTGGATGCTCTTTTTGAAGCTCTACCCCGGGGACGCGGGGGCGGCTGTAGTTGAGGAACTGGCCAGAATGTCCAGAAAAGACGGATTTGCAGCGCGGGTGCAGCTCGAAGTCAATCCTCAGAGCATGATGTAACGACCTAAAGAACGGGTGAAGAACATGGCGATTCGGCGAATCATGAAAATCGGAGACGACGTACTCCGAAAAACCGCGCACAAAGTTACAAAGTTTGACGCTAAACTTCATACGCTGCTCGACGACATGCACGAAACCATGATTGCGGCAGACGGCGCGGGGCTTGCGGCGCCGCAGGTGGGCATCCTGCGCAGGATCGCCGTGGTGGACGTGGGCGAAGGCAAAATCGAGATCGTCAATCCTGAAATAGTGTTTTCAGAGGGTGAAGTGCTTGATATCGAAGGCTGCTTGAGCGTCGAGGGGCGGCGCGGCAAAGTCAGGCGGCCGCAGAAGGTGACCGTGCGCGCGCAGGACAGGCATGGAGAGTGGTTTGAGCGAACGGGCGAGGGGTATCTCGCGCGGGCGTTCAGCCACGAGATCGACCACTTAAACGGCGTCCTTTTCGTAGACATGATCGAAGAGGAGGTGGCGCATGAGGATTCTGTTTCTCGGCACGCCTGATTTCGGCGTTCCATCCCTGCGAGCTCTGCACGCGGCGGGGCATGAGATTGGTGGGGTATTCTGCCAACCCGACAGGCCGAGCGGCAGAGGGAACAAATTGACGCTTTGTCCGGTGAAAACAGCGGCGCTCGAACTGTCGCTGCCGGTGTATCAGTTTGAGAGGATCAGAGGCAAAGAAGGGCTTGCCTGCATGCGCGCGCTCGCGCCGGATGTGGTCGTTACAGCCGCGTTTGGCCAGATTCTATCGCAGAAGAACCTTGACATCCCAAAGCGTGGAACGATTAACGTGCATGGCTCGCTCCTGCCAAAGTACCGCGGTGCAGCACCCATACAGTGGGCGATTATTCACGGAGAAACCGAGACGGGCGTCACGACGATGCTCACGGCGGCGGGCATCGACACAGGGGACATCCTCCTTTGTGAAAAGACGGCTATCGGAGACAACGAGACGGCGGGCGAGCTGTTCACGCGGCTAGCGGACATGGGCGCTCGCCTCATCGTGCAAACGCTTGATGAGCTCGACGACATCACGCCCGTGCCGCAAAGCGAGGCCGAGGCCACCCACTGCCCAATGCTCACGAAGGAGCACGGGCGGATTGATTTTGCCAGGACAGTCCAGGAAGTCCGCAACCTCGTGCGCGGCTGTGACCCGTGGCCGGCGGCTCATTTTGAAGTGAACGGAAAGACGATCAAGGTGTACGGCACACAAAACGCATCCGGAGAGGGCGTTTGCGGAAGTGTGCTTTGTGCGGATGAAAGACGCGGGCTGGTGGTCGCCTGCGCGGATGGAGCGGTTGAACTGACCGAAATACAGGTCCCGGGTGGGAAGCGCATGAGCGCGCGTGATTGGCTTCGCGGCCATCAGCTATAAGGAGATAAAGAATGAACGACGGACACAACCCCAATCAGCCGCAGCGGCCTGATGGTAACAAAAAGAACCTTGGCCCCCGCCAACCGCGCACGTTCAGCAACAGACCGCCGCGCCCCGAGGGAGATCGGAAGCCTTATGGCGACCGCCCCGCGCGTCCGTTCAACGGCCCGCGCCCGGAAGGGGATCGGAAACCGTACAGCCCACGTCCGGAGGGAGATCGGAAGCCCTACGGTGACCGCCCCGCGCGCCCGTTCAACAGCCCGCGCCCGGAAGGAGATCGCAAGCCGTACAGCCCACGTCCGGAGGGAGATCGGAAGCCCTACGGCGACCGTCCCGCACGCCCGTTCAACGGGCCACGTCCGGAGGGAGATCGGAAGCCTTACAGCGACCGTCCGCAAGGAGCGCTTAATGCCCGCCCCCCGCGTCCAGAAGGGGATCGCAGACCCTATGGTGATCGCCCGCAAGGCAGCTACCGCGAACGCTTTGAGCGTTACAGCAGCGAACGACGCGCCCCGCTTGCGCCCAACGGAGTGCGGATTGAGCCGTCGTCATCAGCAGATGCCGATGGCGGCACCCGCAACGTTTCCCCGAGCGGACGCTCGCAGGCCACCGCGGCGCGCGTGGTTGCGCTGGAGGCGTTGCTTGACGTTGTCCAGGGAGGCGCGTTTGGCGGGCTCGCGCTTGACGAGCGTATCAAGGCATGCGAAGGCATTTCCGAACTCGACACAAAGTTCGCGACCGAGCTTTTCTACGGCACGCTCGACAAGCGAATGTGGCTGGATTGGGCACTCGGCAGCGTGGTTGAGCAGATGCCGGACGACCCAATCTCGCGGGAAGTCCTGCGCTTAAGCGCATACCAGATGCTCTGCCTTGATCGCGTGCCAGAACAGGCGGTGTGCTCACAAGCGCGTGAGCTCATGCGTGAAAAAAACCGAGACGAACTTGGTGCGTTTGTGTTCGGCGCGCTCAAGTCGCTTGGACGCATGGAAGTCAAGCCTACGAAGCCTGTGTGCGCAGATAAAGCCGAGGAGATCGCTATCGTGTGCTCCACGCCCAAGTGGCTGGTTGACGCGTTGATGGAGGATCACGGCGTTCAGGTAGCCGAGGAGTACCTCGCGTATCAACCCGAGCACGGCGTTGTGGATGTCCACATTAACCCCACGCTCGTTTTCAAAGGTGAAGAGGACAACGCGCTTGAACAAGCGGGCGGCCCCTTCCTGCAAACCGCGCTCGAAGGTGCGTACCGCGTACGAGGAGACGCTGTGCGCAGTCCCGCGTTCTTTAACGGCTTGATCACGGTGCAATCTGTCGCATCGCAGTTGTGCGCGCACGCGCTTATGGCGAGACGCGGATCGCACATCCTGGACATGTGCGCGGCTCCCGGCGGTAAAACGTGCTATATAGCCGCGCAAATGGGGGGCAGTGGGCGCGTGTACGCGTGGGATATCCATCCGCACCGCGTGCAGCTCATCACACAGACCGCGGGACGGCTTAAGCTTGAGAACATCCGTACAGCGGTGCATGATGCGCTAAAAGCCAAGGAGGAGCTGTTCGGCACAATGGACGGCGTCCTGCTGGACGCTCCGTGTTCGGGCATGGGCGTTGTGCACAACAAGCCTGATCTCAAGTACCGCCTGAAGCCCGACGACATCAGCCGGCTCACACAGCAGCAATCGGCGCTCCTTGAGAGTGCGGCGCGGTATGTCAAGACCGGCGGAATCCTCGTCTACAGCACGTGCACGGTTTTCACAGCAGAGAACGCCGCGGTTGTCAAGGCGTTCCTTGCGGCGCATCCCGAGTTTGCGATGGATTGGCCCGATGGCGTTCTGCCCGACAAGTACCAGCGGCACGCCACGTCGGATGGGCTGATGCTTTGGCCGGAGCGCGATGGCACGGATGCGTTCTACATCGCGCGAATGAAAAGGAAAGCGTAATGATCGAACTGCAAGGGCTGATGCCGGGAGAGCTCCAGGAGTACATCATCTCTCTCGGCCAGCCCGCATTCCGCGCAAGACAGGTGTATCCGCTCATCATGCGTGGCGTTCCGCTTGCGCAGATGACCGCGCTCCCGCGGGCGGCGAAGGACCTGATCGCGGCCTCGGCCACTGAGGTTTCAGCGCGCATAAGGCATCGGTTTGTCTCCGAGACCGACGGCACGGTCAAGATCGCGTTTGAGCTAAATGACGGCGAGCTGGTCGAGGGCGTGCTCATGCGCTACGATCACGGCACGACGCTCTGCCTGTCCACACAGGCGGGCTGCCGGATGGGGTGTTCGTTCTGCGCGTCGACCATTGGCGGGCTTACGCGCAACCTGACAGCGGGCGAGATGATGGGCATGGCCATCGCCGCGCATCTGGACATGGGCGGTGGTTCGGAGCGCAGGCTTGGCAACGTCGTGCTCATGGGCAGCGGCGAGCCGCTTGATAATTATGAGGAAGTCATCCGGTTCATCCGCGTGATCAATTGCGAAGCGGGCATGAACATCGGCATGCGGCACATATCACTTTCAACGTGTGGGTTGGTCGATGGTATTGAGCGTTTGACGGATGAGGATTTGCCTGTAACGCTCTCCATATCGCTCCACGCTCCGGACGACGCTTTGCGTCAAACGCTGATGCCCGTAGCGAATAAATGGCGCTTGCAGGAATTGATGCGTGCGTGCCGCGAATACATATCGCGGACTGGGCGAAGGGTCATCTTTGAGTACGCGCTCATACAGGGCGTTAACGATCGCTCAGAGCACGCGGTCGCGCTCTCAAAGCTCATGCGCGGCATGCAGGCCCACATCAACCTCATCCCGCTCAACGGCGTGCCCGAGCGCGCTCTTCGCGGAGTGACCCGCGCAGATGCACAGAAATTCAGGCAGCAGCTGGAGGATTTGGGCGTCTCAGCGACGGTCAGGCGCGAAATGGGCACTGACATCGAGGGCGCGTGCGGCCAGTTGAGGAGACGGCTTCTTCAGGATAAACAGGGATAGACGACTTTGGGGGTGTGGCTGTGATTATCGCAGCGCGGACACACAAAGGGCTTTTGCGGGATAACAACGAAGACGGCTTCTACGCGCCGGAAGGCGTGCCGGAGGGCCTGCTTCTTGTCGCCGACGGCATGGGTGGGCACAACGCGGGCGAAGTCGCGAGCGCGGTGGCTGTTCGTGAGGTCGTCGCGGAGATACAGCGTTTGCTCGCCGTCAGCGAAGGCGCTGCCGCGCTGGACGCCGCGCCGAAACCGCCGGAGCAGATGATCAAGTCGGCGGTGCGCAAAGCCAATCAGGCAGTACTCCGCGCGTCGGCGGATAATCCTGCCTATGAGGGCATGGGCACCACGCTGACGATGGCGGTGCGCGAGCTGCACGGTCATTTTGTAATCGGACATGTGGGGGACAGCCGCGCGTACCACTTCGGGCGCTTTGGCGTTCGGAGGCTGACGCGCGACCACAACCTTGCCGAAGAGCTTGTGCGTATGGGCGAGATCACATTGGCGGAAGCCGCTGTTCATCCCCAGCGCCACTACATTACGCGAGGTCTGGGTATCGCGTCTGCTTTGCGCGTGGACATCACACGCGTGGAGCTGAGGAGCGGCGAAGGCCTGCTGCTTTGCACCGACGGATTGACCATCCACGTCTCCGATGATGAAATCGCCGCGGCACTGTCGCTGAAAAACTCTCCCGCACAGGCCGCGGATTTCCTACTCAAGACCTGCCTTGAACGCGGCGCGCGGGACAATGTCACCATGATCGTAGCAAGGTGCGAGGAGGCCGACGTATGATCGGTCGCCTTGTCATGGGGCGATACCGCGTCGAAGAGCTGGTCGGCACGGGCGGTATGTCGCTTGTTTACCGCGCAAAGGACATCAAGACCGGACGATATGTCGCGGTCAAGTTTCTGCGCGATGAATTCAGCAAGGACGAGGAATTTCTGCGCAGGTTCGCGCGTGAAGCCAAGGCTGTTGAATCCATGGCGCATCCAAATATCGTCGCACTGATTGACGCGGGCGAGGAGGACGGAAAACACTGCCTGATCATGGAGTATGTCGACGGCATCACGCTTAAGGAACTCATCACCGAGAAGGGCCGGGTTCCTGAGCATGAGGCGGTCGCCATTGCGACATGTGTGTGCCGCGCGCTCTCCCACGCGCACGCAAGGCAGATAGTTCACCGTGACATCAAACCCCAGAACATTTTGATCAACAGTGAAGGGGTCGTCAAGGTAGCGGACTTCGGAATTGCGCGCGCGCTCAATGCCGAAACAATGACATCCACTGACGCCGGCGTGATGGGCTCAGTTCACTATTTTTCACCCGAGCAGGCGCGCGGCGGGCTAACCGATGAAAAGAGCGATCTGTACTCACTGGGCGTTGTGTTGTACGACATGGTCGTGGGTCACGTGCCCTTTGATGGAGAGACCCCCGTGACCATCGCGCTTGCGCATATACAAGAAGCACCGCGCAGGCCGCGCAGATTTTATGCTGACATATCACCGGCGCTCGAGGACATCATCCTCAAGGCGATGGAGAAGGACAAGACGTGGCGTTACGACAGCGCCAAAGCGATGGAAGCCGACCTGATGCGCGCCGTCAAACAGCCTGAGGGCGGCTTTGTGCAAAAACGTCCGCCACTTATGGAGGGCGGCACAACTCGCGTGGGTATGATGGCCATCCAGCGTGAGGAGCCGCAGACAAATCGCATCGTCGTCACAACGGACAAAGTGGTTCGCGTGGCGACGCTCACACTCATCAGCGTGGCCATCGCCTTTCTCGCTTTTATGGTGACCTCGCAAGTCAGGTCGATCATCTACGATGAGGTCGTCCCGGCAGTGGTGGGCATGCCGTCAAGCGAAGGCGTCCGCCACCTTCAGGTCCTCGGCTTTGAACCTGTTTTAGAAGAGGACTATGATGACAATGTGGACGAGGGGCTGATCATCAAACAGGTGCCGGAGTCCGACACTAAAGTCAGGCGCAACACCAAAGTGGTGGTTGTCAAGTCACTTGGCAGGCAGAACGCGAGCGCGCCCAACCTGCTTGACCGCCCGCGGGCCGAAGCGGAGAGAGAAATCGTTTCAAAAGGTTTCCTGGTCGGCGAAGTCAAGGAGCAAACGAACAGCCCCAAAGCAAAAGGCACGGTCGTCGCTCAGGAGCCAGGTGCGGGGGACACGCTCAAGCGCGGCTCCAAGATTGACATCACCGTGAGCAATCCGCCCGAAGTCGCCATCGCGCCCCAACTCGTGGGCCGTTCCCTCGATGAAGCGCAGCTTCTGTTGTCCAAACAAAGCATCAAACCCGACGTATTTTACGGCGTTGCGTCCGATCATCCCGACAAAACGGTTTTCGCACAGCAACCGGAAGCCGGGGAGCTCATTGACAAAGACAAGACACCCAGCGTGTCGGTTACGCGCGTGGGCTACCGCAAGATATATGTGGCGCAGCTTCAGCTCGAAAAAGACAATGCGCACGTGGTGATCACGCTCAGAGACGGTCAAGTGGACACTGTCATTCACGATTATAGCTACCCTGCGGGAAAGCGCGATATAGAGCTCAACCTCGAAACACAGACATCGGGCGAAAAACTCCTGACTGTCAAGGTCAACGACAAAGAGACCATCAAGGAGAGCATTTTGTTCCAGGAAGTGAAAAGCAATTGATGGACCTGCCGATCGGCCGTATACTCAAAGGCGTCGGAGGTCTCTATCTGGTGCGTGACGAAAACGGCGCGGAGTGGCCGTGCAAGGCGCGCGGCAAATTTAGAAAGCTCAAGCTCACGCCTCTCGCAGGTGATTTCGTGCGCTTCATACCGCCTACGGAAGGCTCGGATGGTTACCTGACGGAAATCCTTGAGCGCAGGAATGAATGTGCGCGCCCACCCGTCGCGAACATCGACCGCCTTGTGATCGTGGTAGCCGCTACCCAGCCGGAACCCGACTGGCAGTTGGTGGACAAGTTGCTTGTGGATGCGCACGCGCAGGGCATTGATTCCGTGATTGCCGTCAACAAGGCCGATCTTCGGCACGAGACGATCGCGCAGGCCCGCGAGGATTATGCGGCCTACCCTTGTTATGAGGTCAGCGCGGCAACCGGCGAAGGGATCGACGCGCTTCGGGAAGCGCTTATCAGCGGCGTCGCGTGCGTCGCGGGGCAGTCGGGTGTTGGCAAAAGCTCTATACTTGGGCGGTTGCTGGGAATTGATTTGGCCGTGGGTGAAGTTTCGCGGACTGACCGCGGCAGGCACACAACGCGTCATGTTGAACTGCACGTCGCGGGGGACGCGCTCATCGCGGACACGCCGGGCTTCTCGCTCATCGACAACAGTTTACGTGACCCCGTCAACCTGCAGGAGTCGTGGCCTGAGTTTACCCCGTTCTCAAGTGAATGTCGTTTCAATGGCTGCCAGCACATCGGCGAACCGGATTGCGCGGTGGAGCGTGCGGCAAACGCGAATCTGATATCACGCCGCAGACTGGACCGCTACCGCGTGCTGCACGCCGACATGCGAGAGCGGTGGTCAGGGCGCTGGTGAGAGCACGACTGAAAAAAGGAGCTGCCATGAACGAGATCAGGATTGCCGCATCTATTTTAGCCTGTGACGCGTCTGAAATCGGCGAAGAAATGCGGCGCGCGCACGCGTGGGGCGCAGACGTGGTTCACGTCGATGTGATGGACGGCCATTTTGTGCCCAACCTCAGCTACGGCCCGGCGGTGGTCGCGTCTTTGCGTAAAAATACGGACATGGTCATCGACGTGCACTTGATGGTCGAAAGGCCGGCAGCGCTCATCGCGCCGTTTGTGGACGCGGGTGCGGACATCATCTCCGTGCATCCCGAAGCGGACGCGCACCCGCACCGCCTTTTACAGGAGATCCGAAAGCGCGGCAAGCTGGCGGGCGCTGTCCTCAACCCCGGAACGCACGAGAGCGCGCTTACATACCTGATGGATGAAGTTGATCTCATCCTGCTCATGACCGTCAACCCGGGCTTTGGGGGCCAGGCATTCATCCCGGCAGTGCTGCCCAAAATAGCCGCAGTGCGCGCGATGATCAACAGCACCGGGCGCGACATCGCGCTGGAGGTTGACGGCGGCATTGGCGACGCGACCGCTTCGCTCGTGACCGCCGCTGGAGCGAACTTGCTCGTGACGGGCTCCGCCCTGTTTGGTGCAGCCGATCCCGCGGCATCGGTGAAACGCTGGAAGTCGCGATTATAGGCAGTGATCATAACGGAAAAGGCTTTGCTCGACTTGGAGCAAAGCCTTTGAATTATGGATTTAGTTGATGCAAAGCATGTCCGAGCCCGGGAATGGTTGGAACAAAGCCTCAAGGCTCGACTAGAGAGTCGCTATGTGCTTGATCGTGCGCACCATCTGGCTGACGTAGGAATTTTCGTTGTCATACCACGCACTCACTTTAACAAAGGAATCGCCGCCAACCGCGGTGACCTTGGTCTGCGTCGCGTCGAACAGCGAGCCATACGTCATGCCGATCACGTCGGAGGAAACGATTTCGTCCTCGGTGTAGCCATAGGCTTCGCTGACTGACGCCTTCATGTGCTGATTGATCTGCTCCTTTGTCACGATCCCGGCCACAAGAGCCACCAGTTCCGTCAATGAGCCGGAAACCACCGGCACGCGCTGAGATGTGCCGTCGAGCTTACCCGCGAGCTCGGGCAGAACTTGGCCGATGGCTTGCGCAGCGCCAGTGGATGTGGGGATGATGTTGGCGGCAGCCGAGCGAGCCCTGCGCATGTCGCCTTTAGCATGGGGGCCGTCAAGCAGCATCTGGTCGTTTGTATAGGCGTGAATGGTCGTCATGAAGCCTTTTTGGATGGGGCGGAGCTTGTTGAGCGCGTTGGCCATGGGCGCGAGACAGTTCGTGGTGCATGACGCGGCGGAGATGATGCTGTCCTCGGGTGTTAGCGTTCCTTCGTTGACGCCGAACACGATGGTCTTCATGTCATCGCCCGCAGGTGCGGAAATGACCACCTTGCGCGCTCCGGCTTTTATATGAGCCTCCGCCTTGGCCCTGGACGTGAACAGCCCCGTGCACTCAAGCACGATGTCCACGCCAAGCGCTTTCCACGGGAGATTCTTAGGATCTTTTTCTGTGAATACCGGGATTTCATTTTCATCGACGATGATGGTTTTGTCGGTGTACGCAAGTGTCCGATGGTACCGCCCCTGCGACGTGTCGTACTGGAGCAGGTGCTTGAGCATCTTGGTGCTCGTCAGGTCATTCAAGGCGACAATCTCATACCCCTGTGTCCCGAACAGTTGCCGGAAGGCCATCCTTCCAATGCGTCCGAACCCGTTGATCGCGACTCTGGTTGCCATGGGTCATTCCTCCAAAAATTTACTCGGAGTTGTGCTCCAAGAGGATTATATATCCGATTTTTGGCGTGTCAAGTTATGAAAAAGCCCTGTCACCAAGGGGACAGGGGCAGATTTTAGTTTTTGTTCACCCAGTCACTTACTATGGCTGCAGCCGATACTCCATAGCGTCGACGAGCGCTTCCAAGCTTGCCTCGATGATGTCGGTCGATACGCCGACGGTGCTCCAGTTTTTTTCGCCGTCGGTGGACTCGATGAGCACGCGCACCTGAGCAGCCGTCGCTCGCATGGAATCGATCACCCTGACCTTGAAGTCAACCAGCTTGATGTCGTTTATGGCGGGGTAGAATGCCCCAAGGCAGCGGCGGAGCGCGTTGTCGAGTGCGTTGACGGGGCCTTCTCCCTCCGCGGCGGTGATTTCCGATTTTTCACCAACGCGGATTTTGATGATGGCCGACGCGCTGCATTCACCCTGACGCGGCTCGCCTATGATCTTGAAGTACTCGATGGCAAAGTGCGGCGTAAAGCAACCCAGCTGTTTGCGCACAAGCAGTTCAAACGAGCTCTCCGCGCCCTCAAACTGATAGCCGCCGTACTCGAGTTCCTTGAGTTTGGCGACCATGGCTTGCGTCTCGGGCGAATCCTTATCCAAATGGGGCTTGAACTTGCGAATGGTCGAGAGCATGGCCCCGCGCCCCGCGACTTCGCTCATCAGCAGATGCCGTTCGTTGCCAACAGCGGCCGGATCGACGTGCTCGAAGGTTTGTGTGTTTTTGCGCACGCCGTCCACGTGCATGCCGCCTTTGTGTGTGAATGCGCTCCTGCCTACGTATGGAAGATAGGGGGAGAGCACGAGGTTGGCGATTTCGGCCACACTTCGTGCTGTGCGTGTAAGGAGAATGAGTTTATCTGCGGAAATGAGCTCATATCCGAGCTTGATTTGCAGCGTACCAATGATGGTGGCCAGGTTTGCGTTGCCACAGCGCTCTCCGATGCCAATGATCGTCCCCTGCACCTGGCGTGCGCCCGCCTCGACCGCGGCGATGGAGCCCGCGACGGCAACCCCCGCGTCGTTGTGGCAATGAATGCCGATCACGGCGGGGTAGTCGCGTTTCATCACTTCCGATGTGATCCGCGCGATTTCAGCGGGCAACGTGCCGCCATTTGTGTCGCAGAGCGCGAGCGTCGTCGCCCCTCCCGCGATGGCGGCGTCCAGCGTCTTGAGCGCGTAAGCTGGATTCAGCCTGTAACCGTCGAAAAAGTGCTCGGCGTCAAACACGACCTCGCGCCCCTCGCTCGTGAGCAAAGAGAGCGTGTCGGAGATCATTTCGAGGTTTTCATCAAGTGATGTCCGCAGAACATCGGAGACGTGGAACGCCGAACTTTTCCCAAAGACGGCAATGGTGCAGGTCTCAGCGCGAAGCAGGGATGTGACCTGCGTGTCCGCGCGGGCAGCCGCGCCCGAACGGCGCGTACTCCCGAACGCCGTGATTTTCGCGCGAAGTCCAAGCGTGCGCACCTGCGCGAAAAAGGCCATGTCCTTGGGATTGGAGCCGGGGTTGCCCGCCTCGATGTAACCAACGCCAAGATCGTCTAGCGCGCGCGCGACAGCCAACTTGTCGCGAACAGAAAACGTAACGGCCTCCGACTGCGCGCCGTCACGAAGGGTTGTGTCAAATACGCTGATCTTCAAGATGCTCACCCTTGCCTTCCGTGACGAATAGCATTCGGTTGATTGCGGAGAGGTACGCGTGGAGTGTCGCCTCCACTACGTCGGTGGATAGTCCTTTGCCCGAATACACGCGGTCGCCTTTGCGGATGCGCACAAGACATTCACCCAGCGCGTCCGGGCCGTCCGTCACGGCGCTTAAAGCGAAATGCTCAAGCGTGAAGCCGTTGCCGACGATCTTGTCCACGGCGCGGAAAGAGGCCTCAACCGGTCCGTTCCCGATCGCGACGCGCTCATACAGCTGCTCGTCTTTTTTCAAGCGAACGCTCGCTGTGGACGTGATCGTGTTGCCTGAGTTGACGACGAAGCGGTCAAGGGTGTATGTTTGCGGAACCTGTCCAACGCGATCGGTGACGAGAGCCTCCAACTCGCTGTCGGTCACCCCTTTGCGCTTGTCGCACAGCGCTTTGAACTGCGCGAACACGGCGGAGAGCTGATCGCCGCTGAGCGTGAGGCCCATTTCGGTCAAACGTTCCTCGAACGCGTGCCGTCCCGAGTGCTTTCCAAGAATCATGCGGTTGGAAGGGAGTCCGATCGATTGCGGTGTCATAATTTCATACGTCTCGCGGTTCATCATTACACCGTGCTGGTGGATGCCGGCTTCGTGCGAAAATGCGTTTGTGCCCACGATGGGCTTGTTGGGCGCGATCGCCATGCCGGTGATGGTTGACAAGAGCTTACTGGAACGGTAAATCTGTGCGGTGGCGACCGAGCACTCAGCGCTTAAGAGGTCTCGCCGTGTATTGAGCGCCATCACGATTTCCTCAAGAGCCGCGTTGCCCGCGCGCTCACCGATGCCGTTGAGCGTGCACTCAACCTGCGTCGCGCCCGCGCGAACGCCGGAGATGGAGTTGGCTACGGCCATTCCGAGGTCGTTGTGGCAGTGAACCGACAAGATGGCGTTGCCGATGCCTTCTGTGTGTTTTCTGACATAGGCGACCAGCTCCTCGAACTCACCCGGTGTCGCGTAGCCCACCGTGTCTGTGACGTTGATGATGGCCGCGCCGCTCCTGATGGCTGCCGCGTAGACCCTCACAAGGAAGTCACGATCGCTCCTCGACGCGTCCTCGGCGGAAAACTCGACGCATTCGCACAGGCTTTTTGCGTATGCGACACACTCCGTGACGCGTGTGAGCACCTGCTCGGGCGTCATGCGCAGCTTGTCCCGCATGTGGATTGCGCTTGTTGCGATGAACAGGTGTATCATGGGGGAGAAGGCGTTTTTGACCGACTCGTAGGATGTGTCGATGTCGGAGAGGACACAGCGCGCAAGCGAAGCGACAGAGCATCGCGCCACCGTCGCAGCCACAGCCTTGACTGCGTCAAAGTCCCCCGGTGAGGACGCGGAAAAACCGGCTTCGATCACGTCTACACCCAAGGCCTCAAGTTGTTTGGCCACCTCTATTTTTTCCGATATCGTCATGCTGCAACCTGGGGATTGCTCCCCGTCGCGCAGGGTGGTATCGAATATCCTGATCACTGCCATGGTTTTGCCCCTTTTGCGTGCGTATTAACTTCAACACTTTCGCCGGTCAGGACAAAAATCCTGCAAAAACTAAGCCCCGCCCGGAAAACCGGACGAGGCGGGCGCAGTGTTCTTTATTCCTGTGAGAATGGCAAAAGCGCGATGTGGCGCGCCTCTTTGATCCTCGAAGACAGCTGGCGCTGATGCTTTGCGCAGTTGCCGGTCATGCGGCGGGGCAAAATTTTGCCGCGCTCGGAAAGGAAGCGGCGCAAGCGCACAACATCCTTGTAATCAATGTGCTCGACTTTGTCAACGCACCACTGACACGCTTTCCTCTTGGGGCGGCGGCCGCGTGGGCGCTTGCCGCGGTCATCACCATCGCTGGGGCCGCGGTTTGAACGCCGATCTTCAGACATTTCGTAAACCCTCCCTTGGGCTAGTCAATCATTAGAAGGAAACTAGAATGGCAATTCGTCGTCATCAGCCGATTCAAAGCCGCCGCCGTCAGAAATCTGAGGGGACGCGCCCGAGGGCGATGTTCCACCGAAGCTGCCGCCTCCGCCGCCGTCATTGGAGCGGGAAAGGAATTGCACCTCGTCGGACTGAATCTCGATGACAAAACGCTTTGAGCCGTCCTGCGCTTCATAATTGCGGGTGTGCAGTTCGCCTGACACCGCAACTGATGAACCCTTTTTAAGGAACTTCGCGCAGTTTTCCGCCTGTTGCCGCCAAGCGACCACGGGGAAGAAGTCCGCCTCGCGAACACCCTGCTGGTTGACAAAACGGCGGTTGACGGCCACTGAAAAATTGCAGACAGAAACGCCGCTCGGCAGGGTCCTGAGCTCAGGATCCCTCGTCAGGTTGCCAATCACCACAATACGGTTCATTATGCGGACACCTGCACTTTCAACGTCCCTGCAACTGCTACTCTGCCGGTTTGCGGGTCACCAGATAACGAATCACACTGTCGCTGATCTGCAGGTTGCGCTCGATCTCCCGGGGGAGTTCGGGGCCGCCCGTGAAATGCATCAGCACATAGTAACCTTCGTTCATGTCGTTGATCGGGTACGCCAAACGGCGCTTGCCCATGTCATCGACTTTGTCCACCGTGCCGTTATTCTTTGTCACAACGTCCGAAAACCTGGCGATTAACTCGGCCCTCGGCTCGTCTTCCACGGCAACGTTGATGATGTACATGACTTCATACTTGTTCATCTTCGCTTCACCTCCTTTTGGACTTTGGCCCCGCGTAAGCGAATCGCGGAGCAAGGAACAATTACGCAATTTTCATCATATCACAGACAAATGGGCTTGGCAAGATAAAAATCTCTTCACGGGTGCAATTCAGTCGGTCAGCAAGCTTTCGCCCGACATCTCCGCGGGCTTTGCGATGCCCATGAGCTCAAGCATGGTGGGGGAGACATCGGCAAGGCGGCCGCCCGCTCGGATTCTACGTCCCTTCATGCGGGGATCGACCACAATAAAAGGCACGGGATTGGTGGTGTGCGCGGTGAACGGCTCGTCCGTATCCTGATCGACCATCAGGTCGGCGTTGCCGTGGTCCGCGGTCACAATCGCTTGTCCGCCGGACGCAAGCGCAGCGGTGACCACCAGTTTAACGCAATCGTCGACCGCTTTCACAGCCATTTTTGCCGCGTCCATGATACCCGTGTGCCCCACCATGTCGCAGTTGGCAAAGTTGAGGATCATCGCGTCGTAAACGCCCGACTCGATGCGCTTAACCGCTTCCGCTGCGATCTCGTAAGCGCTCATCTCAGGCTTGAGGTCAAACGTCGCGACTTCCGGCGTGGGGATGAGCGCGCGATCCTCGCCTTTGTTGGGTTTTTCTGTGCCGCCGTTAAAGAAATAGGTCACATGCGCGTACTTCGTTGTCTCTGCGATGCGCAGCTGTGTTTTTCCGTTTGCCGCGAGCGTTTCACCCATCGTTGTGCGCGGTTCGCTTTTTGTGTTCTCTGTCATGTACGCGACGCCGACGTTGGTGAATGTCGCGTCATACTGCGTCATCGAGACAAAATGGACGTCACGGTGGCCGCCTGCGCGCGGGAATTTGTCAAAGTCGGGGTGGATGATCGCCTGTGAGAGCTCGCGAGCGCGGTCGGGGCGGAAGTTGAAGAAAATGATCGCGTCGCCGTCCGAGATGGTCGCGACCGGCTGGCGGTCGGCGCTTACGATGACGGTCGGCTTGACAAATTCGTCAAAGACATCTTTTTCATACGACTTGATCATCGCGACTTTCGCGTTCTCCGCGGCATCGCCGAGGCCAAGATACATCGCTTCCCACGCCTTTTGCACGCGATCCCACTGTGTGTCGCGGTCCATCGCGTAGTACCGCCCCGAAACGGTGGCGATTTTGCCGAAACTGCGCTTCTTCAGCTCCGCGTCGAGTCCCGCGAGGAACTCTCTTCCGCTGGCGGGGGGCACGTCGCGCCCGTCCATGAACGCGTGAATGTACACGTCCGGCAAGCCTTGAGCCTTGGCCATGTCCACCAGCGCGAGCAGGTGCTCGACATGACTGTGCACGCCGCCATCGCTGACCAGCCCCATCAGGTGGAGCTTGTGACCTTTCGCGGCTTGACACGCCTTGACAAGAACGGGGTTGCTGAAGAACGAACCGTCCCGGATGAACTTGGTGATGCGGGTGAATTCCTGGACGACGACGCGTCCCGCGCCAAGATTCTGGTGCCCAACCTCGCTGTTACCCATCTGACCGTCGGGAAGCCCGACGTCCATGCCTGACGCGCTGATCGCGCCGCTCGGGTACTCGTTCATCAGCGATGTGATGAAGGGCGTGCCTTGCTGCTTGATGGCGTTGTCCTTCGCGTCGTCGCGAAGCCCAAAGCCGTCCATGATGATCAACGCGGTGATCGGTCTTGCCATAGTAAACCTCCTTAAATGCGTTTGGCGCGGGGACGCCTGGGCCTCCGCACACCCTCAGACCTCTTAACCGATGTGGCGCGTCCAGAGGTGAGCCTGGGGCGCTGCGCTCCTAAGTGCTGTCCCACAAACACGCCGGGCCGCTTGCGCGTCCCGGCGATGGGTTACATGGTGCTGTCCGCCGCTTTGACAATCGCGGCGAAATCTGGAGCCTTTAAGCTTGCTCCCCCGATAAGCCCGCCGTCGATGTTGGGCTGGCCCATGAGTCCCTGGGCGTTCGCGGCGTTCATGCTCCCGCCGTATTGTATACGCAGGGCGCCGGCTGCGCCTTCGCCGTAAAGGAGACCAACGTTTTTGCGGATAAAAGCCACGACCTCCTCGGCTTGCTCGTCGGTTGCGGTGCGCCCGGTGCCGATAGCCCAGACCGGTTCATACGCGATGACGACCTTCTGAACGTCAGATTCCGCCACGCCCGCGAAGGCGGCGACGGTTTGCCTCTCGACTACGCTGAACGTGTTCCCGCTTTCGCGCTCGGCGAGCAGCTCGCCAACGCAGACGATGGGGGTCAACCCCGCCGCGAGCGCGGCATTTGTACGCTTGTTGACCGACTCATCGGTTTCGCCGAAGAACTGCCGACGCTCGCTGTGGCCAATAACGACGTAAGTCGCACCACACGCCTTGAGCATATCGGCCGATATTTCGCCAGTAAACGCGCCGCTCGCGGCCCAGTGCACATTCTGCGCGCCCACACCGATTCCCGATCCCTTGAGCGCATCCGCGACAGAGGCGATATCAACGAAGGGGACGCATACGGCAACTTCACAGCGATGACCTTTGAGCTGCTCCTTGAGCTCGTTGGCGAGAACGGCGGCCTCCATGGGCGTTTTGTTCATCTTCCAGTTGCCGGCGATAAACGGTTTCCTTAGCATTGTAACCTCCAGCAATCGGAATTATTTGTCGTTGAGCGCTGCAACACCCGGCAAAATGAGGCCTTCGATGAACTCAAGCGATGCGCCGCCGCCTGTGGAGATGTGCGTCATTTTGTCGGCAAAACCCATCTGCTCGACAGCCGCCGCGGAATCGCCGCCTCCTATGATGGTCGTGCCTTTGCAGTCCGCCATGGCCTGCGCGACCGCGCGTGTGCCCTCGGCAAAGTTAGGGAACTCAAAGACGCCCATGGGGCCGTTCCAGATAACAGTCGCGGCGGGTTTTATGGATTCGGCAAAAAGCTTGCGGGTTTCCGGCCCGATGTCCAGACCCTCAAAGCCTTCGGGGATGCTGTTCGCCGGAACGATTTTTCGTTCTGAGTCGTTTTTGAACTCGGACGCAGCCACTGTATCAACGGGCAGGAGGAGTTTGACGCCTTTGTCTTTGGCTTTTTGCATCAGGTCTTTGGCCAGATCGAGCTTGTCGGCCTCAAAGCGGGAGTTGCCCACGTTCGCGCCCATGGCTTTTTGGAACGTGTAGGCCATCGCGCCGCCGATGATGAGGGTGTCGACCTTCTCGAGCAGGTTGTTGATGACGCCGATTTTGTCGGAGACCTTGAGGCCGCCCAGGATAGCGACGAAGGGCCGCGCGGGGTTGTCCAGCGCTTTACCGAGGATATCCAGCTCCTTGCCGATCAAGTAGCCCGCCACGGCGGGGAGGTATGCGGCCACACCTGCGGTGGAGGCGTGCGCGCGGTGCGCGGTGCCAAACGCGTCATTGACGTAGACGTTGGCGAGCGAGGCCAGCTCCTTGGCGAACTCGGGCGCGTTTTTCTCTTCTTCTGGATGGAAACGGACATTCTCAAGAAGAACGACTTCGCCGTCCTTGGCATTTGATACGGCGGCCTTTGCGCTTTCGCCAATGACGTCGGACGCGAGCACGACCGGCTGGCCCAGAAGCTCACCCAAACGGCGCGCGACGGGAGCCATGGAGTACTTGGGGTCAAATCCGCCTTTTGGACGCCCGAGATGCGAGCACAAGATGACGCGCGCCTTCCGCTCGATCAGCGCTTTGATTGTGGGAAGAGCGCCCACGATGCGGTTGTCATCCGTGATGTTCTTGTTCTCGTCAAGCGGCACATTGAAATCAACGCGGACCAGAACTTTTTTTCCGCCGACTTGGATGTCGTCGATGGTTTTTTTGGCAAGTGCCATGGTATTCTCTCCCTTAACTACTTGTGATTCATTCATTATACCACGTTCGCACCTTTTGGAACAGCGGCGCATTGTGTTTTCTTTCACAAAGTTTTTGCGGTGGCTATATCAGGCGCAAAGGCTTTTTCTTCCAGCCTTCTTCGCCATTGCGCCATATCGCGAATAGCTCGGACGCGTCTGTGCGCGAGAACAGGTCGATATACCGTTCGAAATGCTCCGCGAGCGGCAGCACGCTTAAAGAGGCGATATCGGTCCAAAAAACGCGTCCTTCATCACTGCTGATCAGCTCGCCCGCAAAGTCGTGTGTTTTGTAGAGGAAAACCAGGTACCGTTCCCCAGTTTGATCGTTGTACCAGTCGACGACGCCGCAGTGCACAAGGTTTGTAACCGCAAGTCCGGTCTCCTCCAGTATTTCCCTCGCGGCTGACTCCACGATGCTCTCGCCAGGCTCGACATGCCCGCCCGGAAACGTGATGCCTTTCCAGCCTTTCACGCGCTCCTGAACGACCGCGCGCCCAAGATGCTTATCCACGACCATGGTCATCGTGGTCAGCTCACATGGCACAGACCTTGACACTCTACCACACGCCCTATCTTATCCAGTATTGCACAATTATAGCAATGAGCGTCATGGAACGCAAATTATTGACATCATCAAACGCTGTATGCTATAATAAATAAATAAACGCGATGATGGGGACGGGCGGCGTGCAAGGTGCAAGCGAACCGGGGGAGGTGGGAGCCCGGTGGCCGACGGCGCAGCCACATCACCCTTGAGTGGAGCTGCCGACATTGTATGCAGGCAGCTACGGATCCCACCGTTAACCGGGCGCGCATGATTGTGCGTAGATGAAGAGGGCGGCGTTGCCGTCAATTCGGGTGGTACCGCGAAGCAGAAGCTTCGTCCCGTGGTGGGGCGGGCTTTTTTATTTTGCCCTAAGGAGAATGACGAAATGATCCGCAAGGTCGACACCAGCATGAATTTCAAGGATCGCGAGCTTGAAGTGTTGAAGTTCTGGAAAACGAACGGTGTTTTCGAGAAAAGCGTAAAGCAGCGCGAGGGGTGCCCGGAGTATACGTTTTACGACGGCCCGCCCACGGCGAACGGTAAGCCGCACATCGGGCATGTCGAGACACGCGCGTTCAAGGACTTGCTGCCAAGGTTCCACACAATGAAGGGCAAGCATGTTTTGCGAAAAGCAGGCTGGGACACACATGGTCTCCCGGTCGAGCTTGAGGTGGAAAAACAGCTCGGTCTCGACGGCAAGCCGCAGATAGAGAAGTATGGCGTAGAGCCGTTTATTCAGAAATGCAAGGAATCCGTGTGGAAGTATAAGGGCGATTGGGAGCGCATGAGTGAACGCGTGGGCTTCTGGGCGGACACGGATAACCCGTACATCACCTACGACAATAAGTACATCGAGTCGGTGTGGTGGGCGTTTAAGAAGATCCACTCGCGCGGACTGCTCTATAAAGGTCACAAAGTTGTGCCGTATTGCCCGCGCTGCGGGACAGCGCTCTCCAGTCACGAGGTCGCGCAAGGCTACAAGGATGTGACCGACACCACCGCGTATGTAAAATTCCGCGTCAAAGGCGAGGATAACGTTTTTTTCCTCGCGTGGACGACCACGCCGTGGACGCTGCCCTCCAATGTGGCGCTTATCGTCAACGCAAAAGAAGAGTATTGCCGCGTGCGCGTGGGGGGGGAGACTTTTATCCTCGCGTCAGCGCTGGCCGCGGTTCTCTTTGAGGGAGCGGAAATCATTGCGCGCTTTGCCGGTAGGTCTCTTGAAAACAAAGAGTACGAGCCGCTGTTCGCGTTTACGGCTGTGGGCGTGAGCGAGAAGGCGTGGTTCGTCTGCTGTGACGACTATGTCACGCTGAGCGACGGCACGGGCATCGTCCATTGCGCGCCCGCATTCGGCGAGGACGACGCTCGCGTGGGCCGCGCATACGGCCTGCCCTTTGTTCAACTCGTGGACACAGCCGGGCGCTTCGTCCAGCAGGCCGCGCCGTATGGAGGGCAATTCGTCAAAGACGCCGACCCCGCGATCATCAAGGATCTTCGTGCCGCAGGGCTTCTCATCAAAACTGCTCCCTACGAGCACAGCTATCCGTTTTGCTGGCGCTGCGACACGCCCCTCATCTATTACGCCCGCCAAACATGGTTCATTCAGGTCACCGCGGTGAAGGACAGACTGACCGCCGCCAACGCTTCGGTCAACTGGCTGCCCGACAACATCAAGGAAGGGCGTATGGGCAACTTCATCGACAACGTCATCGACTGGGGCGTATCGCGTGAGCGCTACTGGGGTACGCCTTTGCCGGTGTGGGAGTGCGGATGCGGAGCAAAGCACGTTGTGGGCAGCATCGAGGAGCTAATACGTATGGGCAGGAATGTCCCGGCAGATATCGAGTTGCACAAACCGTTCATCGACGCTATCGCCCTCATATGCCCCGCGTGCGGCGGCGACATGAAGCGTGTGCCCGAAGTTGTGGATTGTTGGTTTGATTCCGGCTCCATGCCGTTCGCGCAGTGGCACTACCCCTTCGAGAATGAAGATAAGCTCTCCGTCAATTTCCCGGCGGATTTCATCTCCGAGGCAGTCGACCAAACGCGCGGCTGGTTTTACACACTCCTTGCGATCTCAACACTTTTGTTTGATACTGCGCCCTTTAAAAACTGCATCGTGCTGGGCCACGTGGGCGACAAAGACGGTATCAAGATGTCCAAGCACAAGGGGAATGTCGTTGATCCTTGGGACGTGCTCGACCGTCAGGGAGCGGACGCCGTGCGCTGGTTCTTCTATGTCGCGAGCGCGCCCTGGCTGCCGTGCCGCTTCTCGCACGACGCCATCGACGAAGTTCAGCGCAAGTTCATGGGCACGCTGTGGAACACCTACGCGTTTTTCGCGCTTTACGCGGAGATCGAAGGCTTTGATCCCGGTGTGTCCTCGCTGGAGAGCAAGACGCTTGCCGTGATGGACCGTTGGGTGCTCTCACGCCTCAATTCCCTCATCAGCACGGTGGATGAGGAGATGAGCGCTTATCACGTCACCGAGTCTGCGCGCGCGATCACCGCGTTTGTCGACGAGCTGTCCAACTGGTACGTGCGCCGCTGCCGTGAGCGCTTCTGGGGGAAATCCGGGGATGACGCGACCGCTTTTGACACGCTCCACCATGTCTTGCTCACCCTTGCAAAGCTTATCGCTCCATTTGTCCCCTTCATGGCCGAGAGCATGTACCAAAACCTATCCTCGAATACAGGCGAGCCAATTTCCGTCCACCTGTGTGACTACCCGATTGCTGACGCGGCGCGCATCGACCCCGCGCTTGAGCGAGACATGGAGGCGATCATACGCGTCTGCGAACTGGGGCGTTCCGCGCGAGCCGAAAAGTCGCTTAAGATCCGTCAGCCGCTCGCGCGCATGATGGTCGCCGGTGTGGACGCGCCGGGCGAGGACATGGCCGCCATCGCCCGCGCGGAGGTCAATGTCGCCGCGTGCGAGTTCATCACGGACGCGCGTGCGTTCACCGGATACAAAATTAAGCCCAATCTCAAAACGTTGGGCAAAAAATACGGAAAACTCCTGCCCGCGATCGGCGTCGCGCTCGCAAGCGCCGACGGTTCAGCGCTCGTGGATGAGCTCGCCCAAAACAGCGTTGTGCGCTTGGTTGTGGATGGAACGGCTTGCGAGTTTTCGCCGGATGATTTGCTCATTGAAAAAACGCAACGCGAAGGTTTCGCATCGGCATCATCCGCCGGAATCACCGTTGCCCTGGACACCGCGCTCACGCCCGCGCTCATTGCGGAAGGCTATGTGCGCGAGGTTGTTTCCAAACTGCAAACCATGCGCAAAGATGCGGGACTTGCGGTCACCGACCGCGTGCGAGTCGCTCTCTCAGGAGACACGGATGTCCTGACCGCAGTGTTTGAAGCGCGCGATTCAGTCGCCTCCGACGTACTCGCGATCTCCATCGACGAAGCCGAGGACGAAGGCGCAAAGTCTTGGGACATCAACGGCCGTCCGGTGAGCATCGCTGTGCGCAAGGCTTAGAAGCGGCTTGTGAATTGAGCGACGCTCTGCTATAATTACAGCGCACGTCTTTTCCCTGAAACAAAGGGAGGCTCGATCATGTCTTATACACCTGAAGCAAAACGATATGACACCATGAAGTATAGGCGCTGCGGGAAAAGCGGACTCATGTTGCCCGCCGTTTCGCTTGGCCTGTGGCATAACTTTGGCGAAGTCAACGACCGTGAGAACGCGTTTCGGATCCTGCGCACATCGTTTGATTTGGGCATCACGCATTTTGATATCGCGAACAATTATGGTCCGCCTCCGCGCGCTGCCGAGGAGTGCTTCGGAGACATCCTGAAGAAGGATTTTTATGGTTTGCGCGATGAGATGATTATTTCGACAAAGGCGGGTTACCGCTGCGGAGAAGGCCCGTACGCGGACTGGGCAAGCAAAAAATACTTGACGGCCAGCCTCGATAAGAGTCTTCAGTGTCTCGGGCTTGACTATGTCGACATTTTTTATTCGCACCGGCCCGATCCGAACACGCCCGTGGAGGAGACAGCGGAAGCGCTCGCGCTTATGGTCCGTCAGGGCAAGGCGCTGTACGTGGGCATTTCAAGCTACAAACCCGCGGAAACCCGCGCGATGGCTGAAGCGCTCCGGGCCTGGAACGTGCGCGTGCTGATCCATCAGCCGCGTTACTCGATGTTCGACCGTTGGGTCGAGGGCGGCTTGCTGGATACGCTGGACGAGCTGGGCATCGGCTCGATCGCCTACACACCGCTCGCGCAGGGACTCCTGACGGACAAATACCTGGGCGGTGTCATACCGGATGGCAGCCGCGCGTCGACCAAGACGGGGTTCCTAAAGCCAGAGCATATCACAGACGATAAAATAAACAGAGCCGCAAAATTGAATGACATCGCGGCGTCGCGCGGGCAATCACTCGCCCAGCTTGCGCTTGCGTGGGTTTTGCGCGGAGAGCGCGTCACCAGCGCGCTCATCGGCGCGAGTCGGCCCGAACAAGTGATCGAAAACGTGCGCGCGCTTGAACGACTCAGTTTTGACGCATCCGAGCTGGCCGCGATAGCATCCATACTTGGCTAATAATTTAGTTTTTGTGAGGTAGAACAATGAACAAACGCATCATCATAGGTATCGCCTTGATTCTGGTTGGGCTTGGCGTTGCCTCCATCCCCTTTCTGATGAACGCGAGGGACGAAAAGCAAGGCGACTCAATCCTTGCGAGCATCGAAACCGGCAACCTTGTCATTGAGGTTCCGGCGCAGGATGAAACGGTTGCGGAGGTCGATGTGTGGGACTTCCAGAGCGAGGCCGTAAAAATGACCAATGCTACGATCGCAGCGCCCACACCCAACCCTTCCAAAACGAAGTCAATCATCGGCATTGGCTCCATTCGCATTGACAAGATTGACCTGACACAGCCGCTCGTCGAAGGTTGCGGAAAGACCGAGCTGCAGTACGCCGTCGGGCACCTCTCACACACCGCTTTTCCGGGTCAGGCGGGCAACTGCGTACTGGCTGGACACCGCAACTACACTTATGGGAAAATGTTTAACCGACTTGAAGAAATTGTGGTGGGAGACAAAATTGTCATTACCACCGCCGACAAAATCACGTATACGTACGAGGTTTACAACACGCTGGTCGTTGAACCTGGCGATTCCTCTATCCTTGCGGGCGAAGAAAAAGACCACCGTTTGACGCTGATCACCTGCACGCCGGTTGTCGTCGCGACGCACAGGTTCATCGTACAGGCCAACCTGATCGCTACGGAACCCGCGCCAAAGAAAAGTTAGCATAGAAACAGTTAGAAAACATTGAGGAGCTGCCCGCGTTGGGGCAGCTCAGTTTGCCGACAAAGGCACCTCACGCGAAGGCGAGAGGTGCCTTTGAGTGTACCAATGAATGAGAAAAGCCGACGATAAAAAGGAAAAAGCGGGCGATTCTTTTCATGTTTTGGACCGCTGCGGTCAGGTAAGACTG
>JAVBRD010000016.1:0-95897 GCA_031548365.1 Eubacteriales bacterium
CCGGAAGCGTAGATTCCGGGACAATGATATCCCCGAGCGAATTTTTGACGAGATCCTGCGACAAGCCATCCAGAAAGGGCTTGTCGCGGGTAAAGTACTGTACACCGATTCGACGCACGTCAAAGCCAAAGCGAACAAACACAAAAAGCAAACAGTGACGGTCCAGCTCACCCCCAAGGAGTACCTCGAAGAACTGGACGCGGCCATAGACACAGAGCGGGAGTGCATAGGCAAAAAGCCATTTGACAGAGACGACGACCCGCCTGATCCGCCGGAGCGTGAAATCCAGCAAAGCACAACGGACCCGGAGAGCGGACAACTGCACAAAGAAGGCAAACCGGATGGGTTCCACTACAGTGAACACCGAACAGTGGATAGTCGGTGCAACGTGGTGGTAAATGTTCGCGTGACGGCAGCCAACGTCAATGATGTAGATCCGGTACCGCAGATACTGGATGACCTCAAGCGGCGGCTGGGAGCGCTGCCCGAGTACATGGGCCTGGACGCGGGGTATCACAACGCGCGGACAGCGCACCAGTTGGTCAAACGCGGAATCCAAGGGGTGATCGGCTACCGGCGTCACACGCACGCCGGCGAGCATTTCGGAAAGTATCGCTTCACTTATGATGCGGAGCGCAACGTTTACATTTGCCCAACCCAGCACGTCCTTGAACACAAGACCACGAATCGCAGCGGGTACCGTGAGTATTATAGCGACCACAAGGTGTGCGCGGTCTGTCCTCACCGCGCACAGTGCTTCAGCGACAAGGCAACGCGGCGTCAGGTACAGCGCCACATCTGGCAAGATGATTTGGAGCAGATCACATGCTTCACCAAATCGCCAAGAGGACGGGTTCTGTACAAAATGCGAAAGGAAACGATTGAACCGTCCTTTGCTGAAGCCAAAGATAACCACGGATTCCGATGTGCTCGCATGATTGGCCTTGCCAACATGACAGAGCAGTCTTACCTGACCGCAGCGGTCCAAAACACGAAAAGAATCGCACGCTTTTTCTTTCTATTATCGGCTTTTCTCATTTTCGGGTACGCTCAAAGGCACCTCTCGCCTTCGCGTGAGGTGCCTTTGTCGGCAAACTGAGACGAACGTTCAAAAGCGTTCGTCTTTGTGTTTCATCATCCCCATCGCCATCACCTTCCCGGCGCTCACATCCATGATGACGGACAGCAAGGGGGTGGCGCATCTTCCACGCGAAGCGCGGCGCTAAGCGGGCATGCTGCGCGCAACCTCCCGCCATGCGCGGATGTTACCCCGCGCCATGCCGTCCCGGTTTCGGCCGATTGCTTGCCATACGCGCGGTAAAAGACGCACAGCGACCGTTTTTTGGGTATGGCCAAAATTGACCTTAGATCCAAAAGCGCGCCGCGCGTATGGATAAACCCTGTGATGCGTGCGCTTCTACCGCGAGACGTTGCGATTTTCGCCAATTGACACTTGTGTCCGCTGAGGTATACTGAATCCACATTGTATGTCAACTTTACTATATTTCACTGCTTTTTTTGGGAGGGATAACATGCGCAGGGGGCACATTCGCTGGAGCAGCGTCATCAACACGAGTCAATTGTACCTGATGGCCCTGCCGGCCATCGCGTATTACGCGCTCTTCCACTATAAGCCAATGTACGGCATCATCCTTGCCTTCAAAGACTACAAAGCGATGCAGGGCATTTGGGGCAGCGCGTGGATTGGCTTTGAGCATTTTACGCGGCTGTTTTCCTCGTACTGGTTTCCTGTGCTGCTGACCAACACGCTGACGCTCAGCGTACTGGGACTGGTGGTCGGTTTTCCGTTCCCGATCTTTCTGGCGCTCTCGCTCAACGAGGTCGCGGGCTCGCGTTTCAGAAAACTGGTCCAGACTGTCACCTACGCGCCGCACTTCATTTCGGTGGTGGTCGTCTGCGGCATCATCACGCTTTTCCTCTCCCCCGACTTTGGCGTGGTGAACAACCTGCTCAAGCTGCTCGGGTTAACGGAACCGATCTATTTCATGCAGCAGGGCCGCATGTTCAAGTGGATCTACGTGATCTCCGGCGTGTGGCAGAACGCGGGCTGGAACTCCATTATCTACTTCGCAGCGCTCTCGGGCGTGGATCCCGCCCTGCTGGAAGTTGCCCAGATTGACGGCGCTTCGCGTTTGCAGCGCATCATCTACATCAATCTTCCCGCCATCATGCCGACCATTGTCATCCTGCTCATCCTCAACTGCGGATCGCTCCTGTCCGTCGGCTATGAAAAGGTGTACCTGCTCCAAAATCAGGCAACCCTGACGTATTCGGAGGTCATCTCCACCTACGTTTACAAAGTTGGCCTGGAGAAACTGGACTATGGTTTCGCCACGGCGGTCGGACTCTTCAATTCCTTGGTCAACTGCACGCTGCTTGTCACCGTCAACGCTATATCCAGGCGTTTGGGTGAGACGGGGCTGTTCTGAGCACATGGAGCTTATATGAGGGAGGTGCGGCATGAACCGATCGATGCGGAGGCCCGCGATGTTTGACGTCATCAATACCGCGATGCTGACCGTCGTGCTTCTTTTGGTCCTCTACCCGCTGATCTACATTCTCAGCGCCTCCTTCAGCGATCCGGACTACATGTACAACGGGCAGATGTGGCTGTATCCCATGGGCTTTACGCTCGACGGGTATCACCGCATTCTCAGGTACGCCGATCTGTGGATGGGTTACGGCAACACCATCCTTTACACCGTGGGCGGTACGCTGCTCAACCTGGCCGTCACGCTTCCCTGCGCCTATGTGCTTTCGCGCAAAGACTTCGCGGCCCGCAACCTCCTGATGACGCTGTTCATCATCACCATGTACATCGGCGGCGGGCTGATCCCCACGTACCTGAATCTGGTGCAGCTAAAGCTCATCAACACGCGCACGCTCATGCTGATCACGGGCCTAACGTCGACATACAACATCATCATCAGCCGCACATTCTTTCAAAGCACCATTCCCTCCGAACTGCAGGAAGCCGCGACAATCGACGGCTGCACAAACTTCGGTATTTTTACGCGCATTGTGCTGCCGCTGTCCAAGGCCATCATCGCCGTCATGGCGCTTTACTTCGCCATCGGCCACTGGAACGACTATTTTAACGCCATGATCGCGCTTCGCACGCGCGCGCTTTTTCCGCTCCAGCTCATCTTGCGCGAGATCCTCGTTCAGAGCCAAATCAGCGCGGAAATGCTCGTGAGCGCCGATGTCGACACCATTGACGCGCTGCTGGAGAAGCAGAAAATTGCCAACCAGCTCAAGTACGGCGTGATTGTCGTCTCCGCGTTTCCGCTGCTGGTGATCTATCCGCTTTTACAACGTTTCTTTGTGCAAGGGGTGCTCATCGGTTCGGTCAAGGGTTGATCGCTTCGTTTGTAACGGTCGATTCCGTTATAATAACGTCAAGGAGGAACCACATGAAAAGGCATCGTAAACTGGTAAGGGTTCTTGCGCTGGCGATTGCCTGTCTGCTGCTCGCCGCGGGATGCTCCGCGCCCGCAGCCACCCCGGCACCCGCCGCTGCAACACCGGCGCCCGCGGCGCCCTCTCCCGCGCCCGCGGCGGCCACGCCGGCACCCGCAGCAGCCGTCCCCGCCGCGCCCTCTCCCGCGCCCGTAACGCCCGCGGCAACTCCCGGCAACTTCAACGAGACCGGCTACCCCATCGTCAAGGACAAAATCACGCTGACCATCAGCGGGTCGCGCTCGAATTTCTGCCCCGCCTGGAAAGACCTGATCATGATGAAGGACATCGAGGAGATGTTCAACATCGTGCTGGACTGCAAGGAATACTCGGCGGAAGAGTGGAAAGTACAAAAAGGCCTCCTGTTCGCGTCGGGCGACCTGCCCGATCTGTTCGTCGGTGCAGGGTTTTCCCTGAGCGAGGCCGCCGACTATGGCGCGCAGGGCTTCCTGCTGCCGCTCAACGACTTGATCAGCAAGTACGGCGTCAACACCAAGGTCGTGTTCGGCAAAAACAACGAAATGGAGCGCATGTGCACGAGCGGCGACGGTAATATTTACACGCTCGTGGAAGGCAGCGCCATCCCCGCCAACATGGCCAACCGCAACTGGATCAACGCCAAGTGGATAGAGCGCGTGGGCAAGACCTACCCCAAGACGCTGGATGAGCTCTACGACCTGAGCGCCGCGTTTAAGAACGAGGACGCAAACGGCAACGGCGACAAAACAGACGAGCTCCCGATCTCCAGCCGCGTGCTGGACGAGGTCGTCATCAACGCGCTGGGCATGCCGATTCGCGGCTACAACGGCATGAGCATGTTCATCAACAACGGCGCGCCGTCCCTGGCGTGCACCGACGAACGCTTCAAAGTGTATCTGGAGTGGATGCGGAAGTTCTACGCCGACGGCCTGCTGGACTCCGCCGCGTTCATCCAGACTGGCGAGGAACTCAACGCGAAAATCGCCCAGGGACGCGTCGGCGCGTATACCGCCCCCGCCCCGTGGCTTTATGAGAAGCCCGAGACCGCTTTTGATTTTGTGTACTTCGGCGGCCTCACTTCCGCGCAGAACACCAAACCCACCATCGGCGCGACCACCGGCCTGGTCGCCTCCGGCAGGGTGGCCATCACCACCAAGAACAAGCTGCCGGCTGAGACGTTCCGGCTCATTGACTACTTCTACTCCGACGAAGGCTCCACGTTTGGCTTCATCGGCAGAGAAGACGTCGGCTGGAAGTGGGACGACAAGGCCAAGGGCACCTGGAATCGCGTGCTGCCCGATGGCTGGACCGATTCCGACGAGGCTTACCGCAACGGCAAGCTCATCCTCAACGGCTGGAACATCTACCGTGACACTGAATGGAAGCTCTTCACACCCACGGGCAACAACGTCTGGCTGTACGACAAGTACACCGAAGGCGCGGTGCCTTACTTCACGCCCGTCTTCCCCACCGTGACGCTCACCGCGGACGAGCAAAAACGCATCTCCACGCTCTCCACCGACCTCGACAGCTACGTGGGCGACGCCGTGGCCCGCTTCGTGCTGGGCGAAACCGACTTGGGCGCGGGCTGGGACAGCTTCCAGAAAACGCTTGTTGACATGGGCGTGGGCGAGGTCGTCAAGATCAACACGGACGCTTACAATCGGTTCATGGGCAAGTAGTCAGGCATTGCGTCGGTGGGGCACCGCGCGCTGCAGCGCGCGGCGCCCCACCGTTTAGCGGCACGGCGGTCTCACGGCGCGTTGGATCGGCTTGCGAAAGAGGCGGCATATGAAGCTAAGCTATATCAAGAGATTTTTCCTGTCATATGTCTTGATCCTCATCCCCAGCTTCGTCGTTTTTTGGGCATTCGCGTCGGGGGTGCTTGCTTTGCTGCGCGGCGACGCGCAAAGCGTCATGCAAAACCAGGCCGACGTCATGATGAACCGATTTGACGTCCAGGCGCAGACTTTCGAGCTCTCCAGCATGACCCTGAGCCTCAACACCGATATCACGCTCCAAAAATTGTCGCCAAGCCGCACGAGCGCCATCCGCTGCGTGCAAACGCTGCACAACATCAAGACATACGACGCGTTTATCTCCGATGTGTTCATCAGCATGGACGGCAAAAGCTACTACTCCTCCTCCGGCATGAGCAGCGCCAACACCTACGCGCGCAGCATCATGCGGCTCACCGACCCTGATGAGGTTCAGGAGTTCGCGCGCATCGCGGCGGACATGACGGGCAAGGACATGCGGATTTTCACTTCTGCGAACAGCGCGTATCTTCTCTTTCACCACTTCATGCCCGCCAACCGGGGATACGAGCAAATTTCCGTGAACTTCACCGTGGACCTTTCCTCGCTGACCGCGCTGATGGACGAGGTCTCGCGCGGGCGCGGCGCATACGTGGGCATACGCCTGCCCAACGGCCAGGGAGCGGTTTTCATGGAGGAAAATGGCCATTTCACGTTCCGCAAGGACCTCTCCCTCTCCGCGCTGCCCGATGCCGCGTATGGCTACGCGCGGACAGAGGCGAGGTCGGAGCGCACCGGTGTCGCGTTTACCCTTTGCGCGGACTCCACGATCGTTTATGGAAACATCGTCAGGCTGCAAATCGCTTCCAGCGCGCTGATCGCCGTCATCCTGCTGGTGGCGCTGCTGGCTTCCTACCGCTTCAGCAAGCAAAACGCCGCGCCTATACAGCAGATACTGCGCGCGTTAACGGCCGGCGCGGATAAGTCGCTGGGAACAAACCATGCCGATGAAAAGCTCGACGAGCTCGCGACCATCCGCAAGATGATCAGCAACACCGTGGATGAAAACAAGCGCATGCAATCCGTCGTCAAGAGCGCGCGGCGGATGATCTCGGAGCAGACCATGCTGCTTTTGCTCAACGACCTGTCTCTGGATGGGGAGGACATGAGCGGGCCGCTGAACGACGGCATCGGCGAAGGATGCTACTGCGTGGCGCTCATCTGCCTGCACAACCTCTCCAGCATGCCCTCCGAGCGCGCCGGCGAGTGCTACGCCAAGCTGTGCGAACTGCCGGATTGCCGCTTGAGCTGCCGGGAGACCATCAGCGGAAGGCCTGTGATCGGCGTGCTGTACGGCCTGCCCGATCACGACAAGCAGCGCATCAACCGCGAGGACTTCGGCAAAAGGATCGGCCATGTGTGCGAAACGTTTGATCTGGAGCCGGCGCTGGTGTGCATGAGCCGGGCGCACGAGGACAGGCGCGACGTAGGGAAAGCGCACTTGGAAGCGGTGTATGTCCTGAACTCCTGCCTTTCCCGCCCTCGCGGCAAAAACGTGGTTCTTTTTGAGCATGTCGTGGCCTTTGACCTCTCCGCCGCCGCGCTATCGCGGGAAGAATCAGAGGAGTTCCGCGACGCGCTCGCCTCCCGCGACCGAGAGCGGATCGACGAGATTTTCAACGGTTTCATGGCGCAAAACGAGCGAAAAGAACGCGGCGCGGCGGTCAAGACCTCCTTCCGCTATGTCCTGCTCAACTCTACGCTCCACTTCCTGATGGGCTTAAGTTACGGGCAAGAGTTCTTCTCCGACGTACTGCGCACTGATTTGACCGATCCGGATGGTTTTGCGCGTAGCATGCGCCACATCTTCGACGCCATCTGCCGCGACCATCCCTCCCGCGTTCCCGCCCCTTTTCTGGCCATCGTCGATTACATCCGCGCCAACTACAAGGATCAAAACCTCAGCTTGGAGGGCGTGGCCGAGCATGTAGGGCTGACGGGAGCGTACGTAAGCCGCCTGTTCAAGGCGAAAACGGGCAAGCGCTATATCGATCACGTCACCGAAATCCGCATGAAAGAAGCCATGCGTTTATTGTCCAACACGACCCTGCCGCTAAAAGAGATCACCCAGGCGGTCGGCTACGCGGACGCCGCGTCCTTCCATAAAAAGTTCACATCGCTGTATGGCATGAGCCCGAGCAAATACCGCGAGATCAACCGGCAGACCCCACCGCAATAAGGCGCGCAGCGCCGAGGAGGATGTAGTTATGGATTTTTACGCCGAAGCGCGGCAGACCCCCGTAAAGGACAGCTATGACGTCATTGTTGTAGGCGGCGGCCCGGCCGGGTTCGGTGCCGCGGTGGCCGCGGGCCGCAAAGGCGCGCGCACGCTGCTCATTGAGCGGTTCGGGTGCATGGGCGGCATGTGGACCACCGGTCTGGTCAATCCGCTGTTCGATTTTGAAAACAAGGGCGGCATCGTGGGCGAACTGACCGACCGCATTGACGCGATGGGGCAAAGCACGAGGAGCGGCTACCCCTACTACACCTTCGACTTTGAGACCATGAAGCTGCTTCTGGACCGCATGACCGTGGCCGCGGGCGTGGAAATCCTTTTTCACACCTACTTTTGCGACGTGATGCAGGAGGGAGACGCGATCAGAGGCGTCATCGTCGAAAACAAGAGCGGGCGCGCGGCGTACCGTGCCAAAGTGGTCATTGACGCAACCGGTGACGGCGACGTCGCCGCGCGCGGGGGCGCGCCCTGGTCCATGGGCCGCAAGGCGGACGGCATGGCGCAGCCCATGACGCTCATGTTCAAGATCGGGAACCTCGACTACGTGCAAAACTACCCCAACCCCTTCGGCAAGGGAACGGAGCTGTTTTATCTGATGAAACGCGCGGTGGAATACGCCGGAATCGACTACGAGTTCAACTTCGAGCGGCCCTGCCTTTTGCGTTTGCCCGGCCAGCATGTGGGTGTGATGCAGATGACGCACATCCGCAACAAGTCGGCCCTTGACCCCAGGGAGCTCTCCGCGGCCGAGATCGAGGGCCGGGAGCTCGTAGCGGAAGCCATGCGCTTCCTCACGACCCACTTGCAGCAATTCGAGCACGCGCAGCTGGAGCAGACCGCGTCCATGATCGGTGTACGCGAAACGCGCCGCGTACACGGCATGTACGAACTGACGCTCGAGGACATGGTGGCGGGCCGCCGCTTCGAGGACGGCTTTTGCATATGCACCTTCGGCGTGGACATCCACCAGCCGGATGGCAAATCGCAGGAGGACAACGTTCGGCACGCCATCAAGCCCTACCACATCCCCTACCGCAGCCTGGTGCCGCAAAAGATCAAGAACGTGCTGCTCGCGGGCCGGTGCATCTCCGGCAGCTTCGAGGCGCACGCTTCCTACCGCGTGACGGGCGACTGCGCGGCCATGGGTCAGGCCGCCGGCACGGCAGCGGCCATGAGCATTGAAAAGGGCATCTCCCCCGACGCTCTGGACGGCTGTTTGGTGGCCCGTCAAATGGCCAAGGACGGCGCGAAAATGTAGCGGAGGCGAACAATATGGACGTGTATTCTGAGCACCGCAGGACGCCTGTTTTGGGTGAGTACGACGTGATCGTGGCCGGCGGCGGCCCAGCAGGCTTTGCGGCGGCCGTGGCATCGGGACGGGCCGGGATGCGCACGCTGCTCATCGAACGCTTCGGCTGCTTAGGCGGCATGTGGACCAGCGGCCTTGTCAATCCGCTGTTCGATTTTTTGAACAAAGGCGGCATCATCCAAGAATTGTACGACCGCATCACCGCCATGGGCCAAAGCACGATGAGCGGCACGATGTATTACACATTCGACTTTGAGACCATGAAACTGCTGCTCGATCGCATGACGGTCGCGGCGGGCGTGGACATTCTCTTTCACTCACTTTTTGTCGACGTGATGCAGGGCGAGGACGGCATACAGGGCGTGATCGTTGAAAACAAGGGCGGGAGGAGCGCTTACCGCGCCCGGGTCGTCATCGACTGCACGGGCGACGGCGATGTCGCAGCGCGCGCGGGCGCGCCATGGCGTATGGGACGCGCGGGCGACGGCTTGTTTCAGCCCATGACGCTCATGTTCAAGATCGGCAACCTGGACTTCGTACAAAGCTACCCCTATCCCTACGGCAACAAAAACGAGCTGTTCGAGCTGATGAAACGCGCGCTCGAGCACGCCGGGATCACGGACTACGAGTTCAACTTCGAGCGTCCCTGCCTATTGCGCCTTCCCGGCGAGCACCGCGGCGTGATTCAGATGACCCACATCCGCGGAAAATCGGGTATCGACGCGCAGGAGCTATCGGACGCAGAGATTGAGGGCCGCGAGCTCGTGCACAACGCCATGACATTCTTCAAAAAACACCTTCAGCAGTTCGAGCACGCGCAGCTCGACCAGACCGCCGCGTCCATCGGCATCCGCGAGACTCGGCGCATCATGGGCATGTACGAGCTGACGCTGGACGACATGAAGGAAGGCCGGCAGTTTGACGATGGTTTTTGCACGTGTACCCGCAACATGGACATCCATCAGCCCGACGGCAAAACGCAGGAAGACACCACTGTGCATAAAACAAAGCACTATCAAATCCCCTACCGCACCCTAGTACCGCAAAAGATCAAGCGCCTTTTGGTGGCCGGCCGGTGCATCTCCGGCTCGTTTGAAGCGCACGCTTCCTATCGCGTAACGGGCGACTGCGCGGCCATGGGGCAGGCGGCAGGAACAGCGGCCGCCATCAGTATTCGAAGAGGCGTCGCGCCCGATGCGCTTGACGGTCGCCTCGTTGTCGAGCAGATGCTCAGGGATGGATGCCAGCGTTGATGCCCCGAATCCGTCCGCGACGCATCGCGCAGCGCAAACCGGCCAACACCGCAACCGGTACAGCCGCCTGGTCATAGATCACGGGTGGCGCGGCGGCAAGCCTCCTGTTTCTCGGTCGGCATGCCGGCAACGCAGGTCTTGACGCAAAAATAGAGATCTCAACGCGGCCCTCACCAATGGGCCGAGAGTGCCATTCCAGACAGAAGACGTCCGCCGATCTCAAACCGGCGGGCGTTCTGCTTTGATGACCAACCCATCGCCGAGCTCCGGATTCGTCACCAAGGCCGATCGGCAGCGAATAATGCGGCACGCTTGCCGCCAAACCCCACGCCGCGTTTTTCCAAAGAAACACGCGGGCTGATTGGATCTGCGAGGCCGGAACGTCTCTCATCGTCCGGCGTGCCGGCCGTCCGAGGGACGCCGTGTTCATGCCGCCCGTCTTGTTGTGGCCGGTCCCCGCAAAGCGGACGCAGACATGGTCATCCCACGCCCTCGAGGATGCTGGGAGGAGACCGCCAAAGATAGGGTGAGCTTGGACGCGGCGCAAAAACCCCAAGGGGTTTCGGCCGCAAGCTTGTGGATCACGCTTCAGGTCAGGATGAGATTGGCACGGCACCGCCATAAGAGTGAACAAACCTTGCGCGCCACATATATAGATTTGCCCACGGCCGCCGAACACCGGCTTTACTCCGGATTTCCCCTCAGCGTCGGCCGGCCCAGCGTGGCGATGGTCGATGTGTCCCAGACGTTCGTGGTATCCCATCCCAGAGCGGATACCTGCGCGATGAGATCGGAGGGGGACATGCTCTGGCCGTCCAACCCGTTGGGATCGCTGACCGGCGTAACGGGAACGCCGCCTGCGGAAAGCGTCATGGTATTGATGGCATAGTTGGAGGCCAGCTGTGCGCCGCTGCCCAGTGTGGCGCACACGCGGCGCGCGCGGCCCCCCGCGTTTGTAGCCATCACGGAGGGATTGAGCGCGATGCATGCGGTAAGCCTGCCCAAATCGCTGCCGTCGTTGTTTACGGCTGCGGCCAGGCCGCCCGCGCCGGAACCGGTGGAGATAGGGCCTGCGGCGTAGCAACGGTAAACCTGCGTGCCGGCGCCTACGCCCAGTATCCCGCCTGTGTTGCTGCTGGGCGAGGAAGCGGCACCCGTGGCGTAGCTGTCGCTGATGGTAAGTCTATGCGCACTCTGGGCAATGAGGCCGGCGGCGTTATCGTCGCCGGCGGTGACCGTGTTCCCGGTGGTAAAGCAGCGGTCCACCAGCGCATAAGCGATAGCTCCGGCAAAGCCGCCAGTCGCGACGTTTGCGATGAGCGCGGCATCCGTACCGGTCACGTTACCGCGCGCATGGCACAGCGTAAACTGAAGCGACGATTGGTCGGGAATGCTTATGGAGGAGTTACCCGCGCCATTCCCGCAGAAACCGCCAACGTTCTGACGCGCCGTGACATTGCCGGTGGCTCGGCACCGCAGATAGCTTGAGAGCGCCGCAGAACCCACAAATCCGCCGGTGTTCGTGCCATAGGGGTGCGAGACGGCCGCGGATGTGGCGCAATCGACAAAAGATATCACGAGGGCGGTCGCGCCCGATGAACCCGACGCGGGTGAGAGAAAACCGACAAAACCGCCGACATAGGCGCTGCTCGTGTTAGTGCTGGTGACGGTGAGGGTCGCGGCGGTTACACGGCAGGTATCTGCAACCAGCGCGGCGGTGATTTTGGTGTTGATGTCGATGCGTCCGATAAATCCGCCCGCCGGGCCGTTGTTGGGCCGCGTATCGGCGGCGGTGCCGACATTGCGGATGATAAAATCGGCCGCACCTACGTTCATAGAGCCAAACGCGCCGCCCACGCGCCCGCCTGAATAAATCAGGCCGCCCAAGACTTCGGAATCCTGAATGGTGCAGGGCGCGGTCTGAGTGATGTTGCCAACGAGTCCGCCCGCGTAACCGGTGGTGGTCGGCGGATCGACCGGCCTCATCTGGATATCGCCGACGGTCAGGTTGCTCAGCGTTGAAGCGGCGTTGGCAATCAGGTTGCCAACCATGCCGCCCACACGGAATCCGGTGTGATCAAGCAATACGCTGTCTAACGAAACGCCATCCATCAGAAATATGCCGTTGCTGATTTCGCCGACAACGCCGCCCATCGTCTGATACGCGTATACGCTGATCTCCGTTGCCTGAATGTTCTCAAGTGTGGTGTTCGCCCCTGCCTGATCCAGCCGCCCGATGAGCCCTCCCATCACGGCGGCCTGTTCGGTCGTTTCCATCAGCGCCGCTGAGTCCACAGTGATACTGGCGATGGAGGTACCCCCCTGCGCAGTACCCACCATGCCGCCCGCATAGATGATGTTGCTTCCTGCGGCGGCGCGTCCGGCGCTCACCGAGACAGCGCCCAGCGTAATGCCCATGATCTGACCGCCGACAGCATAGCCTACCAGCGCGCCAATTTTACCGGTCTGCGCGCTGGAAGCAGAGCCGGTAACCATAACGGTAATCACGGGGTTGGGTAACACGAATCCCGATAGCGCCACGTTTTGCGTTTGACCAAACAACCCGCGCACCAGCACAGGATTGGCGGACGTCGCGATGGCGTCGATGATGAGGTTGTTCACCGTCGTCCCGCCGGAAGGCGTCTGCGCTACGCCTGTAAAGATGTGTGGGCCGCTGAGCGGCGCTTCGGTCTGGCCCGTGTCCACGTTGCCGATGGGCCGCCAGCCGTTGCCGTCCCATGCGGAGGCGTAGTTGACGAGATCGAACGCCCCGCTCAGGCTATAAGTAAGCGCCAGGCTGTCAGGCATGCCATGCACGCCGCCAGTCTGATCGAAAAGCGCCTGCATGCCTTCGATGTTGTCCAGAATGCGCGCGTTTTCGGTGACCCCCGCGCGGTTGCCGGGGTTGCCTTGTGTGAGATCAGGGCTAAACGCCATCTCTGTGGGCGTACACATGCGCACGACAAAGGGAGCGCCCGCCACGCCGTTGCCCGAGGCGAAGGGCATGCCCATGCCGGGCGTGAGCAGCGTCAGCACACCTGTGCTTTCGCCGCCGGAGGCGATGCCCACCACGTACACATAGTAGTTGAAGCCGTCCATCACGCCGGTCTCCAAAGGCAGAGGCGTGATGTTTTCCTTGCCGGTCAGGGTGAAACTGAACGTGGCGGCGGTTGCGGTCAGTGCGCGCGTGAACCGCCCCCGCACCGCGTTGCCGTCGCTCAGCGTGTCCGGGTCGCTGTAACCGAGCACCTCGGCTTCGGTGGGGACGGGCTGCTCGGGCGTCAGCAGCAGGTAGTAGATGGTCAGTGTGGTGTTGGGCGTGGATGAACCGGTCAGCGCCATGTCCACGGTGCGGAACACCGGGCCTCGCGCAAGCGAGACCAGATTGACATCGAGCGCCGCGGTCGTAACGGTGAACACCGCGAAGGAACGTGAGGCGTCCGAAGGGATGCAGGTATCGCCCAACTGTGTGACAATGGCGGTGTAGGTGTCGTTGGGCAGTTCTACGGGCGACTGGACGCCCCACACGCCTTCACTCCCAAGATCGAGCGTCTCACAGAACATGCTTTCACCCTGGCTGTTCTCCACGCATACCTGCACTTGACTGTTGGGGACGCCGCGCCCGATGATGACCGGCAAGGGGGAAGCGATGACGGCGTTCATTTCCGGCAGATCAATGGGCGGCGGCGAGCAGGCTGGATTGGTCACTTCAAAGCAGGTCGTGTCACGCGGCGGATTGGGGTCGCCATCTCCCGGGCAGCGCAATACAGCGGTCACGCAGCTTTGGCCCTCGGCCCAATTCGGATCGGGGTTGTAAATCCAATTTCCTTTCGCGTCAATGGGCACGCGGCCCACCAACACGCCGTTGATGTAAAGCTCCGCCTCGCAGCACGGTGTGCCGCATCCGGCGACAGGAACCTCTGGATCGACTCCGGTGGAACCGTCGGCGGGGCTCGTGATATTGATATAAGTCACCTTGCACGTGCGTCGGGGCGCGCAGACGCGGCAAGAGCACGGTCTTCGGCCCGATTTTGCGCAAGCGGATTTTGCACCGCAAAATTGTCCTGCGGCGCAATGGCCCGGACGATGAGCGTTTGAGTCCGTGAGGCGGCCGTGGCAGCAGGAGGTCCCGCTGCAGCACGGGAACGACTGGCGATGATGTTTCGTCACGAGAATAACCTCCCTTTCAGCCATTGTATGCCGCATGCGCAAACTCGGTTTTCCAAGCGTCAACGGCCGCGTACCGGAGGACGGAGACCGACTCAGCGGCATTGCGGTGAGCGGGACGTTCATCCTCACATCAACGATAAAACGGCATAAGATGACGATGTACATCCATGCGCATTTGCCGGCGCTACGGCGATTCGTGTACCACGAAACGGCCGCCTCTCCTGCGTTTCGGCGCGGCGCCCACGGCACGCATGAGATCGTCGGCGGACAGTCCCTTGCCGCTCCGGTCGGGTTGGCACCGCTTTCACACCTTGGAACAAAGGGGAATGAGCGTCATGATAAACCAAATCACAATGTGTGTGAAACCGGGATACGGCACGGGCCGGGGCTGCAGCCGGTGCAGCAAGATACGCTTCTGTTCCACCGGACCGCAAGGCCCTCCCGGCCCTCGCGGCGAGAGTGGCCCGCAAGGAAGTGCGGGCGTGCAGGGGCCAGCCGGGCCGCAGGGCATGACCGGCCCGGCTGGCCCCGTCGGACCGCAGGGCGAGCCCGGCTTGCTGGGCCCGGCTGGCCCGCAGGGTGAGATCGGGCCCAAGGGTGAAATCGGGCCTCAGGGTGAGCCCGGCGAGCAAGGCCTGCAAGGCGAACCCGGCCCGCAGGGACCGGAAGGGCCGCCCGCTGATGTTTCCTCCATCTTGGCGCTAGCCAATCAATATACGGATGAGCAGATCCTGTTGAACACGCCCACCGTCGTCGACTATGGCACGATTCCCTCGGGAGGCGGGGTGACCTTGCTGAATGACAGCATCGGCCGAATGGTTGTCAGCGGCAGTGTGACCATTTCGGTTCCTCCGTATGAAGAAGGAAGAGAGAACAGCGCCTATAGCTCTATTGAGGTGCTTGCCACTGGGACGCAAAACTGGATCGGCGAATTTTTCTCGGTGCCCTCGCAGCTGTCCGCAGGCGTCAATGAAATATGGGTCAAGGGAATTCGCTTGAACAGCGGTGGCGTCAAGTGGGCTTTCGACGCCAAGTTCCGAGGTGGTTGACATGCTGCAACAGCGCGGGCAAATCGTCGCTTGGTATGACAATTACATCGCTTTCGGACTGATTGCGCGCTATCAGGGCGAAAATAACACGGGTTTCGGACACAGCGCCACCGCCACCGTGTGGAAGGATCTTGTCGGCAACGCGGATCTCACGCTTTTCGGCGGACTTGCTCCCGCTACGCGGCGGTGGGGCAACAATTATTTTGAGAGCCTGAAAGTCAGCGTTTCATACTTTAATTGGAGCTCTTCCGCGCTGCCGCCGCAGTACACACCCGAGCAGAGCACGATCGAAGTGGTTTTCACGCCTTTTGCCGGCGCGGACAGCGCGAACGGGGGCGATATCGTCGGCGTTGACGACATCACATCCCCGCCATACACGACGATCACGCTGGAGATGCAGGCGCTGAACGCCAGTTTTCTGGTGGAAGAGAGCGCGACTTTCGTGACCGTGAACCGAAAGCCGCTGACAGCCAACACGCTGTACTCCGCATCCATGCCCATTTCGCCCTACAATTCAACTCCGGCGCTCAACGGCAGCAAAGCCATATACTACAACGGCGCTCTGCAGTACCGCGCCAATCGCACGGGACCTTTTTTTGTTCAGTTGCCCCAACACTACTTAAGCCTCGCAAGCAATCCCGTCCTAGTGGATGTCAGACAGATTTTTTTCGGCAGGATCTATGAAGTCCGCGTATATAACCGAGCGCTTTCCGCGAGCGAGATTGCCCACAACGCAGCGCTTGACCTGCAGCGGTACAGATAGACGGATGCGCGCCGATACCGGCGTATACGCCTTGCAGCGGCATGGGAAGCAGACGCTTTCCGTCAGCCTGTCGGCAATGCCAGAACCCGGCCCCATCGTGCTTGCCCCGGAGATCCACCGGGAACCTGCGGGTTTGTGACAAAACGCGGCGTGAGGTTGGCGACATGCGCGCCAAACCTCACGCTTCCGATTGTCCTGATGGCGAAGCCGGAGCGCTTGCGATGGGCTTGTCATCACGCTGAGCACGGGAAGCGGATGCTTCCCGTGCCATACTCCTTAAGCTCTACACACTCCTGAGATTGACGCTGCCGCTCATCATGGCGACAATGCTCTTGTTGGCATCTTCCTGCGTGAGATCCTTGTGGATGATGAGCATAAGCCTGGTCCCCGCGGACACCGGGACACTCAAATCATTCAGAATTACATCAAACAAAGTACCTTTGGGCACAACTCCGGTCAAAACCGGCGACAAAACCGCCTTCGTTTCAGGTATGGCGATAAAATAGGACGTATTCACCTTGTAGAACAGCTGCATATACATGTTCGCGGAAGCAGCGCCCAGGTCAACAGCTTCGATGGCCATCATAGAAACGCCCATATCGGTAATGACCACATCTCTTGATGTGAAAAACGGATACGAGGCGACATGTCCGTCTGCAACTTCGATCGTGTCTCCGACCAAGGGGTGCGGAAGTTCACCGTGCATGCCAAATCCCACAGAGTGGGGGTGCTGATTGACATGCATAAAGATTGCAATCGGCGAACCTGTGGTATAGGGAATGAGAGAGCCGTATGCGTCTGCACCGGCTGGTCCCTCCGGACCTCTGGGGCCTTCCGGCCCGACAATGCCCTGCAAACCTTGCGTGCCCTGAATTCCCTGGGGACCTTGCGGACCCTCAGCGCCGTCAATGCCTTGGAGTCCCTGTGGACCTTCAATGCCCTTGAAGGTCAGAAAAACAGCACCAAATTCCCGCCTGCTTACATTATATCTTATTGCAATAAAATAATCAATAAGGCACAATTTAAAAGTTGTCAGTTAGAGTGAATTAACTAATTCTTTCAAGAAATGCAAACAAAACCCCGCGTACGCCAAGAGTTATGAGCTTAGGCAACGAAATTCAAACCAGTCTAATTCTATACAACTAGAAAATATCATGTTGAAATGTCATTAATATATTTATTTTTTATTGCTCTGTAATTAGCTGCCCACAATTCATGTTATCATTGACCTCTGAACAAAAAATGTATGCTGATATGTTCATATCATTCAGCTGATTACACAGAGACTTTAGCCTTTCAGCATCGGCCGGCCTGACACTGTTTTTTTGAGATGCACGCGTTTCGTTGAGCTTTGAAATCCTTACAATCAGTTTGTTCTTAATTTCAGATATCATACTAATAAAGTTTTTGAAGTCATCGTCGCTATCATTGACTCCGTCGATCATAAGATAGTTTATACGAAAACACGAGAGTGAAGAATTACTTATAAAATGTATTGCATCCTCAAATGACCAGTTCACGTTCTTTAGGTGTGGAATCAGTCTGGTGGTTTTTTCTTTGTCCGCTGATATATATGTTATTTGAATGTTCCTTAGCTGCTTGATTTCCGAAGCCATCAACAAAGTATCAGGCGTCCAACAAACAGAAGATACAGTGATTGCTATATTCTGATATGTTATTTTCGATAGAAAAGGCATTACTAAATCGTGATTGTAAAAATAATCACCTGTACCTGTAAGAGTTAATACAACAAGATTAGCCGACGACAAGTTATGCTCTTTATAAATATACGTAAATATATCATTGAGTTCACTTGATGTTAGTGAAGATATACCATTGATATTTGAAGAAGCACAAAACTTGCATTTCATTGGACATCCATAACTAGTGGATAATTCTATAACATGCTTAATAATTGAACTCTTATTTTTATCACAATAATGAATAAAAAAACCAGCCTCTACTAGATTGCCCTTTATAGTAAAAATGTACTTTATGGTATCTTCAAACGACCACCCATGACCTGAATACGCATTTTGAGTTATCTTTTTTTCAACCTTTTGTATGCACGTTTTTTCAATTTGCATGCATGTTTTCTCAATCCAAGGAGCTGGATCAAGTTTATCAAAAAGTAGCGCAAAATCATTTGCAAAATAGTCAGAATAAGACGACACTTTCTTGAAGACTGTCAAAAAACTCTTTCTGCTTGAGCTTACAAACATGTATGGCGATATAATTGTATTATTATCGTTTCGAATATACATATACGGAATAATGCAATTCGATGCATAACGTATGTCAAGAAACTGCTTTTTTTCTGGCGAAATTTTGCTATAAAGTTCACGAAATTTTCTATCCGATCTATCAAGTTTATTCTTTATTTTCCCTTCAATTTGCTCATCAATGGCTATAGCAGTCTTCCCTTTCGGATCAAGCATTATTATTCTAACGAGTTTTCCGTTGTTCACCAATCTAGTGATGGTTTCGGTAAATTTCTGCTCATATTCTCTTTTAAACCATGACGATAGTGTATATCCTGCAAAATCCAGACCACTTTCGGCATCATCAAGAACACCATGCCAAAATTCATGCTGCACATCATAAAAATCTTTCTGCCGTACACTAACTAAACCATTATTGATAATTTCGTTTGCATTTGTCATAACATTTGAAAGATCCTTTAGATCTGCGTGCAATCCAGCAAATTCATCATGCATTTCTTGCTTATGTGAATCAGGATCAGAAAAAACGTATTCACTAAGGACGTAGAAAATAATAGAGGCATTCAAAGATGTCAAAATTCCTAACAGTGCAGACTTTAGGTTACCTTCATCTACAGTGGCAAACACAAACCACAAAACTGATTCTATAATGAATATTACAATTACTATTATTGTCTTTGTATGATTTTTCCTCATAAATAAATTACCCTCCAAAGAAACATATATTTGTGATCGCAGGCAACGAACCTTTCCATTTTATCATCACTATTATAGCACTTTGGTTCTTTTTTGCAACATCATTATTTTTTTTGAAGGTAAAAAACTCTCTGCATGGACATTAATCCATTCAATATAATTTAGTTATACACGCAAAGGCCTTCCAGCCTTTCAATCCTATATGCAATATGCGGATGGCTCTCCATCAGCCGGTCATAAATATTCCCACCTGACCCAAAGGACATTCTCTGCAAGGTGTAAAGCGCTTCCGTCAGTTCTTCCCCGTATCCTATCTCATGAGCAAACCTGTCAGCCTCGTACTCGTTCTGTCTGCTGTTAATCGAAAGCAGGATGTTGCCAAGTATCATAAATAGAAATACAATAAGCTCAAATGCTTTTCGGTAGAGGAACGCAACAACGCCAACTATCCCACCCGTGAACATTTCCGTAATCACAAAGAACACTTTCATAATCAAAATAAATATCGTGAAAATCCCGTTACCCACAACATTAAGAAGTAAAGCAATCGTGTCACCGTTTGAGATGTGCCCAAGCTCGTGTGCTATCACGCCTTTAAGCTCATCAGGCGTGAATGTCTCTATTGCCCCTCTCGTTAGGCATATCGTCCGCTTACCCACAGCACAGGCGTTTACATGCATCTTATCTGAAAGGTATAGCTCAATCTCTGAACTGATATCAGGATTCTTTTCTCTAGCCGCTTTATAGACCTCTGCAAAGATTTCTTCCAACGATTCCTTTTCCCTGCTCGTCGCAATGCGTCTAAACCCTTGAACATATCGAAGGATTGCTTCGCCCATTGGCGATAACGCTATAGATATCGAAATAGCATAGGCAATCAGTGTTAGAAAAAAAGCTCCCGCCGTACCTCCAAGAAACAGCCATGACAGAATCACATAAACAGTCGCCCAAAGAACGTAAATCCAGTTCCGTCTCAAGAGTTCCATCTTTTTTTCGCTCCTTTAGATAGGTTTATTGATTTTTACCTTGCAATAAAAATCCTCATCCCTTGAAAGCATAAAGGCATTACCTGTTTGAAGTCCCTTGATATCGTCAGGATGGCAGATAAACTCTCTTGATGGCCTAAGTGACCCTAAATCTGTACCGGTCGTAGTCCCGCCGTCTTTCTTCACCTGAAATGTCATTTGCATGGTTGGACGTGTGCCAAGTATCGAAGCCCAGCCGTCAGCATTGGCGCTTGAGTTTTGCCTTAGTACAATATAGTTATTGCAGTTCTCTACAATCTGTTCCTTGAAATGCTCTGCACCTGCGTCAAGGTCTGAAAGTCCTTGTGTGGCCAAGATGCATGTGCATTCCGCTGAACGCGACTTGTTCACGATATCAAGAAGCGCAGTCCCACCATAGGTTGCTATCTCGTCAAACACTAAAAACTTACGCTCTGTACTCCCAAACATGCCGCTTATTGCTTTCTTACAGTCAATCAGAATAAGCCTGCCTATGAGCGGCGTTATCTCAGGGTAGATGAGCGGATTAAGAACGAACAGGATAACAGCATTTTCATTTAGAGCTTTTGCAATGTCTACCCCGCTTTCATCAAAGATAGTTCCAAGCTCGCTTTCCACAATAGTAGAAAACCTCGCAACAGCACCGCTCGCAATTTTGCCGCTAAGCTCAGCGATTGAAAGATTCTCAAGATGGTAATCTTTGTCTATAAGATTCTTTTTAAGAAGCTCCATGCTGAGCTTTGTAAATGCAGTGCCTGAAATGTTTTTGACGATCTCAGAAAAAGACAGTTTTACATTTAACTTACTAAGAAGAATAATAGCTCTCTGTAAATATCTCTCGCAATTGAACTTATAATGTGGCTCTGACCATTCAGTCATGTTAATTAGCATGTCTTTTACGATTGTCGGATTCGCGTTTTGGAAAGGATTATATTTATCTGATGTCATTGGAACATTTAAGTTCACGACATATAGCTTCTTCCTTCCATTTGTAAGACTTCTTGTCATCTCAAGAATTGAGCCGCTTCCTACATCACCTTTACCATCAACAATGACAAGCCCATAATTTTTATCAACAGCACGCTTTATAAAGTTGCTGAGCGCTACCGTTTTGCCTGAGCCAGTTGTCCCGCAAACAAAAACATGTCTTGCGTTATCAGGAATGTAAACTGTTCTCTTATTCCCGCTTACGCCTATTGCCACGCTATTTTCATCCGTTAAGTTATTTTGTCTATTCCTCATCTTGATTTTTTTCAGCTCCTTTGAAATCGAAAAAATGTTCCCAAGCTCAAATTTATCTAAAAACTTAATTGCAACAAGACCAGCGACGATAAAAAACATCATGAAATGCCCAAGGACAGGCCCGGGAGGTTTAAGATTCATAAACCGCACCTTGCACCTCCTCAAGCTCTAAGATTTCTATGCCCGTAAACTTTTCCTTAGCACAGTTAAGCATTCTGTTAACCTTATGCGCGTCTTTAGGTACAACCCATATTTGCCCGTCAAACTCGGAAAAGTTACTTTCTACGATTCCAAGAAACCGCACAGTGGCTTTTGCTGAAAGCTCAATCTCAACGGCAAATCTCTTGCCGTTTCGGGAAAAGACAAAATCAGGCTTATGCGCTCTAACGCCAAAGCCGTCTTTCTGATGCAACTCTTTTTCTGAAACAAAATCTGTAAGCGGAACGCTAAAACGCTTCATGAAAAACAAAACAGCATCGAGCACAGCAATATCATGCTTAATCTTGTCAACACGGATTTTCTCTTTTCGCGTACTCACGTCTAAAAGAACTTTAGCAGCATGCGTCAAGCAGTAAAGCCCAGGAATGCCGTAAAGAACGTACCTACGCTCCAAATAGCCTGCATCGGCTAAAATCTTCAAACGACGATCGCAGGCACGCCCACCAGCAAAACCGCACAACTCTCTTATCTGTCTCCCAACTACTACTCTCCATCTATCTATCTCTCTTAATATCTCATAATCTCTCTCAACTAACCTCAACTACATAACACCCCCCTACAAACACAACCAAACAACACACACAAACCAAACCAACAAACAAACTCACCACCTATCACATGGCACAATAATATATGACGTTGTGAGGGAAGGGTCTCGAGTCGAAGATTGGAGACCCTTCTCTCACACGTGCCATGGAAGCCCCGGTGGTGGTGGGTTTGGCGCTAGTTGCTTTATACTTCATAGTTTATGAGTGTTCTATGTCGATTAGAACAGTTTTGTAAAGGGGGCAAAGAACGGAACGTAGATTCTGAGGCAAGCAGATGGAGAGAGTATCCAAGATATTTATAGAGATAAAGATAAGCAACTAAAAATTTGGAAAAGAAAAAGAATAAAAACATATCATATGGATTAATGCAAAACAGCTAACAGGATTTCCAAACACCCGCTCGTTTTTTCCGCCGGCTTTTTTATTAAAAAAGCGGCTCACATGAAGGGTATATGGAATTTCCGATATAACCAGCGCACCTCTCAGAAACGCTCCAAGATATAGTGTCAACGTAGGGTGGAGATTTTCGTAGCGTCGCCGAAGCGAAGAGCGGAGAAAATACTACCCGAAGATTGACACCTTGCAGAAATGTCATTTGTCGTCGTCTTACCATGAGAAAAGGGGCTTGCGCATTCCTATGCGCAAACCCCTTGACTGCAACGTTTCCGTTTCTATCAACAAAGATTAGGCTTATAAACGGTATAAGTAAAATTTCACTTAGTGTAAAAATCTACTTTTTCTATTCGTAAGTTTCCTTCGTTTTCACCTCCTTGTGCCTCATTTAGAATAACAATTCTCTCAATATATGTATGAATGAACTCTGTCTTTTCTTTTTTTGTTAAGTTATCCCAATTCTCGCGTATGCTTAACACAATGTCTTCCGGTCTCAGGCTCACCTCATCTTCTGCCATGGCCGTTTTTATTTCACTTATGAGTTTCTCAAATTTTGCTTTTTCAGTCTTAATCATTTTCATCATTGAAGTATATTCGTCATATGGCAATTGCCCACTAATATAAATGCTCATGATTTCTCTTTCCTTTTTGTCTAAGCGCTCAAGGTTCTTTTCATACTCAGGCAAAAGGGCTTCACTCTCTGCAACCTGCTTGTTCTCATTTATATCTACTTTATCAAGCACGTTCAAATCTTGAATTTCTCCAATGTACCGCCTAAAGGCATCTTCAAGTTTTTTATGTCCAACTCCTTTTGCCGTACATGCGTGAACTGATTTTCCAGTACAAGCATAATATCCTATGTAAGTATATGTGCCATCTTTTCTCAGCTTGTATTTCCCCTTTGGGGATAACTTTCTTCCGCAAAGGGCACATTCAAGTGTACCAGCAAAACAGTTATCCTCTCTCGGCCATTTTGTGGTTATTTTCTTGCTTACCTTTTTTATTTTCGCTTGTACCGCTTCATATGTTTCCTCATCAATGATTGCTTCATGCCTTCCCGGCACTTCAAAATACCGCTTGTTATCGTTAAGGCTGTAGCGGATACGTCCTGCATAATTGGCATTTGTTAGAAGTTTCTTGATGCTCTTGCTTTCCCATGCTTTCCCCATTTTAGTTTTCACGCCTTTAGTATTAAGCTCACATGCTATTCTATGGAAAGACTTGTGCTGAAATAAATACATGCTAAATATTTCTCTGACTATTACAGCTTCTTCCTCAAAAATCGTTTGAACAAGTTCGCCTTTCTCGCGTTGGTATCCAAGGGAAGCAACATCCTTACAAACACTATAACCTTCTCTTGCTTTTTTCTCGTTGCCAACGATTGTTCTTTCAATGATATTTTCTCTTTCAAACTCCGCGAAAATTCCAATGATTTTAAGAAACATTCTTCCTGATGCTGAATGTGTGTCAATGCTTTCAGTCAGCGAGTTAAACGCACAGTCGTTTTCATTAAAACACTCTAAAAGTATCATTAGGTCTTTCGTGCTTCTTGTTAATCTGTCAACCTTAAAAATAAGAACGTTGTTTACACGTTTGCCTTTGATGTCGGCTATCAGCTCATTTATGGCTGACCTATCCTTGATGTTTTTACCGCTAATACCTTCATCAGAATAAATCTTGTAAACTTCCCAATCCTTTAGCTTTGCATATGCCGCCAGCTTTTCCTGCTGCGCCCTAATCGAGAAACCTTCCCTTGCTTGTTCCTCTGTCGAGACACGAACGTAAATACCCGTCTTTAGTTTTTCCACTGTCATTTGTTACACCTGTCCTTTTTCTTACTCGGACAGGAATTTGATTGCTTCGCAATTCTCGGAATGGATGTTCTTAAAAAGAACTTCAACATACTTATTTGAAGGGTCTCAGGCAACACGATCTTTTTATTCTTGCCGTCCTCCATCGCTTGTTCTCCATCATCATTTTTGTATATGACTATGGAAAACAATGCGAAAATATGTTTGTCCACTCAAAGCTTTGCGATTCAACCCAAAGGAAGTGCCTATTTTAGGCACTTCCTTTGGTAGTGTTATTCTTTGCCCCAAGCGCCCTGGGGACCTTGCGGACCTTCAATGCCCGGGGGACCTGCGGGGCCAACAGGACCTGACGGGCCGGGAACGGTGCTGTCGGCTCCCGCCGGACCTGGCGGGCCTTGTATGCCTTGGGGGCCCATCGGGCCTGCTGGACCGGGCACGGTGCTGGCAGCTCCCGCCGGGCCTTGCGGGCCTTGTACACCTTGCGGGCCCATCGGACCTGCCGGGCCGGGCACGGTGCTGGCGGCTCCCGCCGGGCCTTGCGGGCCTTGTACACCTTGCGGGCCCACCGGTCCCACCGGGCCGGGGACGGTGCTGTCGGCCCCCGCGGGGCCGGTCTCTCCCTGAGCACCCTGCGGCCCCACCGGCCCCACCGGGCCGGGGACGGTGCTGTCGGCCCCCGCAGGGCCGGTCTCACCCTGAGCACCCTGCGGGCCCACCGGCCCCGCCGGGCCGGGGACGGTGCTGTCGGCCCCCGCGGGGCCGGTCTCACCCTGAACACCCTGCGGGCCCATCGGCCCCGCCGGGCCGGGGACGGTGCTGTCGGCCCCCGCAGGGCCGGTCTCACCCTGAACACCCTGCGGACCTTGAGGCCCTTCCGGGCCTTGTGGTCCCGCTGGGCCAGGGTCGCCTTTATCGCCCTTGTCGCCCTTACAGCACGGGCAGTAACGCTTCTTTAGATACTTCACCAGAGCGGGATACAGTTCCTCGAACATTTCGCAGCAACTCTTGCAGCTACAGCGATTTCTACAACACTGCAGTATTTCCAGCAACTTCTGCAATAAATACCTCGCTTCATCGTCGGGGTACCTGTCGCCGCAGGGATAACCGTCACTTTCACTCAAATCCGGCTTGTCGTAAGTCATCAGAAACCTCACAAGCCTGGGATACAGCCGCTCAAACAGCCCGCAGCAGAGTCTGCAATCAAAACCGCCTTTACAATAGCACTGTATTTCGTTCAATTTGCTCAGCAAATAAAGCAATTCCGTTTCAGGGCACTGGCTCTTGTCTGTACCAAGATCATCGCTTTTATAAGACATCCTTCTACACTCCTTTTGTAGATCATTGCGGCAAGTCATCGCTTTCGGGTTTGTACAAAACTGGCGGCGACAGACCATTGTATGCGCCTACCAAACGATTGGTAACTGGAAATGAAACGAATGCGGGGATCCGCGGCGGTTTCCCACAGCGGCTTCCGGAATGAAAGGCCATTCATGTCTTCGATGGGCCCGGCGATGAGTATCACCCGGACAAGTCACCCGACACGAGCCGCGGCGTCAATGCTGCCTTGTCACCCGTTTTTCTCCCTCTCAGGCTCCATGACAACATCCTTGCCAGCACAATTCTTCCCGATATCCCCTCTCAGGGAATGACCGCGCGTGGCTTGACCAAACTTTCCGTGCAGAGCGTACGGCAGACGCGCCGGGGAATCACAGCATCCCCGTGCCGTATGCCAACCCCCACAATCACATATATGCGCCTAGCGTACGCTTGGTAACTGGAAATCGGCATTCAACAGTGGCTCAATCCAATTTGATCATAATCGGATTTGGGTTTTCATAAAATTCTAAACAACATTTTTATACGGGAGGGTGCGAAAAGTGAGTACCACGGACACCAAGTCCGAAATACTGTCGGCTGCGTTGAATCTTTTTGCACGAAACGGCTATGAAAAAACGACAATGAGAAGCATTGCGGAAAAGGTAGGTATCAAATCGGCGAGCATTTATTACTTTTATGATTCGAAAGAGGATTTGCTCAACACCATATTCGCCGAATTTGAATCGAATTTCGCCAAATACAGAAACTCGCCCGCCGCCATTTTTGACGCCGCGATGAAGAAACCGCTTACGGAAGTGTTGAGTATGATATTCTACACGTTCGGAAGCGCGGACGAGCAGCGCAGAATGATGTCCATATCCCGGGTCATCCTGTCACTTCAATATGAAAACATGGCCGCGCATAATCTTTTTGAAAAGATCATGGTACAGGATGCACTGGATTATGGGGTGGATGTACTCAAAGGTTTGCATGCCATGGGAATCATCAAAAAAATCGACTTTGGATGGACCGCGTTCGCTTTTCATTCGTTCGCGTTTTTCGTTTTTCAGGAAAACCAGCAGCATCGCGAGCCCTTTGCCACCAGCAACAAAGAGTTCGGAGCAGGAATCCAGTTTATCTGCTCAGCATTCGCCCAGATCATCGGCGTATAACCGATCGCCAACCATCTCATTGATCCATAAGACAGGTCCCAACCGCTATGCACCCCGCGCGCGGATCATGCGGTGGTCAAGGCCATGAGTCCACAAAACCCCTGAACTCCCCCACCGGCAGCGGTTTGGAGATAACATAGCCCTGTATGGCGTCGCACCCCATTGCGCGGAGTTGCTCCACCTGACGCTCTTCATCGATGCCCTCGGCCACAGTTTTCATGCCCAGAGATTTCGCCATCGCGATGATGTGTTTTACGAGCATCCAGCCATGCTCCGCATCGTCACCGTGCAGGAAAAACTGCCGGTCCAGCTTCAAAACATCCACGCGGAGACATTTGAGCATATTCAGCGAGGAGTAGCCTGAACCGAAGTCGTCCATGGAGCACAGGAAGCCGTTTCGCCTGCAATCATCAACGACGGACGCGAAAAAGGATTGATCTCCGAAGGCAAGGCTTTCCGTGAACTCAAGCTCGACGCAGCCCGCCGGAATGCCGTAAGCCCGCTTGATATCGCAGTAGGAACGAATAAAGTCCGGCCGCGCTAACCCGAGACGGGAAACATTGACCGATAATACGAAGCTGGCCATGCCGCCATCCAATACATTCTCTTTGTAATACCGGCAAGCGCAATCAAATATGAAGCGGTCAAGCTCAAGAATAAAGCCGTTTTTCTCGAACAGCCCGATAAAGCGCCCCGGCGGTATCAGCCCTTTTTCAGGCGAAACCCAGCGCGCCAATGCCTCCGCTCCGCATATTCTGTTGCCGTGCTGTATGTCTATTTTTGGCTGCAGATACATCTGAAACTCGCCGTTTTCAAGCGCCGCGTGCATTTTAGATTCCAGCTCGGTTTTCCACAGATTTTCCTCGCGCATCTCTTTTGAATAGAAACCAAACCGTCTTGTCCCGCCGGAGGATTTGGCGTTATCCATAGCCGCGACCGCTCTGTCAAGCATATCATTAAGCGTAAGGTCTCCATCCTCCGGATCAACCAAGTACGCTCCGCCGTATTGTTCCGGTTTATATCCCTTCGAAAATGTGCCGGGAAATACAGCCAAATGCTTGGACGCACTCTCATAGCGCTGCTCTATTTCCATTTTACTTCGGTACTTGCGCAATGAAACAAAGGTATCCTCGCAGATGCGTCCGGCGATCTCGCCTTCCTGGGAGACAGCCTGCTGGAAGTCCGCCAAATAGCGGAGCAGGCGGTTTCCTACTTCTCTGCCATAAAAATCGTTGATGTACTTAAAGTCCTTGATGTTGGTGGTGCAAACGGCATAGTGGGTTCCGTCTGCGTCATGAAGTGTCTTAGCGGCGTCAAGCAGGAATTTGTGAAAATTGCGGTGATGCGTAACGGGGTCTACATAGGCAAGGTTTTCTAAAGCCCTTTGATTTTTGCTGTTGATTTTATAGATGAGTACGGTGAAGTTGAGAAATACCCCCGCGGCGATGCCCACGGTAACAATGGCGCCGGCCACGACATTTTTAAGCCCAGCGCTGACCATGTCTTCCGGCACTGCGTAGAATATATGCCAGTCGTTGATATCGAGCGGCGCATACGCGATCAGCCTGTTTTCGCCATAGAACGCTTTGACCAGGTACCCCGCCGCTCTCGCTTTCAGAGCGTCGCGTATCTCTTTTTCAAGTGCGCTGTCCAAAGGCGTCCGCAATTCAAAGATGCTGTTCCCGATGCCAAGCGCAAGGTGACTGTGCGATTGCACGACATAAGTGCCCTCGCTGTCAATGATGTGCGCAAGTCCCTTTCCGGCGTATAATGAATGATTGATGATCGCTCTGAACTCGTCCTGCGGATCTGCGGCAAACAAAACACCCTTGACCTCATATGATTTGCCGTCGTACACCGGCACGGCGTAATAATGGAGGATCTCCCCGCTGTTCTCGTCATACCGCTCTTCGCTCAGCGTATTTTTTCCGGACAAGGCGCGTTTGATAAAATCTTCAGCGGCAAGGTTTCCGTGATGCTCGCGGTCATGCTGGTCAATCCAGATGGCCTGCCCATCCGTTCCGGCGAAACCCACTGAACGATATGCGTTATGTGCGCCGAGACCGCTGACGAGCGCACGCAGAATCTCATCCTCGATCAGCAGGTTCCTGCCCTGAGCGACCACAGCCACCGCCATCAGGGTATCAAATTCTTCCTGTATATGCTCCTCAACCGCAAACTTCGTTTGCTGCACGGCATTTTGAATGTGGCCGACAGTCTCCGATCGACTCAGCGAACCCGTGTATTGAATGAATGTCAGACTGGCGCAAAAATACGCCAGGCTTATGGTGAAGGCCATGATATAGATGAACCTCATGCGCACGGAGCTTTCAGTCGACCCGGCTCTGTTCATATACTGCACTCTCTCCCGTTGCAGCCGCCCTGATGAACAGCCGCAATTTTTCAGTGTTGTTCAGTATATGCTACAGTCACGCACCTTGAGCAACACTCGCTTTACAACGGAGTGTTACCATGATAATTCGTTATTTGGACAAGCGCAGTCCAGCATTATTTCAGCCGAGGTGAAGTCTTACGCGTCGCATATACGCGCGGCGGGAAAACCCGAAGCAGCCCGGCGGATGGCCCGCCACGCAGCACGTTTACGCGCCCGCGCGCAGCAGCCGTTAAGCCTCAAACTCAAAGCTGACTGCGTTGCTTATCCGGTCGAACAGGACGGCGTCGCCATCGGTGAACACAAACCGCGCCGTGCAGGCGGGATGCTCGCGGATGACGCGGCGCATGACCCCTGTTTCGGGCGCGCTCAGCGCGTGCCCCGTTTGACCCGACGCGCCGAAAATTTCCACGATCAGCCTGGTTCTTCCCTGCGTTATCTCCAGCCGATCCCGCCGCACACTGACAATGCGCGCGCCCAAGTACGTGGCCAAGCGAACCTCTCTCCCCCGAAGCCACACGGCGCAGATACAGCCCCAAAATCGCAGCCCGGTAAAAGGGATGCGCGCGGCGGACGCCATGATAGCGCAGTCCTCAAAAGCGTTACATTGAACCCACAGATAGCGATCCGGGAACGACCGTCCGCTGTCGCCTTCGATGTAGCCGCGCCCGCCGCTGAAGTCCCAGACCGCGCCGTTGAGTATCAGCGTGCCGGAGAGCTGGTGACGCATGCTGACGACCGTGTGCCGGCACTCCATGGGGAGAAAGCGGAACGGACCCATGATGTCCGAACGCAGGGGGGTAAGCGGCCCGTACGTGAGTTCACCAGCAAGAGCGAGCCCGTCGGCGTGAATATCCAAACGGACTCCTTCGCGCGAGAACGCATTCCCCGCGATCTCCACCACGTTTGCGCCGCCCTTGCGGTAGGTCTGAGCCGAAAAATGGACGTCATGCGCGCGTTCCCCGGTGATCACCTGAATGAACGCGCCCTCCACCGAGCGCCCGGGGATGAGCGCTAGCGTTTTACCGTTTGTCTGATGCTTGAAATACCACCCCTCGAATCGGTTACTCATGCTTGAGCCCTTCTGTGGCGGGGTTGTCGATCAAGCCGCCCACCTCATCAAAACGCGAACCGTGGCACGTGCAGTCCCATGTGCGCTCCCGACGGTTCCACGAAAGCGCGCAGCCCATGTGCGTGCAGCGCCTTCCGGGGCGCAGCAGGCCCGCGACGGACGAGCCCATGTTGGTGAAAAGCTGGGCGCTCATCATGGAGCGCCGCGGCGAAAACAGCGCCTCAGCGTCGCTTCGCCCGGCGAGAATCAGATCCGACAGCACCATGGCCGCGACCATGGCGCCCGTCATGCCCCACTTGTTAAAGCCGCTCGCGACATAAAGATGAGGCTGCGAAGGCCGATGCCTGCCGATGTAGGGCACGCCGTCCAGGCTCATGCAGTCCTGCGCCGCCCACATGAAGCGGATTGCTTTGCCGGGGTAAGCACGCGCGGCCAGCGTTTTAAGCTCCGCCCAGCCGCCTCCCCGCTTGCCCGTCCGGTGATCGCCTCCGCCGATGAGCAGATAATCTCCGTGGTTTCGAAAGGAGTGGCCGTCCTCCCGCTCATCCACGTACATGCCGCCGATTTGCGGGCCGCCCGCCATGGCGATCACATAGGAGCGGTGCTGGTAGAGCTTCATGAAATACAGCCCGGGGATGTTGACCAAGGGGAAATGGGTGGCCAGCACGATGTGCTGGGCGGTGATGGTTCCTGTGGGGGTGACCGCCTGGCCGCCGCACAGCGCGGTCACCGGGGTTTCCTCATAGACCGTGAGCTCTTTGGCCAGCGCGTCCAGCATCTTGAGCGGGTGAAACTGCGCCTGTTCCGCCATGCCCAGCGCGCCGCATGTGCGCAGGGGCAGGGGCGTGTTTTCGTTGAACAAGCCGGGAATCCCCAGCCGCCGGTATGCGTCCGCCTCCCGGTCGAGCTTCTCCCTGTCGCTGACGCTGTATACAAACGCCTGCTTCGCTTCAAAATCACATTCGACGCGCCGGGCCAGCGCGCGGTACTCCTCGACGGCCCGTTGGTTTATATCGTAGTACTGTCGTGCCGTTTCCACTCCGCGCTTCTTCATCAGCGGATGATAGATCAGGCCGTGCTGAGCCGTGATTTTAGCCGTGGTGTTGCCGGAAACGCCGGAGCCGACCCTTCTTTGCTCCACGACCGCGCAGTTTACACCCCGCGCGTGCAATTTGTGCGCGCACAGGATGCCGGCCATGCCACCGCCGATGATCAGCACGTCTGCGCGCGCATCGCCTTCCAGTCTGCGCGACAGAGGCGCGGAAGGCTGTACGTCATGTTTCCATATCGATTGAGGAATCCTGTTTTTCATGTCCATGACGACAGTATGCCCCGCAGTCGGCCAGGTTTACTGTTTTGGCGTGGATCAAGGCTGGAAAAGGCTTGACAATGACGCGTTGGCGCGCTTAATAATACCTTGAGATGTTTCATCCGACGATTCGCGCCTGAAGCCGAAAAACATTCGCCAGCGGTGATAACAGACGAGGCCGGGAAATAAAAGCGCGCCGCAAAGGAGCGCCGCCGTGTTAAGCGATACATAAAGCGAAAAACAAGATGGAAACCATGCAAACAGCGCCGGGGAGTATCGAGTTCGCGCCATTCGAGCCGTACCTTTTCATCACCAATCGGTGTACGCATGGTCAGCCGTCAGCGGTGATGGCAGAGGTTCCGGCGAGCTGTCCGGGCATTGTGGAAGGAAAACGCTTGGGTATTGGCCGTACTCGACCGATTCAATTACAGGAATGCGCGTCCGGCGAACCCCGCAACGCGGCGCTGATGACGTGGGACGCGTACTCGCCCAAGGCACGTGCCTTATCGGCATAACCGTCGGCAAAACTCAGCTGATCGGATACTGTGTCTGTAGGCGCCATGGCGGTGCATATCGGAGGTTTACTCCAAGGCGGGCGAACAATTGCGTGCCGGCTTTCAGTGCCTATATGTCATGCGAACTGTTGACCGAACATGAGGAAGCGGAAAGGAAGAGTTACAATGTCTGATGACAACACCGCGAAAACGGGCTCCGACATCCTTGATGTGATCCGCCGAAGACTTCAGGGTGACGCACAGAGAAACGCGCTGAAATTAGTTGCGTTTTTTGAGGAGAACGATATGACGCTCGATCCGAGCGGAGATGGTCAGGGTTGGGCGGTCGGGGGGATTGTCGGGAACAGCATCGGTTTTCTGCTGGTGAACGGCGCAGCGCAGGTGCCCGGCCCATGGACGCTGTGGCTCAATTCCTGCGAATTTGGCGACACCGGCCCGGTTGACGAGGATATCAAGGCGTGCGTATGGGCGCATGTCAACCCGTGCGGGAAATGTCATCCGGGTTGGATCGACTGCGGCGGCGGCGGAAAGGCCATTTGGGGCAAGCAGCATGAGCGCCTTTGCCATTCCCCTTTGATGTTCACCAACCCCGGCATCGGAGCCATCGGGCACATCAAGAAGCTCTTGCTGATGCTTCAATGAAAACCTGGAAAGCATGTGGACGCTCCCAAAACGAATATCCATAGCTAACCGCTGCAATAAGCCTCCTCGTCCCCGTCCAAACCCGCGGGGTTTTCAAGGGGATGGCGGTCCGCTTGAACGCAAAAAAAGACACCGCATTTGTCGTTTCCGTCAAATGCTGCGCCTCCGATTGAACCTATGAATGACCCGAAAACAGGACAGCGGGTGATAAACCGTCGCTCCTTAAGGCTCAGAAACACGACGCACAACAAGCGTGCGCACCACAAATCTATGCATGCTCCGAGAGGCAGCGTTTGACTTTACGATAAGCGCCCGGCGTCATGTCCTCCGTTTTCTTGAAGAGCCGAATCAGCGTCCCGCTTCCAACAATGCCGACCTGCACCGCGATCTCATCCAGTGACAAATCGGTTTCACCAAGCAGCCGTTTGGCATGCTCCAAGCGTATGCCCGCAAGGACATCGGAAACGGACATCGCCGTTTCCTGAGTGAACCGCTTGGAAAGATACGACGCCGACATGTTGAAATGAGCGCCGAGCGTGTTGACACAGAGCTTGCAGTCGCTGTGGTGCTCGTTCATATAGGCGATAATTTGCGCGCTGAGCTTGTCATCGGTCTTCTTTATTTCCATGCGTTCCTTCACCACGCCGAGCAGTTCCGCCGCCTGTCTTTGAAACGAAATTAGTGTATCGCAGTTCATGAGCTTGCCCACCGCGTTGAGCTCCACGGCGAAATGAGCGTCGCAAAGCATGGCGACAAGCGCGCCGACCGTGGTGCTGATATCGTAAATATAGCACTTGCACTGATCGGGGGTTCCGATTTCGCCTTGAAAATACTCGTCCGCAAGCGACGTGACAGCGTCCCCGACCTCATATGTCCTTTGCGTCACAGCCGCGTAAAGCCGCTGTTCCGCGCGCTGACGGAACGTGTAATTCACGATAAGCGGCTTGTCATTGAGCTCAGAGAATTTGAGGAGCGTGCCCTCTCCCGCTGCGATGCGGTGGTTCATGGCGTTGACGCTCTGCATATAAGCTTCATGAATCCCAGCGAAACCCGGACAAATCTCACTCATGCTCATGGAGCACATCACGCCGTCAGCATCAGCAAGACGCGTCTTGATGCTCTGGCAAAGCTTGTCAAACTGACGCGCATCATGCGGCGAGGCGAGACCCGCGATGAGCGCGTGTTCGTCACGGCTCAGCTGCAGCGTCTCGGCTAAAAGCACGGATTGTTCCGCTGCCAGCGCGCGGCGCAGCGCTTCCCCAACGGCGTCGCCGCTTGCTCCCCGGCTGTTTTCCGCTTTGATGAGGGCGACTGCGTACCAGGCGCGCTTGAAGAACTCGTCGTTTCTCAAGATTTCCTTCTCGCGCGCGTCGGCGTTTTCGCCTATGCCCGCGAGGAGCTTGAGCAACAAGCCCCGCCGCAGGACAAACGTATCCTCTTCCAGCGTTTTCCCAAGGGCTTCGTTCTGCCAGTAGACATCGTCGAACATGGCCCCGATATACTGCACCTCATTTTGAACGAGGCTGTTGTACGCGTGATCTGAGCGTTTGGATAGCCGATTGATGAGTTGGGAGAAAGGCGTGGTATTCCGCTTGCTGAGGAAGTAGGCGGCCAGCACACTGATGAGCATGGAGGCGCCGATAGAGATGACTTGTATGGCCGTGTACCTCGTCAGCTTCGCCGAAAAGACGCCTACCGGGATAATGGAGATATACGTGCATCGCGATGCGGACGAGGGGATCGACCTGACCATGCAGCGTTCGCCCGCGATGGTTCTCTCGTCGAATCCGGCCGCTAATGGCCCCGCCGGGAAGTCGTCCAGCGTCAAGTGCGCATACTGGGGATTTGAAGAGAGCAACAGCCGGCGGTCGCCGCCGAAAACGAGAATCGCGCCGCCCGTCTGCGATGTCTCAGATGCCATCGGCGCAAAAAACCAGGGCTTTAAAACGCAGACGGCGTTGATGCCCGTCGTCCGGTAGAAGTCGTAGGGGAGGGAGCTGACCACGCAGATGGTTTCCTGGCCGCGTATCGCCAATCGCGTGACATCGTTGACGCGAACGCCCTGAATTCCCTCCAGCCAGCCGCGATAACCGAGCAGGTCGTCCGCGTAATATGAAAGATAGTAATCTTCACTGGAAAGCACCGCGTTTGTGCTGGAAATGATGGTGTCGGTGTTGGCGTTATAGATGAAGAAATCGGAGACGGCGTCGCGCTGAAACATTTTCACATGCGTTTTGAGCTGAAAATTCTGATAAGGTATATCGTATTCAGGCCGGTATTGCAGCGCGGTCTCAAGAAAAACGGGGTTCATGCTCAGTTGCTTGAACATGGCCCGCGCTTCGTCGACGCGGGCGTCGTACGCCCCCACCAGGCGGTCGAGTGAGTTGCTGTTAGCGGATATAATTTCATGGCTGATGACGGCTTTGGAGACCATGTGCAGCAGCAGCATGGACGTAAAGGGCAACACCAAAACAAGCACAAAGGAGAGCAGGTATTTCTTAAACATGCTCTTTTCTTTGATCACACTGGCAACACGAGTCAATTTCATGAGCCACACCTGTCGCATGCCGCCCGCGCGTTCGTAATCGGCGATCCGAGCCTGAGTCAATGTATCGCAACTCGAATCAAAGTTGATTTTGCCTCAGTATATCGGGCCTGACTACAGGTGTCAAGCGACTCCAACGACGAGAAAGGCCGCTTGGGTAGGGGCATGGACGATTTTGCGCACCCGGTCCGAAAAAGACAACCGCGTTTTTGGGCTTTTGAGCACCTGTTTTACTTATTGCCTATACCCCGATATTTCGTCGCGTGTTATGCTAATATACGGTTCTATCTTTGTCAGGATTGCCGAGCGCACACAAAAAGGAGGAAACCGAACCCATGAAGAAAACCTCGCTGTTCATCACATGCATCCTGGTTCTTTCCATTCTGTTGGTCGCATGTTCGACTCCCGCGCCCGCTCCAGCCGCCACCCCCGCGCCGCAGCCGTCCGCTGCCGCTCCCAGCGCACCGACAGCCGCTCCAGCGGCACCCGCTCAACCTGCCGCGGCGCCCGCAGCGCCTGCGCCCACGGCGACCGCGCCCGCCGCGCCGCCTCCCGTGGCGTTTGCCTATCCGATGGATAAAAAGAACGTGACGCTCAAAGTCTATGCCCCGGGCATCGGCTATAGCGCTACCGTGGCGAACCAGTCGGAGTGCTATTTCCATCAGAAGCTCGCCGACATGACCGGTGTCACGCTTGAATGGGTGTTCGCGCCTGTCGGAACGGACGGCACGCAGTTCTATAACCTGATGATCGCCTCCGCTGATCTGCCCGACATCATTTATGACGGCAGGGTAACCACCAACAACAAGACGTATCTCGAGGATGGCGTCATCATTGATCTGACGGAAAACCTCGAGAGATGGTCTCCCAACTATTTCGCGCTGTGCATGAACGACGATTCCTTTAACAAAGGCACGAAAAACGACGACAGCCAATACTACGGCTATCATTTCGTCCGGGAAACACCGTGGCTGCGCGTGTGGCAGGGCCCGGCGATCCGCAACGACTGGCTGAAAGCCGAGAACCTCACGCCCCCGGTCACCATCGACGACTGGACAAACGTGTTCTCTAAGCTCAGCTCGAAGTACGGCGCGACTTGGTCCGCCACCTACGGCTCGACCACCAACATGTTCGTCGGCGCGTACGGCATTAACCGCAACTATTTCCTGGAGAATAACGAGATCAAATACGGCCCCGCGATGTCCGCGTACAAAGAATACCTGATGAAAATGAAGGAATGGTATGACGCGGGCTACATCGACAAGGATTTCGCCGCGATTGACGGCCCTGGTCTGACGACAAAAATTGTCAACGACAAAGTCCTCGCCTCCATCGTTTCCGGCGGCAGCCTCACGGGCTATCTTGAGCAGATCAAGGCCAAGGGAAGCACCGCCGAGTGGGTCGGCGTTCAGTACGCGCGCCTCAACGCCAACGATGAAGTCAAGTTCGCGCAGAACGAAAACGTCATCCAGACCGCGGTCGCGGCCATCACAACCGCTTGCAAGGACGTTGAGACCGCCATGCGCTTCTGCGACTATGGCTACAGCCCCGAAGGCTTCCTGTACTGGAACTACGGCGAGGAAGGCCTTTCTTACAACATGGTCAACGGCAAGCCCGTGTTCGCCGATATCATCATGAAGGCTCCGGACATCAACAACGCCGTCACCATGTACATCGGCACCCGCGGAAGCGGTTTCGCGATGCAGGCCGAGAGCATGTACAAGCAAAAGACCGACACGCGCGCGCTCGCCGCGATCGACGTGTGGGCTGACAAGAACATGGCGTTTAAATACCTCGTTCCCAACATCACCCCCACCTACGAGGAGCAGCAGGCCACAGCGTCACTTCAAACAGCCATCACGACCTATGTCGACGAGATGCACTTCAAGTTCATCATGGGCCAGGAAAGCTTTGATAAGTTCGACGCCTATGTCGCGCAGATCAACAGCATGGGGCTTGACAAGGTCCTCGCGGCGAAGAACGCTCAGCTCCAGCGCTACAACGCTCGCTAATCCGGCAATTCACTGATGCGGTTTGGGCGGGAAACGATAACGGTATCGTTTCCCGCCCCATTGAAAGCCGGAGGGGAGCAGCTCATGACACAAAGAGAAGCCTACAAGCCCGCCAGGAAGACTTCACTCCTTTCGTACATCGCCAAAGACTTCGCGCGCAACAAATACAAATACCTCATGATCTTGCCGGTCTTGGTGTATTTCGTGATCTTCAGCTACAAGCCGATGTATGGCGTCATTATCGCGTTTAAGAATTATAGGCCCACACTCGGCATTGCCAAGAGCCGCTGGGTCGGGCTGGAGCATTTTGCGCATTTCCTGACAGATGTGTATTTCATACGGATTCTGACCAATACATTCCTCATCAGTATCTACAGCATCTTCTGGGGATTCCCGGCGCCCATCATCCTGGCGCTCCTGCTCAATGAGCTCAACAAACAGAGCTTTAAGCGAACCGTGCAAACGGTCACCTATATTCCTCACTTCATATCCATCGTCATCATTTGCGGCCTGATCAAGCAGTACTGCCTGACAGACGGCCTCTTTAACGATATACGGGTATTCCTGGGCATGGAACGCCTTGCGCTGCTCCAGGAGCAGCGCCTCTTCCGAACGATTTACATTGCCTCCGGGATCTGGCAGGAGATCGGCTGGAACTCGATCATCTATCTCGCTTCGCTGTCCTCCATCGATCCGCAGCTCTACGAGGCGGCGGAGATTGACGGCGCGGGAAGGCTTCGGCAAACCTGGCACGTTACACTTCCCGGCATCATGCCCACGATCGTCATGCTGCTCATCCTGCGCATGGGCAGCATTCTCGGCGTCGGATACGAAAAAATCCTGCTCCTATACAACTCGACGACTTACGCGACGGGCGACGTGATATCGACGTATGTATACCGCAAGGGACTCATTGAGGCGGACTGGAGTTACTCGACAGCCATTGGGCTGTTCAACTCCGTTGTCAACGTGTTTTTCCTGACGACGGCAAACGCCATCAGCAAGCGAATCAGTTCGGTCGGACTGTTTTAGGAGGGCGTATGAGAAAACAATCATTGCCGCGGAAACTGTTCAATGTCTTCAACATTACCTTCATGTGCGCCCTCATGCTCATTACCTTGTACCCGATTTACTATGTGGTCTGCGCGTCCGTGAGCAACAACATGATGCTCATGGCCAACCCGGGACTTCTCATCGCGCCGCTTCAGTTTACTTTGGGCGCGTACGCGCTGGCTTTTAAGCACCCACTGCTGCTCACTGGATACGCCAACACGCTCATCATCCTCGCCGTGTCCCTGCCCATCAACTTGGCCATGACGCTTCTGTGCGGCTACTTTATGGCGGCAAAGCAAATGCTCTACAAAAAATACATCCTTGCGTTCATGATGTTCACCATGTTTTTCAGCGGCGGACTGATACCGGCCTACCTGAACATACGGGAGCTGGGACTCTACAACACGCTTTGGGCGGTCATTCTGCCGGGCGCGCTCTCGCTGTATAACGCGATCATCATGAAAACAGCCATTGAAACCGTGCCGGACGGGCTGAGCGAATCCGCGTACATGGATGGCGCGAACGATATCACCGTGCTTTTCCGAATCATCGTGCCGCTTGTCATGCCCACGCTCGCGGTTATGCTGCTTTATTACGGCGTTGGACACTGGAACTCGTGGTTTTCAGCGAGCATATACCTGAGCGATACGGACAAGATGCCGCTGCAGATTGTGCTTCGCGCCATTCTGATCCTCAACAGCGACGTGTTCCAAGCTGGAGACGCAACCGACACGGGTCTGATTGACCGGTACACCGAAACCATCAAGTATTCCGCCGTCGTGATCTCGACACTGCCCATCATGTTGATGTACCCCTTTGTTCAAAAATACTTCGTCAAGGGCGTCATGATCGGGGCCATCAAAGGCTGATCTCCGCTGCAGTGAAGCAAACCGGCAGAGCCGTCTGGATCAACGCTGGTAAAACCAAAACGAGTGCCTGATCGTTCGTCATCAGGCGCTCGTTTTTTACGGTGACCGGCTTGGTGTCAGTTGAAAGGCCGGACGTGGAGACGATGGCAAAGACCTGTATTGCTGTCCGCATGCCAGCTCAAATCCCTGTCTACAGACAGCGACATAGGCAATCCAAGCGAGGATGCGTCAGCTATCATTGTTCTGCCGATTTGCAGTGCAACGCCCCGGCTAAATCAGCGCTTCAATCTCTTTTTCCAGAGCTTCCGGTTTGCGCACAGGCGCGAATCTCGCCACGATCCGGCCTTCTCGGTCAAGCAGAAACTTGGTGAAGTTCCACTTGATCTCGCTGCCCACGAATTTTTGCCCAATTTGGCTCAGCTTTTCGGCGAACCCCTTGGATTCCGCGTCTTCGGTTTCGGCGGCGTGTTTTTTCAGGTAAGTATACAACGGGTCGGCCGATTCGCCGTTGACGTCGATCTTCGCAAACCGGGGAAATGTCGTGTTGTAATTGAGCTGGCAGAAGTCCTGGATTTCCTCGTCCGTGCCGGGAGCCTGCTGCAGAAACTGGTTGCAGGGAAAGTCAAGGATTTCAAAGCCTCTGCCCTTGTACTTTTGATAGAGTCTCTCCAGCGCTTCGTACTGCGGCGTCAAACCGTACTTTGTCGCCGTGTTGACGATGAGCAAGACCTTTCCTTTGTATGCGGAGAGCGCAATGGTCTCTCCCCTGTTGTTCTTGACCACAAAATCGTATACGCTCATGATCCTTCTCCTTCTATTCACTTATCCAGCAGCTTGTACAAAAGCGCGTACAGCGCTCGGGCTTCTTCAGCGCTCAGGCTCATGCACTTCCCCATCTCAGCCGGAACGCCCGCCGCCTTTTCTTTCAAGCGCTCGCCCTCGTCCGTGAGCTCAACGATCAGGACACGTTCGTCCTCCCTTGATCTCTGGCGGGAAACAAGCCCCCGGGCTTCCAGCCTTTTGAGCAGCGGCGTGAGCGTCCCCGAATCCAGGTACAGGCTCTCGCCCAGCTCTTTGACGCTGACCTGCTTTTTCTCCCACATCACCATCATGGTAATATACTGCGTGTATGTCAGATCGAGCGTGTCCAAAAAGGGCGCATACATCTTGACAACGCCCTTGGCGGCGGCGTAAAGCGGAAAACACAGTTGGTTTGAAAGCCTGAGCGCGTCCACATGCTCTCTCCTCACAATGGTCGGTAACACCAGTATATCCTTTGCTCAAAATTAAATCAAGCGCAATTTAATTAGTCGCCGCCTCCCATTGCGCGCTGCGCCGCGGAGGGCTACAATGGAGACAGAATGATTAAAGGCGGTGTGTCGCGTGAAGGGTTGCTTTATGGTCAAGCGGGGTTCCACCAGGCTCGATTACGTCTTTTCCGGCGGCAGGTACGAAAAATACCGGTCGGCGCTGGACATGATCGAACCCATCATCTGCCGGGAAAACATGGGGGAGCATCGTGAGGCGCTCAGGAGCGTTGAGGTCATCGCGTGCACGTGGGACATGGAATCGCTCACCGAGCAGGAATTGGAAGAGTTCTTCCCTTCGCTCAAGCTGGTTCTGTATGCGGCCGGTTCGGTGAAATACTTCGCCGAACCGTTCCTCAACCGCGGCGTTCGCATCGTCAGCGCGTGGGGCGCGATGTCTATCCCGGTGGCGGAGTTCACCGTGAGCCAGATCCTGCTGGCCAACAAGGGGTACTATTTGGCGATGCAGCGGTATCGTGATGGCGATAACCGGGGCGGCAAACACATCGCGGCGAACATCATGCCCGGGAATTACGACGGGGTCAAGGTCGGCATACTGGGCGCGGGCATGATCGGGGCGCGGGTCATCCGCATGCTCAAAGCGTACGACGTGGAGGTCTTGGTATACGACCCGTTCATGAGCGAGGCCAAAGCCGCCGGGCTGGGCGTGAAAAACGTTTCGATTGAGGAAGTGTTTTCCACCTGCCAGACCATCAGCTGCCACATCGCCAACGTCCCAGAAACGGTGGGCATGCTCGACTACCGCCTCTTCTCCATGATGAAAGACAACGCGGCCTTTATCAACACTGGGCGCGGCGCGCAGGTGGTCGAGCCCGATCTGGCCCGCGCGCTCAGCGAAAAGCCTTACCGCTGCGCGATTCTCGACGTGACGCACCCCGAGCCTTCTCCGAGAGATCACCCGTTCTGGCAGCTTCCCAACCTGTTCATGACGCCCCACATCGCTGGGAGCGCCGTCGTCGAGGTGTACCGCATGCCTGATTGGCTGCTGGATGAGCTTGAGCTATACAAGGCCGGGAAGCCGCTGAACTACGAGGTTTTCTTTTCGATGCTGCCCACAATGGCGTAAGAGCACATGTTCGTCCATCGTCAAACAGCGGTGAAACGCGCCTCTCCCTTTGTTGAAAACGCTATTGCATGTGACACAGATATGGGGTATCATGGGCATATTGATCAATAATGACCAGGCAAACGACAGAAAAGTACAAATCGGCAGTTTCTCATGGAGGTGCCTATTGTGGTGACTTTGAGCGACGTAATAATCGGTGTAAGTCCTGGCAAGCAATTTCTAAGGGCGCTTTGGAAGCACAGGCATTACTACATCCTGTTGCTCCCGGCGTTTATTTATGTCGCGATTTTTAACTACGGTCCCATGTACGGCATCCAGATCGCGTTTAAGGATTACAAGAGCGTGCTGGGCGTGATGGGCAGCCAATGGGTAGGCTTTAAGCATTTCATCAATTTCTTCAACAGCTATTACTTCCTCACGCTCTTCAGAAATACGCTGGCGCTCTCGCTGTACTCGCTCGCGGTGGGGTTCCCCCTACCCATTCTGCTGGCGCTGATGGTCAACGAGCTCAACGACAACAAATTCCGCAAAGCGATACAAACCATCATGTACGCCCCGCACTTCATTTCGGTGGTCGTACTCGTGGGCATCATGCACACGGTGTTCTCACCCTCCATGGGCATCTTTAACACCGCCCGCGAGGCGCTGGGGCTCGAAAGGATGTACTATGTGGCCATGCCCTCGGCGTTCCGCCACCTCTACGTGTGGTCGGGCGTCTGGCAGGGTTTGGGCTGGTCATCGATCATTTACGTCGCGGCGCTGTCCTCGGTTGATCCCGAGCTGCACGAAGCCGCCGTGATCGACGGCGCGAGCCGTTTTCAGCGCATGCGGTACATCAACATACCCACAATCGCCCCGACGATCACCATACTATTGATCATGTCGGTGGGCAGGCTGGTCTCCGTCGGGTACGAAAAAGTGCTGCTCCTTCAGAACAACCTCAATGTCGATGTCTCTGAAGTCATCTCAACATACGTCTACAAGCGCGGTATCATCAACACCAATTACAGCTTCTCCTCAGCGGTCGGGCTGTTCAACAACCTGATCAACATCGCGCTTTTATTAGTCGCCAACGGGCTGTCGCGCTGGGTCAGCGACACCAGCCTGTTCTGATCGGGGGGAAGTGAAAGCATGGCTAAAGTAAGAGAGTCCCTCGGGGATCGCACATTTGTCGCGTGTGTTTACACAATCGTCCTGCTGATCGTGTTGATCGTATTCTACCCGCTGGTCTACGTGCTTTCATGCTCCATCAGCTCGCCCACCCTCGTCGCAACGGGGAAGGTTTGGCTGCTGCCCCAGCAGATCACTTTCATGGGCTACCAGCGCGTGTTTCAGGATCCGCAGATCATGACAGGCTATGGCAACACGCTGATCTACACGCTGTTCGGCACCATCATCAATCTGGCGGTCACCGTTCCTGCGGGCTACGTACTCTCAAAAAAGACGCTCCCCATGCGGAATTTCCTGACGTTTTACTTTCTGTTCATCATGTATTTTTCCGGCGGCATGATCCCGTCCTTCCTTTTGATCAAGAGTCTGGGGCTTTACAACACAAGGCTCGTGCTGATCATCCTGGGCGCGTTTGCCGCGTACGACTGCATCATTTGCCGCACCTTCTTCTCCTCCGTCCCGCAGGAGCTGGAGGACGCCGCGCTGATTGACGGCTGCACGCCCATCCGCACGTTCATACAAGTGGTGCTGCCCGTGTCACAGGCGCTGCTGGGCGTCATGGTGCTGTACTTCGCCGTCGGACACTGGAACTCGTTCTTCCCCGCGCTGATCTACACGATGGATTCCAAGATCATTCCGCTGCAGCTTGTTCTGCGCAAGATCCTCATTCTCGAGAAATCCAGCGCCGAGATGATGAGCGAGTCGGACACCGATCTTGCGGCTCTTAAATCCGCGTTGATTGAGCTGATCAAGTATTCGGTGATCGTGGTGTCCTCGATTCCGCTGTTGATCCTCTACCCCTTCCTGCAAAAGTATTTTGTCAAGGGCGTGATGATCGGTTCCCTGAAAGGCTAGTGCGCTCTCCCTCAGGGGAATACAAATAGAGGTACAAAAAAAGGAGGAAACCAATTTGTCTCGCAAAGCCATAGCATTTTTGCTGGTTGCCGTGATGGTGGCTCTGGCCGCATGCGCGCCCGCCGCTCCCGCTCCGACGGCAGCCCCCGCGGCTCCGACAGCCGCTCCGGCGGCCCCGACTGCCGCTCCGGCGGCCCCGACCGCCGCACCGGCTGTCGCAACCCCCGCGGCGGCCACTCCCGTGGCTCCCCCGACCTCGAATTACCCCGTCGTCAAAGACCCGATCACCGTGACTGGCATTCGCCATATCGCCCAAGACAGGGACAACAAGGAACCCCGCTACACGTGGGAGAGGCTTGAACAAGTCACCGGCATTCACGTGGACATCCAGTACCTGCCGGACGAAGCGCAGCTGCCGGTGTTCCTGGCCGCCGGCAACTGGCCTGATTTCTTCCACGACAACCTGAAGGCCAACTTCATCAACGAATACGGCGTACTCGGCGGCAAGTTTGTGGATTACAACACGCTGGCCGATGTCATGCCCAACCTGCAGCAGGTGTATGAGCTGTATCCGGACGCCCGCAAAGCTTACACGCAGACGAACGGCTCCATCTATCAGCTGTTCACGCTGGTGCTCAGCGTCACGGGCGCTCAGTCTCGCCTGTACTACCGCACGGACATCCTCAAGGACAACGGCCTTGAAGTGCCGACGACCACCGACGAGTTCATCGACGTCTGCAAGAAGCTCTACGCGGCCACGGGCAACTCGCCGTTGGCCGGCAACTTCTACAAGGATTTCTTCTATTCGGCCTTCGGCCCCGGCGTGAGAATCGACGGACGGAACGAGTTTGACGATATCAAAAACGACGGTACCGTGACATACGGCCGCGTGACGGACCAGTACAAAGAGTACCTGAAATTCCTGAACACGCTGTACTCCGAAAAAATCCTGCATCCCGAGTTCCTGACCATGGACTCCGCCACCGTTCAGGCGCTGACGGACGAGGGCAAATTCGTGTTCGCGAGCGGCTCGCTCCAGAACATCAAGATCGCCTCCTTCCCGAGCGGCAAGTGGGATCTCAACGTGCTGGCGCCGCTCACGTCCCCCGTTGACGGCGAGCGCGTGATCTTCTCCGGTACCCCGCCGTGGGGCACGGCGAAGGGATTCGCCATCAACAAGGACTCCAAGTACGTCAAAGAAATCGCGCGCATGATGGACGTCGCGTTCGCTCTGGAAGAAGTCGTTCCGGGCTCCAACTTGAACGGCGACGCCTTCACCTGGGGACCGCAGAACGACTGCTGGAAGTACACCAACGCAGAGAAAACAGAGCATGCCATGTACATGCCCAAAGACAATCCCAAGCTCAAGGATCTTCCGTGGGATTCCGCCAACCAGTACGGCTTGCTGATTTACGACAACATCGGCATCTCCAAGGCGTTTGAGAAATCCATCGTCATGGACGGCAGCAACTCTCAGGCGCGCCAGGTTGGTTTCCGCGACAACAGCATCCCCTACGCACGCAAATGGTTCTGGCCGTCGGTCGTCCTGAACAACGCCGAGCAGGAAGTCATCGACCAGTACTCGGTGGAGCTGAACACATATGTTGACGAGATGTACGCGCAGTTCGTCACCGGTGTGGTCGGCATCGACGCCGGCTGGGACAGCTACCTTGCTACGCTGGACAAGATGGGATACACGGAAGTGCTCAAGCAGTACCAGTCCGCTTACGATCGGTACCGCAGCCTGTAAGGAAACGCGCGGGTTAGACAAGGGGCTGTTGCAAACGCAACAGCCCCTTCAGCGTGAGCTTTGGCGCGCATGCCGCCAAACCCCACGCCGCGTTTTGCTTAGAGAACCCGCGGGTTCTTGCGGATCTCCGGAACAAGCACGATGGGCCGGCATCTGGCTTCGTCGACAGGCTGAAGGGGCTGTTGCAGACGCAACAGCTCCTTCAGTTTGCTGACAACAATGACCTGTTCCTTGCCGCCCGAATCATAGCAACCCGCCAGAACCCGGCAATCCTGTGGCAAGGCGCGACGCGGGGCTTGGTTCCGCAGAACAAGCGCGTCATCGGTAACGCGCCAATCCACACCGTTTTTGCCGTTCGCCGATGGCAAACCCGAGAAAAAGGAGGAGTTACCATCATCGCAAGGGGGTGTTGGCAAGCCGGATTTCGACCCCGCGGCCCTCACCTGGAGATCCGCCGGGAACCCGCTAGCCCTTACCGCAAAGCGCGGCGCGCGGTTTTGCGACATGATGGGTTTATCAACTGCTGCGCCAGCGACAGCCCCATAATCTACCCCTTGGAACCTCGCCAAGCCTCGATGTTCGCTTTGATGAACTCGTCGTCGCTCAGGTGCGGATACATACGATACACCCGCTCAATCTCAAGCGCTTGCCCGCGCGAGAGCGTTTCGTTCTCATCAAGGCACCATGTGCCTTCGAACAGCCCCTGCCGCCGCAGAACTTCGTGTATTCCGGCGATGCACCCCGCAAAGCCGTTGGCCGCGTCGAAAAACGCCGCGTTTGTATCTGTGACTTCCTCGGCGAGCGTGAGGAGCTTGGGAGGAATGTCCCCTGCGGCCGCGACGGAACGCAGCTCATTGTGGAGTTCCACCGCTTTATTCGTCCACACCGCCCAGTGACCGAGCAGGCCGCCGACAAACGATTTTTCCACGACCCGGCCATCGATCTCAAAGCGGTATTTCGTCAGGAGGTCGATCACGATGTTGTCGTCATTTCCCGTGTACATAGCGATTTCCCCACAGCGGGAGGACGAGCAGACCGCGCGCATAACGTCGAGTGTCTGATAGCGGTTGAACGACGCGCACTTGATGGCGATCACGCCTTTGATTTCGCACAGTTTCGCCCAATAATCATACGTGAACAACCGCCCGCCCGCCGCGGGCTGAAGGTAAAAACCCACGACCGGGATGACTTTGGCGACCTCGCGCGCCCTTTCCAAATGCGCCTCTTCCGAGGTATCGCCAAGACCTCCCGGGCTGAGCAGAACGGCATCGTACCCGAGGCACTTCGCGGTCTCGGCCTCACTGACAGCCTGCGCGGTGGGGCCGCACGCGCCCGCGATCAAGACCAATGGTCGGTTATATGCCAGCTCCGCGCGAGAGGCTTCCTCGGCCGCGATCTGAAGAACCGGCTCAAACAGCCCGACCCGGGGATCCCGGATCGCGAACTGTGTCGTGTGAACCCCGACCGCGAGCCCACCCACACCGGCCGCGAAGTAATACCTGAGCAGCAACCGCTGGCGGTCTTCGTCCAGCTTCCGAAGCGAGTTGAGCGCGAGGGGGACAGCCGGGATCACCGTCCCGCCAGCCAGCTGTCGGTATGCGTCGGAGCGTGCATTCATCAGTACTTCCCTCCGCGTTCCTCAAAGTGCGTCGGCTTATGGACGGAGCGCCCTCCCGCCAAGACCCATTCCGCCTGCCATCGGATCATCGTTGCGAGGGGGACGGACGGATAGCCGAAGGTCTCCACAGCTTTTGAGGCGTTGTTCAGATAGGCGGAACCGCACTCCTCGCCCACAAAAGTCGGTTCCGCGCCGAGCAATGATCCCAACTCCCCAGCCACCGCCCTCACCGAAACTGTTTCCGGGCCGGTGACGTTCATTTTCACCGCCGGGCAAGACGCGTGTAGAAGGGCGCGTATGGCGATTTCATTGGCGTCACCCTGCCATATGCAGTTAAAGCAGGGCGTGGAGACGGAGATCGGCTGCCTGCTCACAATCTTTTGCGCGATGTCGTATAGAACGCCGTACCGCAAGTCGACAGCGTAGTTCAGCCTGTACAGCAGCACGGGCGTGCCATACACGGAGGAGCCGTACTCGAAGACCCGCTCTCTCGCAAGGCAGGACATGCCGTACTCCCCCACGGGCGCGGGGGGCGTCCGCTCGCGCGAGCCGCCCGAGTGCAAGGGCTCCATCGGGTAGATGTTGCCCGAGGAGAACGCCACGATCCGCGACGATTGATACCGTTCGGCAACCTTTGAAGGCAGGATCGCGTTCATCGCCCAAGTCAGGCTCTCCTGCCCGTCGGTGTTGAATTTACGGCCGGCCATGTAGATCACGTTGGGCGCGTCGGGCAGGCCCTCCACAGCGCCGGCGTCCAGCAGGTCGGCGCTGACCGTTTCCACGCCATGACTGTGAAGCAGTTTAACCGCAAGCGGGTCCGTAAAGCGCGATACCGCGATGACCTTTCCGCCGCACCCCGCCGCGCGGAGCGCGTTCTGCGCCAGCACACACAGCGTCGGCCCCATTTTGCCGCCCGCTCCGAGAACCAGGACATCACTGCGAATGCTTTTCGCGTCTTCAATCAACCTGTCAGATGGCGTGGTGAGCATCGCGTCCAGCTTTTCTTCCGTCCACATCGGTAAAGGCCTCCAAATCCAATGAGATCACCTGTGTTTGCGGCGCTGATTGCGCCCACTCGCATTATCCGCCATGAGAAAACGAAAGTCAATTAAACGCAACGCGCATGTGATTTGCGATGCGAAAGCGAACATGGCGTTGGCGGAAAAGCAGTTGAAAGCATGGTCTACTCCACATCGCGCATTGTCACATACATTTGCATGTATTGAGTCTCTTCTTGTCTGAAGAATTTCACAAACATGGGCGTTTTGATTCCGCCCATGTCAGCAGACGTGATGGTTAACTGTCTTCGCCTCGTCCACAGGCACAGGTAATCCCATATGCGTACAACGGAAAATGAAAACGGATTCGAAACCGTGACCATGGCACAGCAGCATTCCGGTATGGCCGCAATGGCGCATCCCTCGCCCGGTGTTCCGCAAACGGCCCGGTCGTCAAAATATAGCCAAACCCCATCGTTCACGCCCATCGGCGTTAAGTGGTACTTCTCGGCGTAGCGGTCAAGCCGCTGTACATCCGTGTATTCCGCGTGAGCGAAATGGTCGACACTCAAGTCCATACGGTTCAGTTTCACAACCAAGGGGCTGCCGCAGCGCGCGCAGTTTTCATCCGCGTAGCCCGCGCCTCTTGATCCCTTTGAATCCTGTGTCATATGCCTGGACTGTAAATCGCACAAGTACAGCAAGTCCGCCATATCCGCGCCGGAGAGCTCGCCCTCCGCTATATTATCTATCGAATACCATGTTGTGTTGCAGCCATAAAGCAGCTCATCATTTACATAATAATGATGCTGGCACCAACAGAACTCTCTGTCTCCAAAGCTGCCGCATCCTCTGCATCTGCAGGCCAGCAAGAGCCCAGCCCGAACTTGGTCTCCAAACTCATCGAGCCTGAGAAGAACCTCATGCGTCATCGGCGAATCAAAGATCAAACGAATGGATAGTGTCCCATTGTTGATAAAAAGGCTGCATAACGGTTTCCCGTGCTGGGGGTGTTTGCGAAAATGCAGCGACCACTCTTTTCTGGTCTTATCTTTCGGCAGAATACCATATGGTTTGAATTGCGGGTGTTTTTGCGTGATGTGGCGATGGATTGCTTCAACGACGCGCCTCCCGGCGATGCCGGCGTTTTCCATAAACTCCTGATATGTGTATTCCTGCACAGACAACCCTCCTTTCATTGGCTCTCGGGACGATTGAGTCCATGCTTGCCAGATACGTAAAGACACTGCAAAGCTGAAGCGCCCAATTGATCAGGCAACCGCCCAAGGCATAGCATCAAGGCGCGTCGCGTTTGAAAACAAGCCGAACGAAAACAGCCGAAATTGCCGCCACTGCAGCCACAGATCCGACAATCAGCCCTATCCGTGAGGAGTCGTGCGCAATGTTCTTCGTGTTTTGCTGCATGGCCTGCCCGGGCGTATCGGCGGGGACAACCGTCACGCGCGGTTTGAACGTATGCTCAGGCGGGAGATTGAACGCTTCGACGGCTTCATTTCCCGGGTCGCTCATCAAGATCCACGCGTTTCTGCTCCCCCCAAAGTATTGGAGAAACCCCCACTCGCGGCCTTCAGCGTCCCTGTACGCCTCGGTCACCTTGAAAGACCCGTTCACCTTGCGCGAATCAAGCGTGCTCTGGATTTTCCCCGATCCCGGCCATGACCACAACACGATGCTTTCTACTTTGGTCAGCGCGTCGTAAGCGCCCTCGTACGGGTAGAAATCATCCTTGTGCTCATCGCAAAACGCGAGGCTGTCATACACGAGCAGAAGCTGATCCATGGGAACCCATCCGGCGCTCAGGCCGCCCGCGCCCAGCTCCGCCACGCCCCAGCGCTTGCCGCCGGATTCGTAGGTGAACATGATGGTCAGGGTTTTGCCGTTCTCCGTCACGCCTGTTTCAGTAAGTGAGCCCGGCTCTTTTTTCAGCGATACCTGTCCGCCGTCGCCGTTCGCGTAATACCGCCGAAAATGGGCCGCGCACGCATCCTTATGCGCTGCGTAGAAATCGTCCTGCGGCTCGACGATGACATCGGCGCGCGCGGCGAGCGGAAACACCAGCAACACGAGCAGGAGTGTGAAGGCGAAACACCTCTTGGACATAGATAAGCCTCCTTCGGGTGTGCGCCGGATGCGCATGAAAAGCGCTTTCGCCGCCGGAATTCTCGAGACGGGAGATGCGCCGGTGAACCCGATCGCTTCGCGTAAAGCTCGCGGCCTGTGCGAATACAGTTGCGTATCATTGGTTTCAGCGGTGATAGACCCGCCGGTTCATCGTCGGTCGCTTAAAGCAGCCGCTGGATGAGGACACCCATCCCGAAGGAGAACGCGTTGACCGCCAGCGCGAAGAGCCAGGGCCGCGCTATCGCCTGCCCGTACCTTTCATAATACCACCCTTCGACCAGCGCGGCGACCAGTTCAAGGGGGGCGATGATCAGGACGGGGTGAAACGCGCTGTACATGCGCAAAATCCAGAAGAACAGCACCGCCAATGGGTTCGTGACCACGTTGACGAGAACGAGCAGGAGCAGATCCCTTTTGTCCCGCTTGCCGGTCAAGTAAAAGAAGCCGATCTCCAGCGCGAGCGTGAGTGCCAGGGAGAGCGCAAGCGCGGATATGAGCGCGCTCCCGCTCATGGCCGCGTCTTTCGCGCATCCGCCAAGGGATGCCGAAGCGAGACCGGGGGCTCGGCTAAGCCTCCGCTCCTCCTCAAAAGAACGCAAAATGAAACGCCGGACGCGCCAAGAGAGACGTTCAAGGTCTGCCTCCCGTTCCAGGTACTCTTCGGCTGCCATTCTGGTTATCCACCGGTTTTGCCGGACTGACTCTCGGCACTCATGATTAGACGCTAACCATGCGGTTTTTGATCCGGATGGCCGCTTGCTCCAACGCGTTCACGCCGAAATCGGGCATGTTAAAGGCGGAGAAGGCGCGCGCCGCTCTCCGTCTGGGCGAAAGCGGTCTGATCGCTATGGTTGTGCGGCGCTTCCGTCAATGCCGGTTAAGCCATCGCGCTCTTTGCGTTCAGCGCCGCGTAAACCCCGTTTTCCGCGACCAGCTGCGCGTGCGTGCCCGACTCGGCGACAGACCCGCCGTCCAGCACCAGAATGCGGTCGGCATGCTGTATCGTGCTCAAGCGGTGCGCGACAACGATGGTCGTCCGCCCCTTCATGAGCGTGTCCAGCGCCTTGATAACTTCGGCCTCCGCCTCCGAATCGAGCGCCGAGGTCGCTTCGTCCAGCAGAAGGAGGGGCGCGTCCTTGAGGAGCGCGCGCGCGATGGCGATCCTCTGGCGCTGGCCGCCCGAGATCTGCGTGCCACGCTCGCCCACGGGGGTGTCGTACCCCTGCGGGAGCGCGGCGATGAAGTCGTGGATGTTGGCCTTCATCGCCGCGTCCATCACCTGTGCGCGGGTTGAACCGGGCTTGCCCAGCGCGATGTTGTCGAGGATTGTGCCGTCAAACACCGCCGCGTCCTGCGGGACATAGGCCGAGAGAGCGCGCACGTCGGTGCGGCTCAAATCCTTGATGGAGCGCCCAAAGAGGATGATGTCGCCCGAGTCAACGTCGTAGAAATCCTCAATGAGCTTGATGAGCGTGGACTTTCCCCCGCCCGATGTGCCGACCAGCGCCACGACCTCTCCCCGCCTGACCGTCGCGGAGAAACCCGAGAATACGCTCCGGCCGCCGGGATACGCGAAGTGTACGTCCCGGATGTCCACGGCAACTTCGGCGGATACATCGGGCGGCGCGAGTGTGACGCGCTCTTCTTCAGCGGGCGTGTCCAACAAGTCAAACACGCGCTTGCCGGAGACCAAGCCGTACTGTATGAATGAAATGAAAGAGCTCAGGCTCTTGACCGCGTCGGCCATCACGCCGGCCACACCCGCGAGAAAGACAAGGCTGCCCACGTCCATCTCCCCGCGCGTCACCAGGTACGCGCCGAAGATGAAGGACACCGGCTGGGCTGAAAACTGGAACAGGTAGATGAGGCCGTCGATCATGCCGTTGATCGCGCGGTACTTGATGCGTCTTTGCTGGATCCCGCGGCACAGCTCGCGGTAGCGCGCGGAAAAGCGTTCTTTCAAAAGGAAAACGCGGATGACGGGCAAACCCTTGACCGTCTCAATCAGGAAGGACGCAGTGCCCGCCGCGAACTCCTGCGCCTGACGATCGTACTTGCGCCCGCGCGGGTTGAGCGTGACTGACGCCCAAAGCGCAACACCGCTGAACGCGACGCTCAAGACAGCCATGCGCCAGTCGCGCAGGAACAGGATGACGGCGGATGCGGTGAACATCACGCAAAACCTGAACAGGCTGGTGATGGCGAAACCGGCCAGCGAGCCGCCCGCGCGCGCGGTGTCGCTCGTCATGAGCGTGACATACGCGCCCGTTTTCATCTCCATGGCGCTGGACACGGGCAGTTTCTGGATGTGCGCGAACAGCGACTTGCGCAGCTCGCCCGTGGCGTACGCCGCGGCTGTGAGCTGATTGTACGTCCCCCAGCAGATGAGCGGCGTGAGCAGGAGCAGCGCGCCCAGCAAAATGAGCACCGCGTTGACCGCGCCGCCCTCGCCCCCGCTCGTGACCACATTCACCAACTGCTCGTACAGGTACGGCATGATGAGCGACTGCGCCATTTCAAGCGAGGCGACCAGCCCCCCCGCGATGTACCGCCCGCGCTTGACGCCGAGATAACCGCATATCCTGAAAAAAACTCGCGCGAGCGCTCTGAATCCCTCGGTTTTAGCCATGCGCCGCACCCCCCTGGGCTTGCGCAAGCGCCATTTGGTAGTACCGGCCCTTGGCCGCCATCAACTCGTCCCGCGTGCCTTGCTCCACTACGCGGCCGACTTCCAGAAAGAGGATGCGGTCGACGTTTTTGAGCGTGGAGAGCCGGTGCGCCACGATCACGGCGGCGCGTCCCTCCAGCAGTCGGTCGAGCGCCCTTTGCACCTCGGCTTCTGACGCGGTGTCCAGCGCGGATGTTGCCTCGTCAAGCAGGACGAGCGGGGCGTCTTTCAAAATCGCTCTCGCGATGGCGATACGCTGCTTCTGCCCGCCGGACAGCCGCGCGCCCGATTCGCCGACCTGTGTGTCCACGCCCTGCGGAAGGCTTTGCACAAAGTCGGTCAGGTACGCCGCGTCGATGGCGGCCATGACCTCTTCGCGCGTGGCGTTTTCCCGGCCGTTGAGCACGTTTTCGTACAGCGTGCCGTCAAAGAGCGTGGGATCCTGCGTGACGATGGACAGCCCCCTGCGCAGCGCGTCGGGTGCCCAGCTCTCCGCGGGATGCCCGAAGAGGCCGAAGCGCCCGCTCTCGTGCGAGTACAGGCGGCAAATGAGGCGGAGCACGCTGCTTTTCCCGCATCCACTCGGGCCGACCAGCCCAACCTTTTCCCCGCGCGATACGCTCAGGGCGAGCGCGTCGAAGATCGCGGGCTGATCCGGGTAGCCGAAGCGCAGTCCTTCCATGTCGACCAGGAGCGCGCGTCCTTCGGGCGTGACGGCTTCCCCCTCCGGCTCAAGCGGGAGGTCGAGCACCTCATAGATGCGCGACGCCTGCGCCGTCCCCGTTCGGATGGCGTTTGCCATGTAGCTCAAAAGGTCGAGGGCGTTGCGGATCTGCGCGCTGATGGCGATGAACGCGATGATCGTGCCCACCGTGGCGTCGCCGCGCCGCGCGAGGAAGAGGCCCAACGCCATCGTAGCAACGACGGGGAGGAGACCTGATATGTACCTCGTGGCCTGAAGTTTCACGCCCGCTTTTTCCGCCTCGACCGCGGAGGCGACCGCAGCGTCGGATTGCGCGGCGAACCGCCTCGTCATCTCGCCACCGAGGTTGAACGACTTGGTCACCATCAGCCCGCTAAGCATGTCGGTCGCCACGTTCATGGCTTTTCCCACGAGCGCTGAACGCTGCTTCTGCTGTTTCTCGATGGGCGCGCTGATGCGCCGCGTGGCGAAAATTGCCAGCGGCAAGAGCACGATGTACACGATGGAGAGCTGCCAGCTGAGCAAGACGCAGCTCACCAGCGCGACCACAGCCATGATGCTTACGCGCGCAAGCCATGTGAACCGCCCGGCAACCGCTTCGCACAGGTCGTACACATCGCTGTTCATGCGAACAACGAGGTCGCCCGAGCGCAGCTGTTTGTCCAGTGCTTCCGTTTTCGCGCGCAAAAGCACGCCGTACGCGCGCATGCGCAGATCAAGGAAGATGCGCTCGCTCCCGATGGCGTTGATGATGTTGCTGAGCGCCACGCGCCCGAAATCCAGCGCGAGCAGGGCGGCGATCGGCAGGACGAGCGCGAGCATCGCGCCTGTTTCCCCCGCGACGCCATGATCAACCATCCGTCCGTAAAGCCGCGATGTGTTTGTTTGCAGAAGCCCCGCGCCAAAGGACATGGTCAAGATCATCAGAATCCAGACCCAGTGCTTTTTACTGTCCATGAACAGGCGGATGAGCGGGTGCCTTGATTTTGGGTTCATCAACGAACCTCCCATTCTACACGCGCGCAGATCGTGAGCCCGCGGCGGTGGGGCGCTTATTCTGCATCCATCGCCAAAAACCTTTGCCGGCCCGGGGATTCGCGCAGCACAGGCGGGTCGCGGCCTTACCCCTTGGCTTGCGCGCGCTTCCGCGCCAACGCCTTTTTCTGCGCCCCGGTTTTGGGCGCGGGATCGGACAGCCCGGAGCAGGCTCCCCCTGCGATCGCCCAAAGATAGAGACTGGCCACGGTGGCGTACGGCGAGTACCGTCGCCTGTACTTTGCAAACAGCGCCGGGGTAATTTTGCGGTGTCCATACAGCATCCTGAGCCCGCGGTGGATCGCGAGGTCATCCCAGCTCATCACATCCATGCGCTGCATGGAGAACGTCATCAGCATTTCCGCCGTCCAAGCGCCGATCCCCTTGAGCCTGACGAGCCGCTCGCACACTTCGCCGTCCGTCATCTCGCGCAAACGCGACAGATCCAGGCCGCCATCTGCGACCGCATTGGCGATTTCCTTGATATAGCCCGCCTTGCGCATGGTCATGCCGCAGGTCTGCAGCTCTTCAGCGGCGATGGACGCGACGCGCTTCGGCGTCAGGGGGGCGAAACGCGTCTGAACACGCTCCCAAACGGTGCCGAGCGCTTTTGTGGAGATCTGCTGACCCACAATCGCGTTGACCAGCGCTACGAACATGTCCGGGATGACCGCGCGGTCGATGTGCCCGATGGCGTCCATCGCTTTGGCAAGTATGGGATCCCTCGCTTTCAGGTGGCTGACCTCGCGCTCGCCGTACTCAAAAACCAGTCTTTCAGACATGGCGTTTCTCCAGCTGCAGCAGGTACTCCTTGACGGGAAGCCCTCCCGCGTAACCGGTCAGGCCGCCATCCTTCCCCGTCACGCGGTGGCACGGCACGATGATGGCGATGGGGTTGCGGTTGTTCGCCATGCCGACGGCGCGGCACGCCCGCGGGTTGCCGACCATCACAGCCACATCCTCGTAACTGCGGGTTTCTCCGAATGGGATGGTCATGAGCGCATTCCAGACCGCCATCTGAAAATCCGTACCGCGCAGGGCGATCGGCACGGAAAACGCCTTGCGCTTGCCGCCGAAGTATTCAAAGAGCTGCGCGGCGGCCTGCGCGATGAGCGGCGTTTCGGCCGTCTCAAACCCGCTCGGGACCTTTTCGCCGCCAAAGAACAAGCGGATGATTGCACCGTTATCCTCGGCGATGCCCACGCTGCCGACCGGCGTACCGTAACAATAAACACTTTTCACGGTTTCGTTCCCTGCCTCTCCGCTCGCGCCCGGGCGCGGCAGTCCTTGGGGGTTGTTCCCGATTGCTTCCTGAAAAAGCCGTAAAAAGACGGCAGGCTGCCAAAACCAATGTCTCCCGCAATCTCAATGATGGGGCGATCCGTTTCCGCCAGCATTTTTTTTGCGTAATCGGCGCGTATTTTGCTCAAGTACGCGCCGGGCGCAACGCCATACCGCTGCCGAAAGACCATGGCCAAATGGTTCGCCGACACGCCAAGGCGCTTCATCTCCGCCGAAAGCCGCTCCCGCTCCCCAAAGAGATCATCCATCAGCGCCTTTGTGCGATCCGCCAGCTCACGCGCGGGCGCATAATCGAGCAAGTCCGGCCGGCAGCGCTTGCACGGACGAAAACCGGCTCTTTCGGCCTCTTCCCGCGCCTCAAAATAACGCACGTTTCTTTGGAGCGGCGTTCTTGACTTACAGGACGGGCGGCAGTACACGCCTACCGTTTTGACGGCGTAAAAGAATGCCCCGTCACAGCCCGCATCACAGCGAATAACCGCATTCCACATCTCTTCCTCAGCCAAACGCATGCGCGTCCCCCCAGCCTGCTCACGCTCCCTGTTTTCATATAAGTATAGCACGGCGCGGACGTTTCGTCTTATCGCATTTAACGATGCAATTAAAAAACCCGCAAACTTAGTTGCGGGCTTTTGCTATCACACGCGCCAAAGCGCGCATCACTTCTTGGCTTTGTCGACTTCTTTTTTGAAGCCGTCCACGGTCACCGGCGATATTTTCGCCCAAGCGTCCGCGACCTTTTTATCGTTTGATTTGGCGACGAGCTTGTTGTCCTTGTCGACGACGAAGCGCTGCGGCTCCACGCCCTGATCGTTGATGTACCACTTCAGGTCGTTGTCGTAGAACAGCGGGAGAATCACGGTATCGTCGAAGTTCGGCTCCATGAAATTGGCGTTAAGCTTGGGCTCCTTCATGGTCTTCATGTTCTGATCGGAGTAGTTGAGCGCGACATAGACTTCCTTCTGTGAAACCTTGCCCTTGTAGACGGCTTCCACACGGAACAGATAGACCTTGACGTTGTCGTGATAGTTGGAGTTGGGTTTGGTGATGTCCTTGATGTCGCGCACGGCGTGATCATCGCGGACAAACTTGATAAACTGCCCCATGATCACGATGTCGCAATTCTTGATGACGTCGAGGTAGCTCTTCATATCGCCGGCGTTGTCAATGGGGCCTCCGGCGGACACAGGGGTTGTCAAGGGGGTGGTCGAAGCACCAGGCGTCAGAGCCGCGGGCGTGGGCAGAGCTGAGGGCGCAGGCGAGGGTGTGGCGATGCCAGGCGTAAGCGAAGCGCCGGGCGTCGCATTCGCAGGTACGACAGGGGTGCCGACAGCCGCGCCGGTGGGCGCGGGCGTCACCTTGGGCGCTTCGGGCGAGCACGCGGTCAAGGCCAGCGCCATCAGCGCGGCCAGCGCAAGACAAATCAGTCTTCTCTTCATGTCGATCCTCCAGTAATCATCAGGGAGATTAAAGCCGTTTTGCTATCCGCGCCATTATACATAAAAGCGACGCCTTCCGCAAGAGGAGATGCACATTAGACGCCGCAGGAAGCGCCCAGGTTCCCTCGAAAATAAACATATTTTACCGAACTTTACGTCCGTGCTACCTGACGAGGCAGGGTTTCTTGGGGTCAAACCGCCAGCCCCTGATCAGGTACTGCATGCCCGCGCTGTCGTCACGAGCGCCCAAGCAGTGCGCATTGTAAAGCTCGTTCGCGGCTTTGACGCGCTCCAAGTCCGGGGTGATTCCCAGCCCAACGCGGCCCGGAACGCGCACGAAACCATCCTCGATGACCGGCGGCGCGCTCGTCAATCGCTCCGCGCCTTCCTGCCAAATCCAGTGGGTGTCGATGGCGGTCACGCGCCCGGGCACCGCGGCGGCGGTTTGCGCGATCATGGCCAGGGAAATGTCAAAATGGTTGTTGGAGTGCGATCCCCACGTCAGCCCGAAAGCCTCGCACAGCTGCCCCACGCGCACCGCTCCCGCCATCGTCCAGAAGTGCGGGTCGGCGAGCGGGATGTCCACGGCCTGCAGGGAGAGAGCGTGCGCCATCTGTCGCCAGTCCGTGGCAATCATGTTGGTCGCTGTGGGAAGCCCGGTCGCGCGCCGGAACTCGGCCATGACCTCCCGGCCCGAAAAGCCGCTCTCCGCACCGCACGGGTCCTCACAGTACGCCAGCGCGTCCCCCATGTCCCGGCAAAGCTCGACGGCCTGGGCAAGAGTCCACGCGCCGTTGGGATCGAGCGTAATACGCGCATCCGGGAAACGACTTTTGAGCGCGCGCACCGCGTCCATCTCTTCCTCGCCGGAGAGCACACCGCCTTTGAGCTTGAAGTCGTCAAATCCGTACTTCTCCCTTGCGGCCTCCGCGAGCGCAACGATGGCGTCCGCGTCCATGGCCTTTTCGCGGCGCAGGCGATACCACGCGCACCCCGAGTCCTTCTCCCGCAAGTACGGCAGGTCGGTCATGCCGGGATCAGCCACATAAAAAAGGTAGCCGAGCGCTTTGACATCCGCGCGTTGCACGCCTTCCCCGAGAAGAGAAGCCACGCTCACACCCAAATGCTGCCCGGTCAGGTCGAGCAGCGCCGCCTCGATGCCCGTGACAACGTGAACGCCCGTGCGCAAATCGAACGTCTGCTGGCCGCGCTCCTCACGCTCGCCCGCGAGCGCGCGCCGGACAGCCGTGAGCGTGTCGCGGTACGCGCCCAGCGTCGTCCCCTCCACAATGAGCGCGGCGTTTTTGAGTCCCCGCTCAATATTCCCGCCTCCAGGCACCTCGCCGCAGCCCACGCGTCCCTCGCTATCGGTCAGAATGACCACGTTGCGCGTGAAAAACGGCGCGTGCGCGCCCGAGAGGTTGAGCAGCATGGAGTCGCGCCCCGCGACCGGGTATACGTCCATCCGCGTGATAACAGGCTGGTTCATGGCATTCGCCCCTTCGCTCTATGTGATCGGTGCGGGGTTGAAAACGCAGAGGTCGTTATGAATGCGAAGCCGCTCCGCGCAGGTTTTTTGACCGGATGCGACATCGAGGATGAGGTCGTAGAGCCTCTCTCCCAGCGCGGGAATCGTGTCCCCTCCCGTGAGGACGCGCCCCGCGTCCACGTCGATCAAGTCAAACCAGCGCGCAGCGAGATCCGATCCGCTGGATACCTTGATCACAGGCGCGGCGGCCAGGCCGTAAGGGGTGCCGCGTCCCGTGGTGAACACCTGGAGCGTGATGCCGGACGCGAGCTGGCATGTGCCGCACACAAAATCGCTCGCGGGCGTAGCCGCGTAGATCAGACCGCGCCTTAAGGGGCGCTCAGCGGGGGATAACACCTGCGCGATCTCCGTCGTGCCCGACTTTGCGACCGAGCCCATGGCCTTTTCAACGATGGAGGACAATCCGCCCGCCTTGTTGCCCGGGGTGGGATTGGCGTCGCGCCCCACGCCGCCCTCTTCAAGATAGCGATCGTACCAGCGCATCTCGCACGCCAACCGACTCATGGTCGTTTCATCGCAAACGCGCTCCGCAAGCTGCGTGACGGCGTCGCGCACTTCGGTCGTCTCCGAAAAGAGCACTGTGGCGCCTGCGGCGACAAGCATATCAGACGCCACGCCCACCGCGGGGTTGCATGAAAGTCCCGAGAACGCGTCGCTCCCGCCGCACTGGGTTCCAATGATCAAATCGGACAGCGGGAGCTCCTCGCGGCGGCGTGTGTTGAGGCGCTCAAGCCGCGTTTGTATTCCGCGCAGGAGCGCGGCCATCATCGCCTCATATCCGTCGTAATCCTGAAGCACAAGGAGGGCGTCGCCCGCCGTCTCCTCAGGTGTGAGCAGGCGCTCCGGCGTGAGCTTCTCGCAGCCAAGCGCGACGAGCAGCACCTCGCCGCCAAAATTCGGGTTGCGCATCAGGTTACGGATGGCCCGGATGGGGTTTTCCGCATCGCGCGCGTCGATTGCGACTCCACAGCCGTACGCGTGGTTGAGCGGCACAATGTCGTCCACAGCCGGGTACGCCGTCAAAAGCTCACGCCGCGCGCGCTCGACGGCCGCGTTTACGACCCCCGCCACACATTGAACGGACGTCGAGATCGCCAAGAGGTTTCGCGTGCCCGCGAAGCCTTGTCGGTTCCTGTATCCCATGAATGTCCGGCGGGCGGGGATCGGACGATTGCCCGGGGATGGCGTACCGTGAGTGAGGCGGTCGAGTGTTGGGGACGCCACGCCCGCCAGATCTCGCTCTGACACCCACTCTCCTGCCGCGATATCGCGTGCGGCTACGCCGATGGCCACGCCATAACGCACGACCGGTTCTCCCGCGCGTATAGCGGTGAGCGCCGCCTTGTGGCACGCGGGGATCTCGCCCGCCGCGCGCACGCCCTCAAGCACCACGTCGTTCGGATGCAGCTCGCGCACCGCCACCGCGACATTGTCCGCCGGATGAACCTTGATCGCCCCGCTCATGGCTTTACCGCGCCCAACTCAACCAAAACCGACTTAAGTTCGGCTATGAGTGCGGGCGACGACGTCGTGTTGGGCAGGACGGACGACCCCACATCCAGCCCCATCAGGCGCATGCAGTCTTTTGTGGCGACAGGAAAACTCGCCTTGTCAAAAAGCATGCGCAGCTTGTTCAGGCGATACTGGGCGTCGCGCGCGGCGGAAAGATCACCCGCCGCCAGCTTGTCGCCGATCTCGCGCACAACCGCGGGCACAACATTGGCCGTGGACGCCACACACCCTGCCGCGCCGTATGCGAGCGAAGCCAAAATGAGCGTGTCCTTCCCCGCGAACACGCGAAAATCCGCGCCGCGCGTCAGCCGGATGTACTCCGCCGTAAGCGTCATGTTGCCGCTCGAGTCCTTGATGCCAACCACGGTCTGTACGTTTTCGATGATCTTGAGGAGGAGGGGGACGCCTATGCCGTACCCCACACGACCCGGATTGTTGTACAGCAGCACAGGTGTGCCGACCGCGTCCGCGATGGCGGACACGTGTCCGAGCAGCTCCTCATCGCTCGGAGCGAGAAACATAGGCGGGAGTACGGAAATCGCCGACGCGCCCAGCCGTTCACCCATTCTGGCGAGTTCTACGCACGCGCGCGTCGAAGTCGCGCCCACCCCCATATATACGGGAACGCGGCCCGCCGTTTCCTCCACGATGGCCTCGAGCCCGCGCTCCTGCTCGCCGTCACCGATGGCATAAAACTCACCGTTGCTGCCGAACGCTAGTATGCCGTCCACACCACCTTCAATCACGTGCCGCACGACCGTTTTGAGCTGCGTGATGAGCACACGGCCGTTCGCATCGCACGGCGTCACCAACGGAACGATGACACCCATGAGCTTGTCCATTCGACATGCCCCCTTCCCCTTCATTGTACCACGGCGCAGCACGCGGGGAAAGCGACAAAGAAAGGCCCCGCCAACCGGCGGAGCCTGAGTTGAACAACACTGAAACCCGGCTTTAATAGAAGGACTGGCGGCCCAGCATGTGCGCGATGCGGTTTGTTCCAAAGACAAGGATGGCGCCCACGACGCTCTGGAAAAGGCCGACCGCGGCGGAGAACGAGTACCTGCCGCCCACGATGCCGATACGGTATGTGTACGTCTCAAAGACCTCGGCGACGTTGGAGTTCATGCCGTTCTGGAACAGGAAGATCTGCTCAAAACCGTTGCTCATGATGCCGCCCACGCGCAGGATGAGCATGATGACCAGCGTGTCCGCGATGCCGGAGAGCGTGATATGCCACAGCTTTTGAAAGCGGGACGCGCCGTCCACAGTAGCGGCCTCGTAGTATTCGGGGCTGATGGCGGCGAGAGAGGACAGATAGATGATCGTGCCCCAGCCCGACTCTTTCCAAACGCTCGTGATGACGATGAGCGATCGGAACCATTCTTCCGACCCGAGGAAGTTGATCTTCGTGCCGCCCAGTTTTTCGATGAGCGTGTTGATGATGCCGTCATTCATCGAAAGAAAGTTGATCGTGATGCCGCTGATGACGACCCATGAGATGAAGTGCGGCAGGTACATCAGCGTCTGCGACGTGCGCTTGAAAGGCGCGGAGTGCACCTCGTTGAGCAAAAGCGCGAGGAAGATGGGGATTGGGAATGTGAATACCAAGCGGATGAGGCTCAGGAGGATGGAGTTTGAGAACACCTGGTAGAACATGGTACTGCCGAAGAGCTGCTTGAAGTTGGCGAAGTTGTTCCACGGGCTGCCAAAGATACCCTTCCCGAAAGAAAAGTCTTTGAAAGCCATGATGATGCCGTACATCGGGATGTACTTGAATACCACCAGATAGATGAGCCCCGGCAGCATGAGCAGGTAAAGATACCTGTTCTTGAGCACGTAGCTTACAAAACCGCCGGTCTTCTTCGCGGGCTTAGGCGCGAGCACCATGAAAATCCCCCTCGCATCCGACTTGTGAAAAACGCTCAAGAAGGCGCGCATCATATGCGTGGCTTTTTCAGCGTTCCAGGGGGTTCCGGGCGAGGCACTGCGCCCCGCCCGAAACATCCCGTGAAAACGATTGCTTACTTGATGCCCTTGTTGATCTGGGCGGCGTTGAGGAGCGCTTCGTATTCCTTCCACGCGGGGATGTACTTCTCGTTGAGGAACTTGAGGTACTCCTCGCGCTTGATCTCGTTGGAGATGTACTTGGTCAGAAGCGTGGTGTGCTCCTTGTTCAGGTCGTCGTTGGCGACGCGGATTTTATCCCCGCCGGGGACGATGGCTTCCCACGCGGGCAGGTAGTCGACATACGTCGTCTCACTGCGCAGCCATGCTTCGCGCTTGTTGAACTCGGCAACCTGGTCGAGCGTGTCGCCGGCGGCGTTGGGCAGGGCTTTGTTGGGGCCGCGATAGCGCAGGGACAAGTAGGAGGACGCCCACTTGGCCGATTCTTCCTTCTGGGCAGGGGTTCTCTCGACAAAGCCGTTCTCAATCTTGGTGAAGGTCAAGCCCGGCATGCCGAAGTACAGAAGCTCGTTGCCTTCGTCGGTGTAGCCGTAGTCGATCAGCGCGAGCGTCTCGTCGATGACCTTGGATTTGGCCGAAACGCCCCAGTTGCCCCAGAGCTGCGGGTTCCAATAGTCCACGGCGGGCGCGTTGGCATCAGCGCGGAGAGGCGCGCCGGGAACGGTCAAACCGTTGGGGTTGGCGGCTTGGAAGTCCTTGCTGGTGAAGGAAAGCATGGAGTGAGAGGTCGTGGGATCCTTGTAGTTGATGCCGATTTTGCCGGCGGTGAACTTGTCGGAGTCGTCATACTGCTTGTTGAGGTACCACTCCGGATCCATGGAGCCGTCGGCGAACATGTCGTGCAGCCAATCCATGTGCGCGATGAAGCCCGGCTTGGCCTGCGTGATGGTGTAGGTGCCGTCGTCGTTGGCGATGGAATCGGGCTTGAAGAACGCGTAGCTGATGTTGCGGTGGGTGATCGTTATGGGGTTCAGGGAGAAGCCGTAGGTGTCGGCCTTGCCGTTGCCGTCGGGATCGTCATGCGAGAACGCCTTGGCGACCGTATGGAAATCTTCGGGGGTCTTGGGGACTTCGAGGTTCAGCTTCTGGAGCCAGTCACCGCGGTACACGATGCAGTCGGCGGGCTTGGTCTGAACGCGCGGGATAGCGAAGAGCTTGTTGTCAACGGAGGGCACGCGCTGCGTGGAGATCTCCATCTCGGTGAGCTCTTTGGTGACGTTGGGGAGCTTTGCGAGCACGTTGTTGTCGAACTCGAGCAGGAGGCCGTCCGCCGCCCACTGAGAGTACAGGTTGCCTGTGACGTAGATCAGGTCGTGCACGTCGCCCGAGCTCATGACGATGTTCAGGCGGTCCTGGTAGTTGTTGATCGGCGGGGCTTCAAGCTCGATCTTGGCGTTGATGCGCTTACCGAGTTCCTCGACGACGGGGTTGTTCTCAACCACGAACGTCGCGGGCAGGCGGCAGATCCACTTGATGGTCACGGGGGGCTTGACGGCCGGAGCCGCGGCCGCAGGCGTCGCTGCGGGAGCGGGTGCGGGTGTCGCTACTGGAGCGGCGGGCGCTGCGGGCGCCGCGGACGCGGGAGCGGCGGCCGGAGCCGCGGTGGGAGCTACAGGGGCAGGCGCGGGCGTCGCGGCGGGCGCCGCGCAGCCGGCGACGCCGAGCAGCATCAGGGCGCACAGTGCGATAGCGATTGTTCTGGTCACCAAAACAGCCTCCTTTTTTGTTTCCGGGGTTATTCCTTCACACCGCCCAATACAAGGCCGGTCATAAAGTACTTCTGGAGGAAGGGATACACGCACATGATGGGGAGTGTTGTGACGATGATGGCCGCCATCTTGATGGTGAACGGCTGCGTCAGGCGTTCGCCTTCCGCCGCGTCTGGCATGACCTCGCGCGTTGAGGACTCGACCACCAGCTCGCGCAGCACAAGCTGAAGCGGCCACAGCTCGCGCTTTGTGATGTAGATGATGGCGCTGAAGTACTCGTTCCACTTGCCAACAATGGTAAAGAGCGCAAGCGTGGCGAGGATGGGCAGACAGAGCGGGAGCACAATGCGCATGAGGACGTTGATGTCTGTCGCGCCGTCGATGAGCGCCGCTTCCTCAATGGATGCGGGCAGCCCGCGCATGTAGTTCATCATGAGCACGATGTTGTACGTGCCGAGCAACCCTGGCAGGATGAGCGACCACAGGCTGTTGATCAGGCCCATGGAACGGATGAGCATGTAGTTCGGGATCAGGCCCCCGCCGAAGAACATCGTGATGATCCACAGCGTCCAGTAGAAGTTGCGCCCCTTGAGGTGTTTCTTTGTGACAGGGTAAGCGGTGGTCACCAGAAGGAGCATGCTCAGGATGGTGCCCATAATTGAGATGAAAATGGTGTTGGTATACCCGGTTTGAATGTAGCGGAACTTGAGCAGCTGGTTGTACGCGCCGAGGTACACCTCGGTCGGGATCAGGTTGAACGGATTGCGCAAATACTGATCATAAGGCGTGAGCGAATACACAATGACGTAAATGAACGGGATGAAGCAAATGAACGCGAACAATCCAGATATGGTGTACGCGATCGAAGAGATGATGATGTCGTCCGCACCAAGCCGGATGAACCTCTTTGTTTTCGCCATGCGCGTGCCACCTTCCGCTGACCATCACTATGACATGTTTATGCATGCAGAATATCAGAACTTGGGCGTTCCGTCAAACACATTTTGTGCACTTGCGAATTCATTGCGTAACACTCTGTGCAACTTACCCAATTTTCAAGGGGGAAAGCACGTTATTCACCGATCCTATGCTCCGCGGCGAACACGGCTTCAGGCCCCGCCGCCCGCACGATGATCGAGTGCCGAATGTGATCGGCGGGGCTGTCAGGCGAGACAGCGGTGTAGACGCGCGCGCCTTCCGGGATGCCCGTCAAACGCAGGGTGAGCGATTTTCCCTGATACGTCCATTGGGCCTGGAACGCGCCGGAGACCCATTTTTTGACATCCGTGAAATACTGGTAGCCGTCGTCTTTCTCGGCGATCTCCGCGTCCTCAAATACGCCTTCGCACGCAAAATCGCCCGCCGCGTGGAAGAACCAGTCGATGAGACGCTCACCCTGGCACGTCACGCGCGTTTCATCATAAAGTTTCCCATCGCGAAGCTCGATGACGCGGTTCGCGTCCGCCCCGTCCGCAATGCCCGGGACGCTCATCTCAAGCCGCTTTCCGTCCGCGCTCATCTCGGCTGTACCGCGCGCGGTATGGATCTGGCTTTGCGCGTCCACAGTCACCGTTGCGTGCGCGCAAGTGCGCGTGTACCAGCCGCGGTGGTACGGGGAGGAATACCCCACCGTCCCAAGGTCTGTCGCGAAAGGGTAGAGGTTGATTTGGAGGGCGTCGGGGTGCGCGTGGCTGCGGTGCAGGTTGCCGTACTTCGCGAAGACCTCGTAATCGCCGTCGCGCAGCATGGCCATGCAGTTGGCCGCGAGATTGACCGAGCCGTACGCGGGCGGGTTTTCCGCGGGCATATCGGGGCGGCCGTAGAGGAAATCCCCAAGCGAGCCGCTCGTGGGAAGGTCCTTGACCGCGAGCGCGACGCGCGAGACATCGGTCACCCCGCCCAGCACTTTCGCGCCCTCGAGGAACATGTCCACACGGCCGCGCACGCCCTGCGCCGCCGCTGTCTTGGGCGTGTCGTTAAACGCGGGTTGCTGACCGTCCTCGTACGTCAGCTTCAGAAGGCCGGTGAATCCCGACGCGACGCGCGCGAACACTTCGGGCTCCTCGCGTCCCGCGACGCGCATAAACTTACACACGGTGAGCGCGGCGTTGAGCGCGTAATAGTGGTATCCCGAGGAGTTTTCAAACCAAATGCCTTCGTCGGTGAACCCCTTGAGCACCTGGTTGCGCGCGCCTAAGTCACCGCGCAGGCTCTGCTCGACCAAACGCTCGTCGCGGAACACCGCGCCGGCGCCAAGCGAAAACGCGCTGTGCCACAGCGGTATGTTGTGGATGAGCCCGCTCTGCGCCATGACCATGCGCGCGCACGGCAAAAACAGCTGTTTATGCCAGATTTGCCCCTTTTCGCTCCCGCCGTCAAAGCCGAGGATAAGCAGGGCGTCCAGCAAAGTCACGCCCCACGTCGCCTCCGTCAGCGATTGCCCCATCACGCGACCACGACCCGCGTACAGCCCGTGTTCGTCAAATTCCATATAGTGATCCGCGTAAAAATCGATCACTCGAATCACATAATCGCGGTACTTTTCGCCTTCTCCCGCACGGAAAAGAACGGCTGCGCACTTTAGCGATTCTGCGATCGCGCCCCTGCGGCTCATGATCCACGCCTCATACAGCAGCTGGGTGTCGGGCGCAATCTTGCCGCAAGCGCCGCACAAGTGCGCATGCGGTGACTCGGCGTCAAACTTGAGCGCGCCCGCGCAGAACGGACACGCGTAGTTATGGCTCCATCCCGAAACAAGCTCGGGCGAGTCTGTGAAATGCTCAAGCCAATAATCCGCACGCTCCCTGATTCTTGCCGCGACAAGCGCGTACGCAGGGTCCCTCATGAGCGCGCGCAGTTCGGCGTCGGGCCTGACCAGCGTAAACTCCATTTCGCCTACCCCCTCTGGACATCCTTATGGAAATTGTACCACGACAGCCATTTTACGGCAAGTGAGACGCCTCCAGACAAACGCATTCCCTCAGGGCACCCGCCCCGGTCACATTTCAGTCATAAGAATTGATTCGCGTGATTGTTTTTGCTTGTACGTCGTGATATGATGTGAAAAAAATGGGAAACGATGTCGAAACGAGGCCGAAAATGACGTGAAGCATCTTTTCATCATCAATCCGGTCGCCGCCGGTCTCAAGGGACGCGTTGACGAGACCATTCGCGCCATCGAAGATTTCTTTGCGGATTATCAGCAGCTCGAATACAGCTATCACGTCACCCGGTGGTGCCGCGACGCGCTGGGTTATGTGCACCGGTTTGTCAGGGCGGAGAAAGACATGGTCAGGGTATACGCGCTCGGCGGCACGGGGACGCTGTTTGAGGTCATCAACGGCGTGGTCGGCATGCCCAACGTGCAGGTCGCGTTCTACCCGCTTGGCCGCTCGAACGCCTTTGTGTATTATTTCGGACTGGACAAGACCGAACTGTTCATGTCCATCCGCAACCTTGTATTCTCTGACACGACGCCCATCGACCTTGTGCGCTGCGGTCACCATTTTTTTTCATGCTTTTCCAGCATGGGCATCGAGTCGTTCGCCAGCCGCGACGGCGACATCCTCATCGAGCGAACACAGATGCCCGCGGGCATCTGCTACGCGGGTTCGGCGGTCTACCACTTGCTTGGACCGCGCCCCTACGCGCAGCATTATCACATTGTCATTCGCGGCGAGAGCGGCGAGACCGTTCTCGACGGCTATTTCGCGACGCTGCTCATCGCCAAAACGCCCTTTTATACGCGTGACTTTTGCCCAGCGGTGGACGCGCACCCCAACAACGGCCGCTTTGATGTCTACGCGGTGCGCGCGCGCGGACGGTGGCGGCTGGTGGCCACCCTCCCCGCATATCTGTCGGGCGACTACAAAAGGCACCCAGGTGTTATCAGCCACCATTCGGGCGAAAAGATCACCATCACGTCGGAAGAACCGATCTGCTTCAACCTCGATGGTGAAGTGTTCTATAATACGCGCGCGGAGATGGACATTATCCCCTACGCGCTGGACTTTGTTTTGCCTAAAGGGATCGACCTTGCCAGCATACCGCTGGTGTATGACGCGAAAGGACGCCGTTAGGTAAGCACCGGCTTGTCTTAAGCGGTCTTACGACTTTGGGGAGGCGCGAACATGACGGTGCGGTCCCACATCGACGCGCGCCGCAACCCGTACGCGGAGGTCTCCGCATACGTTGCGGCCGCCGCGTTCACAATTGCCGGAGCGCTCATCACACGCGGCGCGGGGCACGGCGTGATGCTTGCGCGGATACTCGTCGGCGCGGCAGTTCTGCTCGCGCTTTTCCTGCTCAACCGCGCGCCGATCAGCACGCGCGCGCTCTCAGTCGCCGTCCCTTCGGTCATCCTCATCTCACAGCTCATCGCCACATTTGCGCTGCCCGCGGACGACCTGCTCATGCTTACCATGGCGGCGAGCATCGCGGTCGGCGCGATGTACATTGACCGCATCGGCGTGCTGATCCAGCTCGGGCTGGTCAACGCGGTCTACATCGTGATGACGTTCGTGCTCAAAATCCCCGTTTCGCCCACGCTGGGCGGCGCGTCCGCCGTGGTCACATGCGCGGCGTTCAACATCATTGGGGGCGTGCTCTACTACTGGTGCCGGACATCGCAGCGCGTGAGGCGCACCGCCGAGGAGACAGCGGCGACGTTCGATGTGCTCATGGAGATCACGCCAAGCCACATGGCCATCATCAACGACAGCGCGCGCGTCGAATACATCAGCAACTCGCTCGCGGCGTGGCTCGGGCTCTCCCGCCGCCAGTTCGCCGACGGCGTGCCCTTTCTGGATTTGTTCGCCTCTCCTGAGCTGCGCAGGTTGTTCCACGCGGTCATCGAGAACGGCGCGAGCGCGGACGCTCCCTTTGAGATCACCGAGCGGGGCGTGCGCAAGACGTACATCCTGCGCTCCACTCCCTTTGCGCAGGGGCGGGTCGGGCGGTTCTTCGAGTGGTACGAGGTCACGGCCATCGCGGACGCGACGCTCGAGGCGGAGGCGGCCGCCAAGTCCAAGAGCATGTTCCTGGCCAATGTCAGCCACGAGATCCGCACACCCATGAACGCGGTGTCCGGCATGGTCGATCTGCTCCAGCGCACAGGCCTCGCCCCTGAACAGGCGCGGCAGGCCGCTGTCGTCAAGTCTTCGTCGTCCGCGCTGCTCACGACCATCAACGACATCCTCGACTACTCGAAAATAGACGCGCAGAAAATGACGCTCTTTCCGGCGCGGTTCGACCTGGCGCTCTTCATGGGCGACGTCATCCGGCGCGTTCAGGCGATCTACGCCACGAGCGGCGTCACGCTGCCCGTGTATGTCTCGCCGCACGCCCCGGCACACGTCGTGCACGACGAGCTGCGCCTTCGGCAGGTGCTGCTCAACATCCTCACGCACGGGTTCGACCTGCGCGGCGGCGGATCCATCCACCTGCGCTGCGACGCGCCGCCCCCCGGCCCGGACGGCGTCGCCCGCCTCTCCTTCAGCATCTCGGATGCGAGCGGAGGGCTTCGCACCAACGTCCCACGCCGCTTTTCAGGCTTTGAGATGCTTGATTCACGGCAGGATCGGGACGCGGTCGGTTCCGGCCTCGGGATGGCCATCACGCGGCAGCTCATCGCGCTCATGGGCGGGGAGCTTCGCACATCCAGCGCGTCGGGGCAGGAAACGCTCTACTCATTCAGTATTCCCGCCTGCGCGCAGGGAGCCGCCTTGACGCAAGGCGAGACGGCTCCCGCCATAGCGCTTGTCGCGTCGCCCGCCTCTGTGCGCGTACTGTGCCACGAGCCTTTCACGCCGTACGCGCGCGCGCTTCACGAGACGTTTTTAGAGCTTTCGGTAAGCGCCGACATCACCGACACGAACGAAGCGTTTTTGACCAAGCTCTCCTCGGGAGAGTACACGCATATTTTCGCGGGCGCGGGCGACGCGGCCTTTATGCGCGTTCACAGCTCGGGCGCACGCCTTGTCGCCATGCTCGACCGCGACGCGGAGGCTTCCGCGCTGGGCGCGCCCTTTCTGGCCGTTCGCAAGCCACTCATCGCGCCCACCATTGCCGCGCTGCTCGGAGACGCCGAGTACCTGACCGTCTGCGCAAACATCAGCCCCGCCGACGTCAAAGCCTTCACCACGCAGGACGCAAGCGTGCTCGTAGTGGACGACAACCCCGTCAACCTCGTGGTGTGCGAGGGCATCCTCCGCCCGTTCGGCGTAGAGGTGATCACCGCGCCCGGCGGGATTGAGGCCATCGAGCTGCTCAGCCGCCGCGAGGTCGACCTCGTCCTCATGGACCACTACATGCCCGGCGTGGACGGCGTCGAGACCACGCGCATGCTCCGCGAGAAAGGCGGCCGTTACGCCGCCCTGCCCATCGTCGCCCTCTCGGCCAACACGCTGGGTGAAACGCGCGAGCTTTTCCGGGGCAATAGAATTGACGACGCACTCTCGAAACCGCTTGAGATTGCCGAGTTGCAGCGCGTGCTCCTTTCCCTGCTCCCCCCCGCAAAAATCCGTGTCACCGAGCACACCGCGCCGCACACAGCCGTCCTTGTGTGCTGAGAGCCAAAACGAACAACACCTAAAGAAACAGAGCGCAGGCGGAAACAGACAGATACCGGGGAGAACTACGCCCCGGTCGCCTCGCCATCCTGATGATAACCGCTCCGAAGCCATCGCATAAATAAGGAGGCGACACGATGACGCAGCCCGCCCTGGGCAAGCAAGCGCTCGGAGCTGACAAAGCACGCGCGGTCGAGCTGTCCATCGTCACCGTCTTCGCGCTGGTCAGCACTGTCAAGGCCGTGTTCTACAACCCCGGGTACATGTGGCTGCTCAGACTCGCGCTCGGAGTAACAGCCCTCTTGCTCGTTATCGGGCTGCACAGGTTTCGCCGTGTACCCCGCTCCGCGCTCCCCTATCTCTCGCCTTTCCTGCTGGCTTTACTTTTGACCGTCTCAACGCTCGCTTCCGGCGGCGACAAAATCCATTTCCTCGTGCTGCTCGGCGTGTCCGCAGCCGCGCCGCTCTACGGTGACCGGCGGGGCCTGATCACCTACTTCGCGCTCATCGGGGCCATGACCGCGTTCATTGTCTATGTCCTCCACTTCCCCTTGCTGGAGCCTTCCTCCAGCAAGCATGTGGTGACCATGCACTTTCTGACCTTCAATGTCTTCAACGGCGTCATGTTCGCCGCATGCCACTTCTCCATCTCCGAGTCCACGGACGCGGGCCGCCGCAGAACGGCCTTTGAGGTCGTCATGGACGCCACGCCCAGCTGCATGGCGGTGTTGGACGACCGCGCGCGCGTGCGCTACATCAGCCGATCGTTTCAAAGCCTGTTGTCCATCCCGAGCCAGGCGCGCGCGGGGGGGCTGCCCATGCTCGACCTGCTCGCCTCCAGCGCCATGCGCATGGAGTTCCAAAGCATACTCGAACACCTTGAACCTTACGCGGACGACGAGCTTTGCATCACGCACGAAGGCGCGCAGCGCTGGTTCACCATGCGTTCCATGCCCTTTGTAAGGGGCCGTGTGGCGCGCTTTCTCGAGCTTCATGACATCACGCCCGTCGTCAAGGCGCGCAACGCCGCCGAGGTTGCCGCCAAGAACAAAGCCAGCTTCCTGGCGAACATGTCCCACGAGATACGCACACCCATGAACGCCATTTTAGGCATGACCGACCTTTTGATGATCTCTCGCCTCACCGAGGAGCAGTCCGGATACGCTGCCGCCATCAAGACCGCGTCCATGTCGCTGCTCAAAATCATCAACGACATTCTGGATTTCTCGAAAATTGATACCGGCGAAATACAGATACTGCCCGCTCCTTTCCCGCTCGCGTCGCTGATCACGGACACCATCAACCTGACCAGCATCCGCGCGTCAGGAATCGCGTACACGGTGCTCGTTCAAAAGGATCTGCCCGCAGTGATCGACGGGGACGAGATGCGCATCAAGCAGGTGCTCATTAACATTCTGGGCAACGCGATCAAATTCACGAGCGCGGGGTGCGTCTCACTCATCGTCTCGGGCGATTCCGAGAAAGACGGAAACCTGCGTCTGCGGTTCTCCGTCGTGGATACAGGCATCGGCATCCGAGAACGGGACATACAAAAACTCTTCGGCCAGTTCGAGCAGGTCGATTCGGTAAAAAACCGCAAGGGAACGGGCACAGGACTCGGCCTTTCAATCAGCCGCAGAATGGTTCAGCTCATGGGCGGCGAAATCCGCGTGGCGAGCGTGTACGGCGAAGGCTCGACGTTCTCCTTTGACATCTTGTGCGGCGCCGTGGGGCGCGAGCCGCTCGCCAGCCTGACAAACCCGGGCGCGATGCGCGCGCTGTGTTTTGAGCGCAATCCGTACCACGCGCGCGCTTTGCGCGAGATGCTCACCGACCTTGGAGTCGCGCATGAGGTAACCTCGAACGAGGCGGAGTTCGCGGCCAAGACGGGCGATGGCTACACGCACGTTTTGTTCGACAGAAGCGCGATCGACGCGGCGATGTGCGCGGAGGGCGCACGCTTCATCCTTATCAACGAACCGCAGGCCAGGTTTGACCGGCGCATGCCAAACGTCGAGCAGATCGGGAAACCCGTGATGGTCACCGCCCTCGCCCGCGCGCTCGAGGGCGCGCGCGCAAACACGGCGCCCGTAAAAAAGGATGTGCGCATCGGCGATATCACCACAAGGGGCGTGCGCGCGCTCATCGTGGACGACAACGAGGTCAACCTCATGGTCGCCGAGGAAATCCTTCAGCGATACGGCATTGAAACATCGGTCGCGCACGGGGGGCGCGAAGGCATCGACGCCGTGCGCGACGGACATTTCGACATCGTGTTTATGGACCACATGATGCCGGGTGTGGACGGTATCGACGCCACGAAGGCCATTCGCGCGATGGGCGGCGCGGCCGCCAGGCTTCCGGTCATCGCGCTCACTGCAAACGCCATCACGGGCATGCGCGAGGAGTTCCTCGCCGCAGGCATGGACGATTACTTGACAAAACCCATGGTGATCGGCAGCTTGCACGATATTCTCCTCAAGCACCTGCCCGAGCAGAAAATATTCACAAAGGTCGGTGACTCATGAAGATTCCGCTGATGAACAGAAACACGATCACCAACAAAATTGCCATCGCGGTCGCCATACCCCTCCTCGCGCTGTTCATCATCGTCGGCTTTTACACCGCGAATCTGGTCTCACAATCCAGTCAGGAGCGCGCCGACCTCCAGATGCAAATCATCTCCCACATCAGCGCGTTTACCGCCGAGCATACGATCAACTCCGTGTGCACCATGCTCACGGGCGTAACCAAGTTCATTGACAGCATCAACCCCTCGCATGTGAACGCGCGCAACGATGTTGACGAGGCCGTCAAGTGGCTCTTGGCCGAACCCAGTGTGTATAACGCGTGGGTGGTTTTTGAGCCCAACGCGTTTGACGGGCTGGACGCGTTCTACGCCGGGAAGTACGCGAGCGCGCCATCGGGCCGGCTGATGCGGTCCTTCGCGCTTGCGGACGGCGAGATCATCGAGCTTTCCGACATGGACGAGGCGACGGTGGACGACCCTTTGGTCTGCTCCTGGTACACCGACGTGCGCGATGACCCGCGCATGCGCGTCTCCACCAACGAAGAAGATCCCTACGACTACGGCACGGGCGAAGGAGCCCTGTCCACCGTTGGCGTTGTCGCTCCGCTGTTTTCACGCGACGGGTCGTTTATCGGGTGCGTGGGCGCGGACATCACCTTTGAGCATATGCTGGAGCGCGCGGCGATGGATGGCGACCAGTCCAATATCGAGGTCGCACTCTTTTATCCGAGCGGGGAGCCGCTCTACCACAAAACCAAAGAAGATGCCGGGGTGACGCTTCAGGACTTAGGATTTAGGCGTGTCGGGGACATGCTCGCTGCTATGGAAAGTGGTTCAGTCACCACAATGACCGACACAAGCGCGCGAAGCGGGGCCGAGATGATCGTCCGCTTTGAGCCGATTTATTCCCAGTATGCCGATACGCCGCTCACACTGTTCACGTGTGTGCCACGCGCCCGCGCCGCGTCCACGCTTTTTCGCGCGCTGCCCATCGCCATCGCCGCGTTTATCCTGCTCTTTGTCGCCATGCTTACGCTCACTGTCGTCATCACGCGCAGGATCACGCGGCCCATCAAGGAGATCACGATCGCAGCTCAGCTCATTTCGGAAGGCGTGCTCGAAGCCAGCATCCCTGTTCCGGACAAAACGAGCGAGGAAATCAGCTATCTGTCCCGCTCCCTGTATAAAATGGTGGAAAAGTTCCGCATCCACATCATGGAGCAAGAGTACGCGCAAAACGAGCTAACCGTGTACGCCGCGCTGTCCGAAGCCATCAACCTCTCCAAGAACCGGGGGGACGCGGCCATCAGCATCGCTCAAAAGCTGACCGACCTTTTGAGCGCTTCGCGCGTTCGCTTGATCGTCATCGGGCGCGACGGCCTCGCCGTAGGCGCTGCGGACGGCGTCGTCTTCAAAGGGCACGAGCAGTGCCTTGAGCTGATCGGAGACCGCAACATCCTGTTTTACAACCAGGCCGCCATCGCGCGCAACAACATCAGCTTTGTCCCCGGCGGAACCTCCGCCGTGTGGATCTTGCCGCTTTTCGAACCGGCATGCAAGCTTGGATACCTCATTGCAGAGTTCGGCCACGACAACCGTTCTTTTAATTCCGCAAACGTTGAATCCACACTGACACATGTCCGCGACACGCTCAAGCGCTTTTTACGCCAGAGTTTTTTGGATAAATCCGACACAGCGCCCACCGAGCCTGTACGACCGGTGCCCAACCCCCCTGCCATCACCCTGGTTGATCTCGCGCGCGAAGTGCCCGGCCTTGATCCCGATGCCGCGATTATCGCCATGGGCGGTCTAACCGATCTATACAGGAAAACCGTGGCCATCACCGCGCGCGTACTGCCTGAAACAGCTGATCGCATCCTCGCTCTTCCGCTGGACACGCTCATGCCCATCGCCGTCGAAGTGCACGGCGTCAAATCCGCGCTCTACAGCATCGGCGCCTACCCGCTCGCGAACGATGCCGCTGCGCTTGAAGTCGCGCTCAAGGCAGGATCACAGGAAGCCGCCGGGAACATCACCCCTTTTTGCGAGCAGCTCCGCGCGCTTGGGGGGACGCTGTCCGCGCTTCTCCCCGCGCCGCCCACGCCCGCCGCGCCGTCAGCCGCTGCCACTCAAACCCCCGCGCGCGGCAAGGACACAGGCCTTGCGTCCGCGCTGCTCGCTGCCGTGGACGCCCTTGAGTCTTTTGACCCCGCGGAAGCGCTGCTCCGGCTTGAGGACGCATTGTCAGCACCGCTTGGCACGGAGGCCGAGTCCCTGATCAAGACCGCCATAGCGGCCACGGAGAACTTTGACTACGAAGAAGCCGTGCACCCCATCCGTACACTCATGGAATCGCTCAGCCTGTGAATGGCGGGAGGGACACATTTCCGCAAACAGCGGTACCCCGTCCTCCCGTGTCAAACGGCTTGCGTAAGCCCGAAGCGCCGAGAAGGATCTGTCCGGAGCTCCGCTTGCGAACAGCGACTCCCTGACAGATCCTTCGTTTCACTCAAGATGACAGCGCGGCATTCGCGTTCCCGCTTTGCGTTCCTTACTTCGCGGCGCAGTTGACCACACGCAGCCCCTTCTTACGCGCGTATTCAACCGTGTAGGACGTGCCGCCCTCCGATCCGTCGTGGCAGCAAATGAGCGCTTCGGAGCGGTCAACCATGGCACGGTTGCGCGCGTGGTAACATCCGGGCACATAACCATCCGACACGGCGAACGATTCGTCGCAAACCGCGAGCGAGCGCGTGTGAAGCTTCCCCCATTCTCCCGCGTACGCATGTCCGCGAAAAGGCAGCGCGCACACCAGGCGCACGCCCGCAGGGATGCGTCCATCGCGGCGCATGTCGAGCACGAGACCCGCGCAAAACAAGTCGAAGCCGTGCGCCATGCCGCAGATGAACTCGCCGATCCCCTCCGCGCACGCGTCCGCCACCGCGCGCTCCACGCCGCGCGCGAGCTGAGTCCTTTGCGGATGGTCCACACTCAAGAGAAAAGGCAGCTTATCGGGACGGTGCCCGGAGAAGCACGCGGCGCGCATCACGCCTTCTTGTAGAAGGAGAGCGCTTCGCCATAGAGCATCATGTGTTTGTCACCCTTTGGGTACCAGCGCGCGGCGACGTCGTCCGCCAAAGGGAACGCCTCCATGTCCATGGCGTAGCGCAAACGGCACTCTGCGAACATGTCGGCTTCTCCAATGATGAACGCGCCTTCGGTCTGCCCCGCGACGCCGGTCACGCCCGCGAGCGCAAGTTTGTCGCCGTCCCGCCCCGATTTGGTTCCGCAGATCGTGAGTGCTTTTTTCATATCCCCCATCGGAACCGAAACGGTGAACAGCCCCGACTTCTCAATCAGAGGGAGCGTAAAACGCGAGTGCCGCACGGGCACGATCACGACCGGCATGCCCCAGTAAAAGCCCACGCTCCCCCAGCCGATGGTCATGGCGTTGACCTTGCCTTCGTGCCCTGCGGTCAGGAAGAGGCCTCCCTCGGTGATGCGACCCGCAAACGCGGACGCAAATTCACTCAATGAAATGTTGATCACGGTATCATCCCTCCACATGCTTCCATTATATCGCTTCCCGCCCGAACGGCAAGCGCTTTTATACGGCAAAAAGCGATGGCGATTGACAAAGACGCCTTCTGTGGTTAATCTGTTGGGGTAGAAAAACATCGGAGGTTTCATGAAACAAACGCTCGGCTGCATGCGCCGCGCGGATCAGGACTTTGGCATGATCTCGCCCGGCGACCACGTGCTCATCGGCGTCTCGGGCGGCAAAGACAGCCTCCTGCTTCTGCGCGCGATGGCCTTGTACAAGTTCTTCTGCCCCCACCCTTTTGAGATTGAAGCCGCGACCCTCACCATGGGCATGGAGCCGTTCGACCTGTCCGGCGTGCGCGCGCTCTGCGAAGAGCTTGGGGTTCGCTACACCGTCAGGGAAACGAACATCGGGCGCGTGATCTTTGATGTTCGCAAGGAAAAAAACCCGTGCGCGTTGTGCTCCAAGATGCGCCGGGGCGCGCTCCACGACATGGCGATTGGACTTGGGTGCAACAAGGTCGCGCTGGGGCATCACCGCGACGACGCCATCGAGACGCTCCTTCTGTCTCTTTTTTTCGAGGGCCGCATGCACACATTCTCCCCCGTGACATACCTTTCGCGCAAGAATTTGACGCTCATCCGCCCGCTCATCTACATGCCCGAAAAAAACATCCGCTCACTCGCGGCCAAACTCGCGCTTCCGGTCGTGCCCTCCCCCTGTCCCGCAAACGGCAAGACAAAGCGGCAAGAAATGAAGGACCTGCTCGACACGTTGCAAAAGACAGTCCCCGACGTCCGGGAAAAGCTGCTCTCCGCGATGCGCAACACCGCGCAGTACGGTTTGTGGGACGCCCGGCAAGAGATTGAGGAGTGAATACTCATGGACAAGTTCAAGGTGTTTGTCGACGGCGAATCAGGTACGACCGGCCTTCAGATCATGCAGCGGCTCGCGTCTCACCCCGCCGCGCACGTGCTGCGCATTGATCCTGAGAAGCGGCGCGATCCCGAGACGCGCTACGCGCTGATCAATCAAGCCGATATCGTCTTTTTGTGCCTGCCCGACGACGCCGCGCGCGAGTCCGTGACGCTCGTGGAAAACCCGCGCGTGCGCGTGATCGACGCGAGCACCGCGCACCGCGTGTCCGACGGCTGGGTGTACGGCCTGCCCGAGATGGACGAGGACCAACGCGCCAAAATACGCAAAGCGCGCTTCGTCTCCGTTCCCGGATGCCACGCGACATGCTTTGTGCTCGCCGTGCGGCCCCTCATCCGCTGGGGGCTGATCGACCCCGCCATGCACGTGGCCGCCAACAGCATCACCGGCTACTCGGGCGGGGGCAAGCCCATGATTGAGAAGTTCGAGAAAAAAGACCGCGCGTCCTACCATCAAGCGGCGCGCCCATACGCGCTTGGACTGACGCATAAGCACCTGCCCGAGATGCAGTTTTACGCGGGTCTTGATCATCCCCCGCTCTTTGAGCCCATCGTTTGCGACTTCTACAAGGGCATGGCCCTGACCGTGATGTTCGCCGCCGCCCAGATGAAAAGGCCCCTCACCCCATCCGAGCTGCGCGAGATGTATGCCGCGACATACGAGGGCGCGCGCTTTGTCAGCGTCAACGACGATCTCGCCGCGTGCCTGGACGACGGCGCGATCAATCCCATGGCGCTCAACGACACCAATTACGCCGACATCAACGTCGCCGGAAACAGCGAGCAGATCGCCGTCATCACCCGCCTTGACAACCTCGGCAAAGGCTCTTCCGGCGCAGCCGTTCAGTGTATGAACATCATGATGGGCGTGGACGAGGGCACAGGGCTGTAAGCATACACTTTAAGCATGGAGGCTGTCATGTGAACGATTTATCGTTTCAAGAGATGTTAACGATGCAGCGCGCGCTGTGGGAAAAGCACAAGGACACATGGTCGCCGCTTGAACCGCAGTACGCGCGCAACCATTTTTTATGGATGATCGGCGAAATCGGCGAGGTTCTGGAGATCATCAAAAAGTGCGACGAGACGCGCATCATGTCTGAGCCGAACGTCAAAGCCGCTTTCACGGAGGAGCTGTGCGACGTTCTGATGTACTTTAACGACATCCTTTTGCGATACGGCATATCAGCCGGTGACATGGCGCTCGCGTATGAGAAAAAGCACGCAAAAAACATGAAAAGAGCTTACGCGGAAGAAGAGAAGAAATTCGCCGAGGAACTCTAAACATACGGAGTCGCAGGAGCAAATCAATGGATGAACGAATTATCGAAAAAAAATGTTTGACATCGCCGTTGAGCTGATTAACCACCGCTATCCGAGGGGGTGGGGTGGTGCCGGTGTTGTGCGAAATGAAGACAATCAATACTTCACCAGCGTTTGGCTTGACAACATCAATGAATCAGTCTCCATATGCATTGAAACAGGGGCCATGTGCGAGGCTCACAAGCATGATAAGCGGGTCACACATAGCCTTTGTGTCTCCCGAACGGATGAAAACAGTGCGTACGAGATCCTTTCGCCATGCGGAGTATGCCAAGAGCGGCTGCGATTCTGGGGCGACCACGTGATGGTGGGTGTGACGACGCCCAACAACATGCTGAAATTCGTTCCGCTGTCAGAGCTTCAGCCGTATCATTGGTCTACTTCGGAACCGCCTGACAAACTTGAAAACTACGACTACTTTCAGCGTAAAAAGCAAAGCTCCAAAGCAAGCAGCGCACGTGATCCCTTAATAAATGCAAAGGCACCGACTTTCTGACAAGAATTACGGTGCCTTTGCTTTATTTACGGATCGCGAAGCCGCTGCTTTACGAAAACGGGGGCCACACGGGTGAATGGAATGGCTGCGAAGTGAACGCGTACGTCGCCAGCCCCGCGATGGCCGCGATGGGCAGAACGACCGCCAGGCCCAGCCCCACCCAGAACATGATCATGGACACGCGCGACGCGCCCGCGTACTCTTCATCATCCCGAGCGGTGCGCGCGCGGTTGCCGTAGTAAATCCCGAGGCCGTACAGAATCGCTCCGATCAGGGAAAAAGGCAGGGAGAGCGCGGCGACGCCCGCGCCCACGATGTTGGCGATGAACCACACGCACTCGCGCGTCTTCCTCGCTGTCACGGGGTGGTGTTCATAGCCGGGTGGGGGACCGTACGCCGTTGGCTGCGGGGCGGTTTCAGCCGACGCTTCCCCTGTGGGCAGACGGTGTCCGCACACCGCGCAGAACGTGTCGTCCGGCCGCGTTTGACGGCCGCACTTCGGACAAAACATGCGTATCCCTCCTAAACAAACCGGCGTATGGCCTGCGCCACGCCGTCGTCCTCGCACGCCGCTGTTACATAGCGCGCGGCGTTTTTCGCCTCATCCGCGCCGTTCGCGACCGCCACACCCACGCCCGCAAAGCGGATCATGGGCACGTCGTTGCCGTTGTCGCCAATGGCCATGATCTCATCGCGCGCGATACCGAGCTCTTTCGCGACACGCTCAAGCGCCGTTCCCTTTGAAACGCCCCGCACGGTGACATCAATGTTGTGCGCCCACGATGAAAAACCTGACAGGTGGCCCGGCAGCTCCGCGCCGATGCGTTCGGGTCCGTCGTCCTCCCCGTACACCGTGACCATGAACGCGCCGCGCTCGTACGGCACAAACGTGTCGTACTCTTTGTGCAGGATAAAGGACATCTCGGGCGCTTGCTGCATGGAATAGCTGTATTTTTCGTGCACCACGCGGCGGTGGATGCAGTCCGCGGTGTACACCTGCCAGTTGACGGTCGCCTCTTCTTTCGCGCGGGCGAGAATCGCGCGCACATCGGACGGATCAATGAACCGCGACTCGACCGCAGCATCTACGCCCATCGCCGTTTGCGCGCCGTTAGCGCCGATGATCGGGCCGGTCAACTCAAGCTCCCGCGCCTTCATGCGCACCGAGTTGATGATGCGCCCCGACGCGAGCACGACCACCGCGCCCTTGCTTCGCGCGAAGGCGATGGCCTCGCGGTTTGCGGGACTGACCGTTCCGTCGTGACGAACCGTGGTGCCGTCCAGATCAAGCGCAATCAACCGAATCACGCGTTGCCCGCCGTTTCGCTCATGTATTTCTCGAGCGCGGTCGCCAGCTGATCGGGGCAGGACGTGCCGTTTTGGCAGTTGATGCCCTTGAGCTTGCCGATCACTTCATGGACATTCATGCCCTCCACCAAACGCGCAATCCCCGAGAGATTGCCGTTGCAGCCGCGCTCAAACCTGACGTTCGTCAATATGCCGTCTGAGACATCAAACTCGATGGACGCCGAGCATGTGCCCTTAGTCTTGAATTTCAACCGTATACCCTCCTGATGACAATACAAGTGCTCAGGCGTAGCAAAACTTCGTTATCCTGCGCTGCGGGCCGGGCGTAAACATGCGATATAAACCTAAAGTTTAGCTTTGTCAGAGCACGAGTTTCATGACGATCTCGTCGCCATCCATTTCCCCTGTCGGCATAAATCCGAAACCACGGTACAACCGCTCCGCTACATCGTTGCCCTGCGCGTAGTCAAGGCCTATTTCCGTCGCGCCCAGCTCCCGCAGAAAATCAATCACAAGGCGCAGAGCCATTTTTCCGTAACCTTTGTTCTGATACCGCTGGTCGATCATGTACCGCCAAAGATAGAAATCGTTTTTCGCCGTATCGACATTGACCATGGCAAACCCGACAATCTCCTCGCCCGCACAAATGGCGAACGGTTTTGCCGTCTCTCGGTGTATGTATGCCTGCACGAGCGAGTATGAGTTGCTCGCCACAAAGCTCTTCTGCGCCTCCGTAACGGTGAGAGCGAGGCATGCCTGGTAATTGCTCTCGTCGACCGGAACCAGCTTGACGTCGATAGACACTTTTTATCCAATCCTCATCTCAGCAGCGATGAACAAGCCGTGTTGCTGCCGCGCGCCGGCAGGTTTTGGCTGTGCCGGAACGCTAGAGCGCCGCGTGCGCCGCCGACGCCCTAAGCAGCGTTTCCTCGCGCCCGAGCAGGTAAGCGATCTCAATCGCGCCCCCCGGCGTGGATTCGCGCCCGCTGATGGCCACGCGCAGCGGCCAGAGCAACTGCCCGGTCTTGAGGCCGGACGCTTCGGGGAGCGCCATGAGCGCGCCATGAATGGCGGCCTCGGACCAATCGGCTAAGGCGGAAAGCGCGGGGATAGCAGCCTCCAGCGCGGCTTTCGCGACAGCCGCGTCGGTCTTCATCTTCTTGTGAACGTAGAGCACGGGGTCAAACGCGGGCATCTCGGCCAGGAAATCGACCATGCCGGGCAGCCGTTCAAAGACCTCGGTGCGGCCCTGAAGGAGCTTGCAGAGCAGCGCGCGGTCGAAGCGGCCCTCGCCCAGCGCCTTGTCGAGCCACGGGTTGGCCAAGGCCGCGTAATCCTCGGGTGAAAGGCGGCGGATGTAGTCCGCGTTGAACCAGGTCAGCTTGGCCTCGTCGAAGATGGAAGGCGACATGGACAGGCCCTTGAGCGAGAACGCCTCCACCATCTCGGGCAGGGTGAAAAACTCGCGGTCGTCCCCCGGGCTCCAGCCCAGGAGCGCAATGTAGTTGATGATGGCGTCCTTGAGAAACCCGCGCGCGATCAAATCCTCGAACGAAGGGTCGCCGTGGCGCTTGGAGAGCTTGTGGGAAGCGTCGCGCATCACGGGCTGAACGTGGATGTACACGGGGGGCGTCCACCCGAACGACTGGTACAAAAGATTGTACTTGGGCGTGCTGGAGAGGTACTCCGTCCCGCGGATGACGTGCGTGACCCCCATGGTATGGTCGTCGATGACGTTGGCGAAGTTGTACGTCGGAAACCCGTCGGACTTGATGAGCACGTTGTCGTCCAGCTGGTCGCAGTCCACGGTAATGGTCCCGAAGCGGATGTCCTCAAAGGACGCCTTGCCCGTGAGCGGGATGTTCTGGCGGATGACATGCGGCTCCCCCGCCTGCGCGCGGCGCTTGGCCTCGGCAGGATGAAGATGCAGGCAGCACTTGTCATACTTAAACGTCTCCCCGCGCGCTTCGGCCTCCGCGCGCGCCTTGTCAAGCCGCTCCTCCGTACAGAAGCAGTAGTATGCGCCGCCTTTATCGACCAGCTCCTCGGCGAACGGCCTGTACGTGTGCTTGCGTTCACTCTGTATATACGGCCCGACGGGACCGCCCTTATCCGGGCCTTCGTCCCAGTCAAGCCCCACTGTCTTGAGCGATTTGAAAATGATGTCGATCGCGCCGGCCACCTCGCGCTCCTGATCGGTGTCCTCGATGCGCAGCATGAACACGCCGCCGGTCTTGCGCGCGTAGAGATAGGTATAGAGCGCCGTGCGCAGGTTTCCCAGATGCATGTAGCCGGTGGGGCTTGGCGCGAATCGCGTGCGTACCGTCATGGGTTTACTGCTCCTTTGCCTTGGCGTAGGTGTCCTTGAGGCCCACCACGCGGTTGAATACCGGCTTGCCGGGCGCGGTATCCGGGTCGGCGACGAAATATCCCAAGCGCAGGAACTGATAGTGCGTCAACGGCGCCGCGCCCGCGATGGCGGGTTCCACGAAGCCCCGCGCCACGATTTTCGATTGATGGTTAAAGTTGTCGGTGAATTCCTTGGCTCCCGCGTCTTCGGTTTCCTCAAGGCCGTCGACGTCTCCAGCGTCCTCCGTCTCCTCGCTCAGCATGTAATCGTAGAGCCTGAACTCCGCGGGAATGGCTGTGGCCGCGTCCACCCAGTGGATGGTGCCCTTGACCTTGCGTCCCGAGCCTTCGCTGCCGGAACGGCTCGAAAAATCGACGGTGCAATGCAGCTCCGAGGGACGGCCATCCTCTCCCGTCACCACGTTCTCGCACTTGATGATGTACGCGCCCTTGAGACGCACCTCTCCTCCGGGCTTGAGCCGGAAGAACTTGCCGGGCGGGTCGATCATGAAGTCGTCGCGTTCGATGTAGATCTCACGGCCCATTTTGACTTTGTGTTCGCCCATTTCGGGGTGGTCGGGATGGTTTTCCATGGTCAGCTCATCGACCTTGCCGTCCTCCCAGTTCGCGAGCACGACTTTGATAGGATCGATCACGGCCATGGCGCGAGGAGCGTGCTTGCCCAAGTCTTCGCGGACGCAGTGCTCCATGAGCCCGATGTCCACAACCGAGTTAGCCTTGGCAACGCCCGCGCGCGTCAGAAAATCGACGAGCGCTTCCGGCGTGTAGCCGCGCCTGCGCAGACCCACGATTGTGGGCATGCGCGGGTCGTCCCAGCCGTCGACGAACTTTCCTTCGACCAGCTGCCGCAAATAACGCTTGCCCGTGACCGTGCGCGTGATGTTGAGGCGCGCGAACTCGATCTGCCGGGGCTTATCCTCAAAACCGATGCTGTTGATCACCCAGTCGTACAGCGGCCTGTGATCCTCAAACTCAAGCGAGCAGCACGAGTGCGTGATGCCTTCGATCGCGTCCTGTATCGGATGCGCATAATCATACATCGGGTAGATGCACCACTTGTCGCCCGTATGATGGTGCGTTTTATGAAGGATGCGGTAGATCGCGGGATCGCGCATATTCATGTTGGGCGAGCTCATGTCTATTTTGGCTCGGAGCACGCGCGAGCCGTCCGGAAATTCGCCCGCGCGCATCCGCCCGAACAGGTCGAGGTTTTCCTCCACGCCCCGCTCGCGGTAGGGGCTGTTCACCCCAGGCGTCTTGAGCGTGCCGCGCGTTTTTCTCATGTCCTCGGGAGCAAGGTCACATACGAAAGCAAGCCCCTTCTTGATGAGCAGCACCGCATACTCATAGCATTTGTCAAAGTAGTCAGAACCGAAGAACATGCCGCCGTCGTACTCAAAGCCCATCCAGTGGATGCTGTCCTTCATGGCCACCACGAACTCGTCGCTTTCCTTGGCGGGGTTGGTGTCGTCGAAGCGCAGGTTGAACTTGCCGCCATACTTTTTGGCAATTGTATAGTTGATCCACACCGCCTTGAGGCTGCCGATGTGCAGATAACCGTTGGGTTCGGGCGGAAAACGCGTGTGCACGCGCGTCTTGCCCGCCGCGATGTCCTGGTCGACGATATCGTGTATAAAGTTGCCGGCATATGTGTTTTCCATGCCGCAAACCTCCAATCATTCACAAAAGAATATTAGCGTATTATACCACATTGCGCGCGTTATGTGCAACGATTATGGCATCGCTCCAAGAGCGCCGGCGGATCACAACCGCCAGATCACCGACTCCACCATCTCCTGCGCGGCAAAGACGACCCCGGGCGGCTGGGTTTCAAAGAACTCGACGGACGGTTCATTCTTCTTGATGTTCCAAATGCCCGCGACGCGTCCGTTCACGGCAATCGTCGGGTTGCATATGCCGGATTTCAGAATCACCTTGCTTTTGTGCTCTGCGGGCAGGACGTCGCTGCGGTCTGTGTACGACACGATCAGCGGGTCAAAGCCGGAGAGCAGCGTCAGCTCAGGGATATCCGCCGCGCCTGGATCGCCGCAGCTATAGTACCGCTTCCCGCGCAGCTCGAAACTCTCGCACCCGTCGAGCGGCAAATGGCGGAGCTTCTTGGCCTCGTCCTTCCAGAACCCGAAAAACCACGCGGCGTCCTCGAGCGTCGCGGGGCCGTAAGCGGTAAAATACCTCAGAAGGAGTTCGGGCAGCACTTCGTCACGGGAGCGTGACGGTTCCGCGTCGATGAGATCGAAATCGCGGCTCGCCATGTCGCGGAACGCCACTCTCCCCCGCCGCGCGAGGTGCACGAAAACCCCGCCCCACGGGGAGAACATCGCGTCAAGCAGCTTGGGGTCATACGCTTCCGCGAAAATCCGGCGAAACTCGGTGCGCGAAAAGACGCCGTCCTCCATATACCGCACGACTTCGTCCGCGAAGTGCTCCACCGTTTCCGCGCCATAATATCTGGCCAGCCATGAGTCGCCGGCGTGCAGCGCCAGCAAGTCGGGTAAATCCTCGAACGGCACACCATGCAATGTGCCGCGATAGAGCCACGTTTTTGTGAGCATCGTTTTCCATCCGGTGATGTCCGCGCCGCGTATGAGCGCCGAGAAGGGCACATTGCGGTAAAACCAGCTGTGAAGGCCCAGCAGCTCGTGCGCGAGCGTCGTCAGGTCATCGCACCCCCGCGACAGATACAGCCCGTGCATGCGGCCGCGGAGGACTTTTTCCGAAAGAGCGGTTTCTGTCATGCTCGCACCCCTTGCTCATAATGCCCGGTTTTTGGTGATCCTCATTATACCATACGGAGACGCCGTGGGGGGATGAAAAAGGACGAGACCAGCGCCCCATCCTTTTACCCGCTATAAACGCTAACAGCCCATTTTGTCCGCGTGCCGCAGGACGTACCCCTGCAGGCGCGCAGTCATATCAAACGGCACATGCGCCATTTTGAGCGTGACCTCAACGCCAAAGTCCGGAGCGAGCACGATGTCCCGCAGACGCGCGCAGATGCCGGCGCGCAGGGGTTCATGTGCTTCGGCGATGAAGACGAGCGCGCGCACGGCGTGGCTGACGAACTGGAACACATAGTCCTCGCGCCGCTCCATAAATTCGTCGAAGCAGGCGACATCACGGAAAAGCGTATTATGCTCTTCCAGAAGCCTCATCAGCAGCTCGGCAGCGGGCGCGTAGCGAAGCCGCCCGAGCAGGTATGCCGCCGAGTAGCCGCGCAGTGCGTTGTATTTGCGGCTGGAAAGCGTCAACTCCGTGCTGCGCTCGCTCACAAGCCGCATGAGCGTGTCGGCGCCCGATGCGTCGCCCAGAAGCGCGAGCACAAACGCGCTGTTGGTCGCGAGCGCTTCGCACGCGTCCCCAAGCCACGATTTGAGCTCAGGGATCAGTCGCGCACGATACGCATACAGCATGCCAAGACCCGGTCGGCTGGACCGCATGAGCGCTTCCGCCTCTTGCGCGGAAGCCGGGAAGGGGAGCCTGGGCAGGCCGGAGCCGTCCGGCGGCACATCCACGTAGCCCACATCGTTCTCCACGCTCAGACAGCCGGTTTGTTCAAGCGCGGCCTTGACGCGGCCGTAGTGGGCATCGCGGCACGGGCACTGGTTTGCAAGCGCCTCAAGCGCGATGACGGCCGCCGCCTCGCCCGCCTTTTGTATGTCACGGTTCATGCGGACGTGCGCGGTGATGTCGTGGTCGGCCGACAAAAGCCGCCCGCCCGCGAGCAGATTGTCGTACTCCGCTGATATTAGCGCGCCCATGGGAATTGCGAGCGCGAAGTTGAGACCCCACAGGCTGAGAGCGACCGCCCAATCGTTTTGCGCTTCGCTCTCAAAGGCGATGTCCTTGGTATGGTTGTCGACGTTCGCGTACGCGTAGAACACCGGGTTGTCAAACCGCTCGCCGTCGATCCACCCGCGCAGCGTCACCGTCTGCACGCCCATCATCTTTTTACCTTCGCGCACGCCCAGCAAGGGCGTGATGCCCAGCAGCACGCGCTCTGTGCCTTCGTAGCTCGGCCAGAGGCACGCGGGGCCGTTCGCGGAGGACACAATGCCCTCTGAGAAACCCTCGAGATCAAACGGATCGATGTAGCCCGCGTCCATGTTGTTGGTGTGCACGCTGTTCGTTTGCGGGTGATAAGTGAGCGAGACGTTGGAATAGGGCTGGTACACACCGTCCTCCTCGCGCGCGCCAAGCATGGCGTGCCCGATCATGTCGCAGAGGTAGCCTTCCGCGGTGGCGTCCACTGCAATTTTGAGCCCGACATCCACGAAGGAACCGCGCGTGAAGTACTGCACACCCACGATTTTTCGCCCTTCGGTGTACACGCCGGAGAGCAGAGCTTCATACGCGACTTTTCCGCCGGCATTCTTTAAACGCCGGTCGGTGATGATCTTGCGCGCGACAGGGCTGCACGTCCCGGGCGCTTTGGGCATCCAGGATTTTGTTGTAAACGCGCGCATTTCGCGGTCAAGTTCCTCGTACAAACCGCCGGTGGAGCCGAAGTAGTATCCGAGCACGCTGTGGGTCAACATGCCGCCCATGGCCGCCGTACGCTCCACAACCAGCACGCTCGCGCCGCTCTCCGCCAGCTTGAGCGCGGCGGTCGCACCGCCAGTTCCCCCGCCCACAACGACCGCATCGAACTCATTGGCAAACTGCGCGTCGGAAGGCGTGCGCACGACGCCTTGATCGGTTTTGGTAACGAACATCACGCGAAATCGCCCCCCTTGATAAACCCAAAGTCGAGCGCGTCAAGCGCGTCCGCGCGCCCACACGACGGAACAATCCACATGCGTTCTCCCGTTTTCACGCACAGCGGCTTGGCTTTGACAAAGCGCGTGGCGGGGATGGAGAGCAGAATGATGTCGGGCAAAAGCTTGGATAAGCGCTCCATACCTGCCGCCACGGCCTCGCGGTAATCGGCAAAGCTCCCGGTTGGATCGACATCGATTGTGCAAACCGCCGTGTCCTTGAGAAACGCACGTTCAAGGCGCGCGCCGCTCACGGCGAGCGGAAGCCCGGCATCTGTCCTGACCAGCGCGCGGATCGCGCAGCTCTCAAGAGCGCCGTGCTTTTCAAGGAGAGTGGTTTCGGCGGTCGTATCGATGTACCGCTCGCACTCAAATGTCCGGCGCTCGTTGAGGCAGAGCGCGTTCACGCGCACGCCGTCCGCGATGTCGGACACTCCCGTGACGGCGCTTACGAACAGGACGCGGACGTTGTATTTCTTGATCAGCAGCATCAGGCACGCAGCGATCGCAGGGACGTGAACCCCGCCCTCCGCGCTCGCGGCCTTGCGCGCGCAAAGCTCGGAGAACAGCTCGCGGCCCGCTGCCGTGCGCGGCGCGCTCAGGGCGAACGGGCCGAGCGCGTCCACAAACTCCGTGCCCACCATGCCGGTCGGTTCCATAATGAGCGTGTTCTCCGGGTCCTTGATCGCCCCTCCGATGGCCAGCAGGGACGCGCCGCAGTAAATGGTTTTGATCATGTCCGTCTCCTTTCCGCCCTTGACAGCGCCGCCACGGTGTCCTTGACAAAGTACCGCTGGATGAACGAGTCGTCAATGCGGTGGACACAAGTCAAGTCCTTGGTTTCCAATTATACCACACCTAACCCGCGAGCGCTCTCCCGTTTCCACCCTTTCGTCCCGCTTTTTGCGGAACCGCAAACGGGTGATCCGTTTGAGCGAACCATCACCGGCCCATATTATGCAGGTACCTGAAAGAACGTCTTGACGAAACATGAAGGTCCATGCACAATCAAAATACAGGGTGCTGTTTGTATACCGCCGCTCACGAAGGAGGTTCCTCATGCCAGACCATGACACAAACAACAAAGCAAACAAGGAACCCGACCTGTTCGGGCAGTTTGCCCGCGTGGAATGGCTCCTTCACCGCACTCACCAGCACAACCACCGCATACACGGCCCCATGGGAGACCCGCATCGCGGGCAAGGCCGCGTGCTGGCGCTGCTCAAACTCAAACCCGTGATCAGCCAGAAAGATTTGGGTTTCCTGCTCGACATGCGCCCGCAATCCGTAGGAGAGCTGCTCCTCAAGCTTGAGAAACGCGGCTACATCACCCGAACGCCGTCGCGGGACGACCGCCGCACCATCAGCGTCACGCTGACCGAGGATGGTGCAAAGGCCGCCGCCGAGCCGCCCGAGAGCTGCGATGTGTTCGGCTGCCTGAGCGCAGAAGAGCGGGCGGCGCTGAACGACTTCCTCTCCCGCGTCATCGCGCGCATGGAGGAGACGCTCGGCAGGGAATCGTTTGACCCGCGCGGCTTTGGCCCCCGCAGCGGCGCGGATATAGAAGCCATGATTGGGCGCGCGCGCGGCATGCCAGGCCCTCGCGGCGAAACCATGAGCCGGGGACGCGCCCCTTCGGAGGGCCCGGACCGGCACGGGCATCCGGGCGGCGATCGCGCCGACAAGTAACGCGCGTTTCGTGCCGGCCAGCCTTCACGGCTTCCATAAGCGGCGAACTCCGCTCAAACACCGCGGCGGTCCGCGGGCGGACGGCTTCAACGCGCCGGAACCGTCTTTTCGCGTTTGGAGGAGATACGCGCGCACTGTCGAACGTCATATCCCCCGGAAAGGAGTGGCGCGCATGTGGAGTCCCTATCCATCCCAAGAAGCGCTTGACTTTGACGCTGCCGCTAAGCGCTATGCTCAGGCGCTGGACGACTTCCTTGGTAAAGTCCGTCTCGACGAACAGGTGCTGGCGGTCGTTCTCCTCGGCTCCATGGCCTACGACCGCGTGTGGCACAAGAGCGATATCGACGTGGATCTGATCGTCAAGGACCAGAAGCTCACCCACGACCACTACAATTTCACAGAGCAAGAGGTGATCTTCAGCGCGCAGATCATGCAGCGCACAGAATTCTGCCGCATGGTGGAAGGCGCGCTCACGGGCTCCATCGCCCACAGCATGCTGCGGCGGGGCAAAGTCGTCTTCCTGCGCGACGAGGCGCTTAGCCGCTATTTCGAAGACATTGCGCGCGTGGGCGACCGCGACCGCGACCTGATGTACCTGCCAACCGCCTCCATCGCGCTCGGAGAGCTTGACAAGGCCGAAAAGTGGCTCTACATGCGCGGCGACGCGGTTTACGCCTATCACTGGCTCGTCTACGCACTCTGGGCGCTCGCCTCGCTCGAGGTGCTCTCGCACAACGACGTGCCCATGCGCGAATCGCTTCAGCAGGCCATGGCGTATAACCCCGCCTTTTTTGAACCGCTCTACAAGGGCCTTTGCGACCAGCCCAAGACGCTCGCTTCCGTCGCGCCGGCGATCGCGGCGTGCAGGCAGTACATCCGCGACCGCAGCACGGCGCTTTTTCGCGCTGTGATCGACTATCTGAAAGAGGAAAAAGAACCGCGCTCCGTCACCGATCTGTGCCGTCACTTCGGCAAAAAGGGCGTGGGCGACACGCACGTGTTCTTTTGCGCCATGGAGTGGCTCGCGGAGCTGGGGCTGGTGCAAAAGCTCTCTCTCCCCGCGCTCCTAACCCCCAAGAGCCGCCGCGAACTCGAGGAAGCCGCCTACATCGCCGCAGACGAATGAGGAGGTAGCCATGGACATCAAGAGCATGGGATCGAATTCGGAGCAGCGCACCACGATATCGGTGCGCGGCGCCAGGCAGAACAACCTCAAGAACGTGGATGTGGACATCCCGCGCGACCGGCTGAGCGTCATCACGGGGGTGAGCGGGAGCGGCAAGAGCTCGCTCGCGTTCGAGGTGATCTACGCCGAGGGGCAGAGGCGGTTTCTTGAGTCGATCTCAACATTCGCGCGGCGCAGGATCGATCAGGTCAGGCGCGCGGATGTGGACTACGTGTACGGGCTTTCGCCCGTCGTAGCCATCGAGCAAAAAACGGGGATGAGCAACCCGCGTTCGACCGTGGGCACGATGACCACCATCCACGACTACCTGCGGCTTTTGTACGCCACAAGCGGAACTCCGCACTGCCCCGTATGCGGAAAAGCGTTTGAGACGCGCTCCGTCAACGCGATGGTCGAGCACCTCCTGCGGCTGCCCGAGGGCACGAAAGCCACACTGCTCTGCCCGGTGAACATGGTGTACGGCGAGCCATGGAGCTTCGTGATCGACGAGGTGCGCAAGAAGGGCTACCGCACGGTTTGGGTGGACGGCGTACCCACCGACATCACCGGGGAAATCGAGTGGGACGACGATCGCGCGTACCGGCTCGATGTAGTGATCGACGAGATCACGCTGCGGGATGACCGGTACAAGGTGCTCGCGCAGAGCATCGAGTCAGGCGTCAAGCGCGTGGGCGAGGGATACATGCGCTTTGAGGTTGAGGATGGCGCGTTCGCGTCCGACACGGAGAAGCGCGCGTTTTACCAAGATTTCGCCTGCCCCGACCACCACATCGCGATGGTGGAGACCAACGCGTTTTATTTCTCCTTCAACGACGCGGAAAACGCGTGCCGCACCTGCATGGGCATCGGCATGCACAAGCAGGCCGATCCGAGGCTGATGATCGTGAGCCCGGAAAAATCCATCAACAAGGGCGCGCTGGCGTCCTTTGTCTACAACGCCAACGCCGACTGGTCGTACAAACAGGTCATCATGTACTCACTGAGCGAGCACTACGGCTTCTCGCTCGACACGCCCTGGAAGGATCTGCCCGACGGCGTTCGAGATCTCGTCTTTCACGGCACGCGCGGCGAAAAAGTGACCATGCGCGTGCCGGAGGGCGTGAAGAAAAACTGGATTGCGGGTCGCACGTTCGCCTACGGAGGGCTGCTCTCCGACATCAACCGATGGTACAAGCACTGGCGGGAGAAACCGGTCTCCTCCACGCGCGAGGAGGAAGCGCTCAACCGGGTGATGGTGGAAACCGTCTGCCCGGACTGCGGGAGCATGCGGCTTAAGCCCCAGCGCCTTCTGGTCCGCGTGGGCGGCCTGACCATCACGCAGGCGGCCAGACTCAACCTGCCCGAGTTCGTCGAGTTCCTTGGCCGCGTGAGTTTCTCCAAGGAGCGCGAGGACGCGGGACGGCAGGTGGTCGCGGAGCTGCGCGCGCGCGTCAACCTGCTGCTGGAGATCGGGCTTTACTACCTCAACCTTGACCGTCGCGCCGACTCGCTCTCGGGCGGAGAAGCGCAGAGAATCCGGCTGAGCACGCAAATCAGCTCGGGCCTGATGGGCATGCTCTATGTGCTGGACGAGCCATCCATCGGTCTGCACGCGCGCGACGGCGAGCGGATCATCGCCATGCTCAGGAAGCTGCGCGACATCGGCAACACCGTCATCGTGGTGGAGCACGACATGGAAACGATCCGCGCCGCCGACTACATGGTAGAGGTCGGCCCGGGGGCCGGCGCGTCGGGCGGGCGCATCATCGCGGCCGGTACGCCCGCGCAGCTTGAGAGGGGCAGCTCCCTCACGGGCGAGTATCTTTCGGGCAAAAAGTTCATCCCGCTGCCCGAGAAACGGCGCGGGCCGAGCGATGAGCACCTCGTCATCCGGGGCGCGCGCGAGCACAACCTGCGGGACGTCACGGTGAGCCTGCCGCTTCACCGTCTCATCTGCATCACGGGCGTGAGCGGGAGCGGCAAGAGCACGCTGGTTCACGATATTCTCTACAAGAAGCTCCACCAGCTGAGGCTCGACCCGCGCACCATCCCGGGGGATCACGACGCCATTGAAGGCGCGTCGCTCATCTCAAACGTCATCAGCATCGACCAGTCGCCCATCGGCCGTAACTCTCGCTCCAACCCCGCAACGTACGTGGGTTTCTACGACAGGATCTGCGAGCTGTTCGCTTCCACGCCCGACGCTCTTGAGCGCGGCTACGCGCAGCGCGACTTCTCCTTCAACGCCAAGGAAGGCGGGCGGTGCGAGGAATGCGCGGGCACGGGCGTCATCGTGCGCGAGCTTGAGTTCATGGCCGACATCGAGACGATCTGTCCCGTGTGCGGGGGCGCGAGGTTCCAAAAAGAGCTGCTCGAGGTCAAGTACAAAGGCAAGAACATTGCCGACGCGCTCGACATGCCGCTTGAGGATGCGGTTTCGTTTTTCGGCGACCAGAAGTACATCCGTCATAAGATCGCCACCATGAACTCGCTGGGCCTCGGATACCTCCGGCTGGGACAATCCTCCACAACGCTTTCCGGGGGCGAAGCGCAGCGTGTCAAGCTGGCGACCGAACTCGGCAAAATCAAACGCGGTGCGCACAACCTGTACATTTTGGATGAACCGACCACAGGTCTGCACATTGACGACATCCGCCTGCTCATTGGATGCTTGGACGCGCTGGTCGACTCAGGGCACACGGTGCTGGTCATCGAGCACCATCTCGACGTCATCAAACGCGCCGATCACGTGGTCGACATGGGGCCCGAAGGCGGAAAACAGGGCGGTTTCGTCGTCGCGGAGGGCACGCCTGAAGAGGTCGCGCGCGCGAAGGGATCGCACACGGGCCGGTACCTGCGTGAAAACCTCCGCTAGGCGTTAGGCGGACATGACGCCTTCCGCGCGGGAGACGACTTTTCGTTTGACGGCCGTTCCCGTTCGGGATACAATAAAACCGCGCGGACGCGCCGAAAAGGGGGTTGATCATGTCCAAGCTTTGGCGTCTCACCAAACAGATTGTATTCTGCGCCGTCCTGGCGGCGTATGTGCTTTTGCTGGTCAAAGCGCTTTTGTTTAAAAATGTGCATCCTTTGAATGTGTTTTCCGCGGACAGGACCATCCAGAGGCCCTGCAACATCGTCCCGCTCAAATCCATCCACGAATACTTAAGCGGCGGCAACATCTGGGTTTCCCTGATGAACGTGCTGGGAAACGTCGCGATATTCGTGCCCATGGGCGTATACCTCCAGACATTCAAGCGGCGCATGGGCGCGGCAAAGTGCGTCGCGGTTCTCTTTGCCGTCAGCCTTGGCGTGGAGATCGCCCAGTTCGTGCTGGGCATCGGCGCCGCTGACATCGACGATATCCTGCTGAACACCATCGGAGGCGCGCTGGGCGTTCTTTTCTATAGAATAGTTTACGCTGTCGTCAAGGATGACGGCAAGGCAAGAATGGCGTTCACGTGCTTGTTTTGCCTGAGCCCAATTTTTGTTTACGCGCTGCTTCGCCTGGCGGGACTGCACGCCATCAGATTTTTTTAGCGGCTGAATTGGGCTGAATTGATAGCAAGGAGCGGTCATGATGAACGGAAAAAACGTGCTGCCGGACATTCCGGCCATGGGGTACGGCAATCCTTCCGCGGTGTGCTACATCGGTTCGCTCATGCGGCTCATGTCGGCCATCGGCGATCCCGTCACGGAGGACGAGGCGTTCGCGCTCAGCGGCGTGGGGCTGTGCTTTCCCTGGCGCTTTGCCTCCTCCTGCGATGAGGTTGGCGTCATCCCCGAGATTCCGGCCCGCACGTTCGAGGCGTTCGGCTACGCAAGCGAGTATCTGACGGGACAAACCTTGAGCGACAGCGCATCTTGCCTGGAAAAAATCAAGCGCTCGATCGACGCCGGCCGCCCCGTGATCGGGTTTGGCATCACGGTAAAAGCGCCCATGGCCTGCCTGATTGTGGGGTATGACGAGGGCGGGCTTTACACGCGCTCCTGCTGGCCGCCCACGGGCGGAAATCGTGATACCGACGCGTATTATTACTTGCCCGACTGGCACGAAAACTGCGCGGGCCTGCTCGTCGTGGGCGAGAAGACCGGCGAACGTCTATCCGGCGCGGACGCTTACGCGCGCATCACGGACTGGGCGCTCAGGTTCCGCCGCTACAACCATCCGGTGAAAGCGGAGGGGCAGGACATCTTCGTCAACAAAAACGCCTATGAAGCGATGGTCGAGTGGCTGCTCGACGATGATCAGTGGCACAATCCCACGGGGGACGGCAGGGAAGCTTACCTGAAACAGTGCGGGCTGCTGCTCGTCAACCACTACCGTTATCAATTGAGCGTATACCTAAAAAAACTGGACACAAAGAACCCGGGCGTGGTGAACAAGCCCGTGTTCACGGCGCTGGAAGGCATCGCCAAGGCGACGCCGGGCGCGCACAAATCCGACCTGTGGCTGCACGAGGCCGTTGACCCCGCGCTTTCAGACTTTTCCGCCATGCGCAGCCGCGCCCTGCGGGAAAAAGTCGCCGCGTATGTCAGACTCATCAGTGATTGCGACAACTCGGTGCAATGGACGCTCTTCATGCCCAACTTCGTGAAACGGCGCCTAAAAGGTTTTTCGGTCGACAGCTTCGAGTACAGGGAGTACCCCGCCATGCGCTTTATCGGCGTGGAGGGCGGCGAGTATGACGACGTCTCGCGGCGCGCCGAAGCCATGCGTGTGCTCGATGCCATGTGCGACCATCGGTCGGGTTTTGATTTCGACGTGCTGTTCATGCACCACTATGGCCTTGAGGCGAACCACCCGTGGCATGGCGTCTGGGGGCGTTTCCTGAAGTCGGGCGCGCCCGTCCCCGACGGGTATCTCTCCTTTGACTTTGTGCCGCGCATCCTCCCTAATGCCGGACCGCCGTACTGCTCGTGCTTCGCTTTCGCGGTATTCTTAGGCGACGCCGTCACGCTGCACGCAAGCGAGGGATTCGACAGCGACGCGATGTACGACACAACGCGCAACATCATACTGGGCGATGGCGTGAACATACCGTATCCCAACAAATACTGGACGGCGGAAGTGTTCCTCGACGGCTGCGACAAGCCCGGAACAGGCTATCTGTTTTCCGTTGATCCCCCCGCCGTGCCGTGACCCTTTCACAACACCCTGCGTAATGAACCAAAAACGCGGAGGAATTCCCTCCGCGTCGGCATGATGACATCCTCCTTCGCTGGCGTTTTGATTTCGTTATCAACGCCAATCAGAAGCGTGGGGGGTGGCGGGGGTGGGGGGTCGCCGGA
>JAVBRD010000005.1:0-96465 GCA_031548365.1 Eubacteriales bacterium
GTCTTACCTGACCGCAGCGGTCCAAAACATGAAAAGAATCGCCCATTTTTTCCTTTCCATCGTCGGTCTTTGTCTATCTCTGGTACGGTTAAAGGCACCCCACGCCTTCGCGTGAGGTGCCTTTGTCGGCAAACTGAGGCCCGCTTCAAAACGAAGCGGGCCTTAATATCCCCACATGACGCCCGCGGACGGACGTGTCGCGCCGATCACTTGTCCGCGTTGCTCGAAAGGCTGCCGCCTTACGCCTGCCTGTGGTAGTTTTTGCCCCGACGGTACTCGAAGATGGCGTTGCCCAGCACATCGATGTTCTCGAGCGCGCGGCCCGTGCCGATGGCGACACAGGAAATGGCGTCGTCAGCGACGTAGCAGGGAACCTTGGTGTGTTCTTGCAAACGGCGGTCGAGGCCATAAAGTAGCGCGCCGCCCCCTGTCATGACGAGGCCCCGGTCGTAGATGTCCGCGGCGAGCTCAGGAGGCGTGTGCTCGAGCACGGTGTGCACAGTTTCGACGATGGTCTGCACAGTTTCCTCAATGGCTTCATAAATCTCGTCCGAGCCGACACGCACAATTTTGGGTAAACCGGAGACTAGGTTGCGTCCCGTCACATCCATAAAGAGCGCTTCCTTGCGGGGGCACGCGCAGCCGATGTTCATTTTGATCTCTTCTGCGGTACGCTCCCCGATGAGGAGGTTATAGCGCTTGCGCATGAAACGAATGATGGAATCATCGAACTTATCGCCCGCGACCTTGATGGATTCAGCCACGACGGGCGAGCCTAGTGAGATGACCGCGATGTCGGTCGTGCCGCCGCCGATGTCCACGACCATGGAGCCGTAAGGCTTGCCGATGTCAATGCCCGCGCCGATTGCGGCGGCGATAGGCTCCTCAATGAGCTGTGTGAACCTCGCGCCCGCATCGATGGTCGCATCAATCACCGAACGCTTCTCGACCTCGGTTACTCCGCTGGGCACGCATACGACAACGCGCGGCTTAAAGAGCACTCGGCGGCCAACGACTTTGCGCAGAAAGTAGCGGAGCATGCGTTCGGTGACGTCATAATCCGAGATCACGCCGTCGCGCAGCGGGCGGATGGCCACAATGTTGCCGGGTGTTCGGCCCAGCATGTTGCGTGCCTCGTCGCCAACTTCCAAAATGCGGCCCGTGTTGCGGTCTATCGCGACAACGGACGGCTCGCGAAGCACGATCCCCCTGTTTTTGACGTATACCAGCACGCTGGCCGTTCCAAGGTCAATGCCGATGTCCTGCATTCCAAACACGCGGGCTCCACCTACTTCTCATAATCGGGTCCATTAGCGTTCTATGCAATCTGTACCATACCCTGCGCGCCGCGCGTGGCAAATGGTGGAAAAGACGCTGTCGAATCAGATCGGCATGGACAACCGGTGCATCACGTCGTCAAAACCGCAGTCACGGTAGAACGCGAGCGCGCTTTCGTTGAACGTCCACACAGTCAGCTCAAGGCGGTCAAGCGTAAGCTCAGCGCACAGGCGTTTCACCTCCTCCATGAGCGCGCGGCCAACGCCGCGCCGGCGAAAATCCGGCGACACGCAGAGCTCATCAATCAAGCCGGTTCTGGACGCGCGGACACCGGGGCGTTCGGGCGTGACGACCTTGACAAACACGGCATACCCCGCGACGATGCTGTCCATCTCGGCCAGAACGACGCGCGCGTCGTCACGGTCTAAGGCATCGGCAAAGCCTCTTTGAATTTCATCATCGGTCATGGGAATGAATTTTTTTGGATTGCCCGCGACGTGCAGGCCGTGTATGTGCCGCTTCAAGGGCGTGAGCGCGGGAAGATCGGATGCCCCCGCGCAGCGAATTTGCAACAACTCAAAAGCCCCCGTTTTCACGTCCGGGTGAACAAAACAGCGGCGTAGGACGCACCCCCGCCGCTTCTTCCCACATTTGGAGTTTCATTATATCGGGAAACCGCGCCCGTGTCAATCCAGCATCCATTGGCGCTTAAGCGCTTTCCAGCCCGCTAGGTACGCCGAAAACGCGCGCAGGTCGCCTGACCGCCCCGAATGTGCCGCTCCGCCTTGTTCTGCTCAAGCACCTGTTTGACCTGTTGGGCCACCTGCGCGTTGATTGTGGGCAATCTCTCCGAGACATCCTTATGCACGGTGGATTTGGAAATTTTATACACCCGCGCCGCCTCGCGAACGGTTGCGTTGGACTGTATGATGTAATTCGCGATCTCTACGGCGCGTTCCTCAATGTAATCTTTCATGCCGTTCCCCTCCATGTGGATTGTCGCTATCCACTGTATGAGAGCGGCGGAGCAAATATGAGCGCTTTACACGCTCACGGTCAAGTCGTAGGGCCGCGAGGGCACAGCGATAGTCGCAATGACCGCGTTCGTCGCTCCGTCGATGACGGAAACGGACGCGGAGTTGTAGTTGGCGACATAGACGCGGTTTGTCGCCGGATTGACGGCAATGCCCCGTGACTGCGAACCTACGGGGACGGTAGCGATAAACGCGTTGTCCGCGCCGCGGTAAACCGAGACGGTTCCGTCAGTGAACGACGTGATGTAGACGGTGTTGGTGACTGGGTTGACAGCCGCGCCCATGGGGTTCGCCCCCACGCCCGCTGTGATTGTCGCGACTATCGCGCGCGTCTTTCCATTGATGACCGAGACGCTCTGCGCCCTGAAATTCGGTATGTACACAAGGGCCGTACGCGGGTTAACCGCGATAAACGCAGGGTCGTTGCCCACAGGTATCGTGGCGATGACCGCGTTGGTGTTGCCATCGATCACGGTCGCGCTGTTGGACGGGTTGCCGTTGGCGACGTAGATCTGGTTCAGCACCGAATCAACCCCAACGCCAGCCGGGATAGAGCCTGTGGCGATCGTGCGGACGACGGCCAGACTCGCGCCGTCAACCACGGCCGCGTTGTCAAACAGGATGCTTGGGACGTAGACCAGATTGGTCGCCGGGTTAACTCTGCACAAGTACGAAAGCGCACCGACCGGCGCGGTTCCGATGAACGCTCGCGCGAGCATGTCATACGCGCCCAGCGTGTTGTCAGATACGTTTGTCACATACGCGCGCTTTGTCTCAGGATTGTATGTCACGCCGCGCGGTGCCGCGCCCGTGGGCAATGCCGCGTCGATCGCGTTTGTTTCACCGTTGATGACAGAGAGTACGTTTTCGTCAAGTGACGTGACATAGACTTCGTTGACCGCGACCGGTCCGGGTCCGGGAGGGCCAGGGGGGCCAGGGGGGCCTTGCGGGCCTTCCGGGCCAGGGGAACCCGGCATCCCGGGTGGGCCTTGCGGCCCTGGCGGGCAGACGCGGCACGCGCCGTTTGCTTCGGATGTATTGGATGCCGGCCCGCACAGACATTGCAGCGCGCGCGGCGGGTAGCGGTGTTGCCTCACGTTCAATCCTCTCCATATCCATAGGTATAGTCTTGATCCCATCCTATGCCTATTCGCCCGCAGTTGCGAGCGTGCGTTTTAGAATGGACAACCCTGGCGCGCGGATTGACGCGTGTGTCGATTCTGCGCAGGTTTCGCAGAACCCAGTCCGCACGCCTAGCCTGAGCGTGCGGAAAACCATCGCCCAGCGTTCTGACGCGAACGCTTATGACCGGCACCTAAGGAGTTCGTTCAGGCCGCTATTCAAGCAGGTAGCGTACGACGTCATCCGCACTGTCAACGACAGCGACACGTTTGCAAGCCTCCAGCTCCGCGCGCGATCCGTATCCGTGCAGGACGCCGAGGCCGTGCACACCGGACTTATCCGCGCCGATCAGATCGAGATCGCGGTCACCGATCATCAAGACGCGGTCGGGAGACGCGCCCGAAACATAGAGCAAATGCCCGATGGACTCATGCTTTTCCGAGCGGCTTCCATCGGGCAGCGAACCCACGACGAGGCTGAAGTATTCAGCGATGCCAAGATGCATAAGGATCGTCTCCACCGCCCGTTGCACCTTCGCGCTTGCGATAGCGAGCTTGTAATGCGGCGCGAGCGCTTTGAGCATGTCGAGCACGCCCGGGTAAAGCGCGCACTCGTATACGCCTTTTTGCAGGTAAAGCGCGCGGTAAGCGGTGACCGCCTCGGCAGCGCGGTCACCAAGGAGCCGCGCAAATGTTTGGTTGAGCGGAGGCCCGATAAACTTCTGCAAGTCCATCCCCGCGACATCCACGCCGTAATCCCCAAGCACCATGGTCAAACACCTCACGATGCCGGGATCGGACTTGACGAGCGTTCCGTCCATATCAAAGAATACCCAATCGTAGCGTTTCATGGCGCACCTCTGTCCTCATTGTGCGCCCATTCTACATCATCCGGCCATTCTTTGTACAGCCGCGCTAAAAGAACAGCCGCACAGCCAGCGCGGCCGCGGCGGCCCCTGCGGCGCAGGAGAGCAGCGCGGCGGGGAGCGCGTGCCGCGTCCTTCTCAGGCCGACAGCGCCAAAGTAAACGCTGAGCGTGTAAAAAATTGTCTCCGTCGATCCCATCATGACAGAGGCGACACGCCCCTCTGCAGAGTCCGGGCCAAAGTCCGCTAGAACGCGTGACAGCTCCGCGAGCGCGGCCGATCCCGAAACAGGCCGAAGAACAAACATCGCAGCCAGTTCGTCGGGCAAGCCGAGCGCGCGCATGAATGGAGCCAGCAGGGCGCGAAGCATCTCCATCAGCCCGGACGCGCGCAGCACCGCCACAGCGATCATGACCGCCGTGAGCGCGGGCAGAACGCCAAGTGCGGTTTCAAGGCCTGTTTTCGCGCCGCGCAGGAACGCATCGTAGACGTTGACACGCTTTGCCGCCGCAAACGCGAGCAGCCCTGCGATGAGGACGGGCAGGAGGAGCGCGCTCATTTATACAGCGGAGCGAGCGCCTTGGCCGCCGCCACGCCAACCGCCGTGCTGATTGCGGTCGCGAAAAGCGTGGGCAACAGGATGTCCGCGGGAGACGCCGCCCCCGCCGCCGCGCGTAATGCGATCACTGTTGTAGGCACAAGCTGTACTGAGGAACAGTTGATGACTAGGAACATGACCATGGCATCGCCCACCCGACCCTTTGAGCGTTTCTCCAACGATCGCATGGCCGCGATGCCCTCGGGCGTGGCCGCGTTGCCAAGACCGAGCGCGTTAGCGGCGAGGTTGGCGGAGATGTGCTTGAGCGACTCATCGTCCGTTTCCCTGGCTGAAAACAAGTGTCCGAGCGGTCTTTTTAGCGCGCGGGCGAGTGCGGACAGCACGCCCGCCTCCTCCGCCACGGACAAAAGGCCGCACCACAGCGCGTAGCCTGCCGCGAGCGTGAGCGCGAGCGCCACAGCCGAACCCGCCGAGTCGACCATGGAGGCGACCAATTTTTCGCCAGTTCCCGTCAAAATGGCACAAACCATTCCCGCAAGCATGAACGCGGTCCAAATCCAGTTCACCTCACGCACCCCCTTTGCAAATTTTGTAAAAGATGACCTAAAGGGATTAAGGGATGCGCGACGAATATGTCCTAGGCACAACCCGTAGTACAAAGCTGGAGGCATGCATACAATGGTTAGCAAAAACGGACGAGCGGTGCTCGAAAGGCGCTACTTGACGCGCGACGTCAACGGCCAGCTGGTCGAGAGCATCGAGGGCATGTTTCAACGCGTTTCCGACGCTGTCGCCGCCGCCGACGCACAATACGACGGGCAGGCCGACACCGCCGCTCTGTCCAAATCGTTTTACACCGCGATGACGTCTCTTGAGTTTATGCCCAACAGTCCCACGCTTATGAACGCGGGCCGACCGCTGGGACAGCTTTCCGCATGCTTCGTCTTGCCCGTCCCCGACTCCATGGACGGGATATTCGACGCGGTGAAAAATGCCGCCCTCATCCACAAATCCGGCGGAGGCACGGGTTTCTCCTTCTCCCGCCTGCGCTCGACCGGCGCGTCCGTGCAGTCCACGGGCGGCGTGGCCTCAGGCCCCATCAGCTTTATGAAGGTCTTTAACGCGGCGACCGAGGCCGTCAAGCAGGGCGGCACGCGGCGCGGCGCGAACATGGGCATTTTGCGCGTGGATCATCCGGACATCGAAAACTTCATCCGATGCAAGGCGGACGACCGCGACATCACGAATTTCAACATCAGCGTGGCGATTACCGACGCGTTCATGAAGGCCGTGAAAGACGGCACCGAATACGACATCATCGCCCCCAACACGGGCAAGGTTGTGGACCGCAAAAACGCGCGCGCGGTGTTCGCGCTCATCGTGGAGATGGCGTGGCGTAACGGCGAGCCGGGCATTGTGTTCATCGACCGTATGAATGCCGGCAACCCCGTCCCTGGACTGGGGGATATCGAGTCGACCAACCCGTGCGGCGAGCAGCCTCTCTTACCGTACGAGAGCTGCAACTTAGGCTCCATCAACCTCGAAAAAATGCTGCGCGAAGACTGCTCCGATTTTGACTACCAAAAGCTCGCGCAGACCGTCTCCCTCGCCGTCCATTTCCTCGACAACGTCATCGATATCAACCGTTACCCCCTGCCCGAGATCGATGAGACAACCAAACGCACGCGCAAAATCGGGCTTGGCGTGATGGGCTGGGCGAACGCGCTCTACCTGCTGAAAATCCCATACGACAGCGACAAGGCCCTCGCGCTCGCTCGCCGTGTGATGGGCTTTATTCAGGCCGCGGCGCGTGACGCGTCCTCCAAGCTCGCGCTCGCGCGAGGCGCATTCCCCGCTTTTGAGGACTCCGTGCTTTCAAAGGATGAGCCGGTGCGCAACGCGACCACCACCACCATCGCGCCCACGGGTACCATATCAATCATCTGTGACGCGTCCTCCGGCATTGAGCCGTTGTTCGCGCTCGCGTTTACCCGCAACGTCATGGACAACGACGCGCTCCCGGACGTCAACGCCGTGTTTGAGCAGGCCATACGCGACGCGGGCGTGTGGTCGCCCGAGCTGATGCGCCAGATCGCGCGCGAAGGCACCGCCGCGCACATCGACGCCCTGCCCGAGGACATCCGCCGCGTGTTCGTGACCGCGCACGACATCTCCCCCGACGCGCATGTCCGCATGCAGGCAGCGTTTCAGGCGCACACTGACAACGCGGTCTCAAAAACCGTCAACTTCCCCAACACCGCAACGCGCGAGGATGTGGAGAACGTCTACCTGCTCGCCTACGAGCTGGGCCTTAAGGGCATCACCATCTATCGCGACGGCTCACGCAGCATGCAAGTGCTGACCACCGGCACCAGCACGGAGAAAAAAACGGACACGCCCGCTTCCGCGGCCTCTGCTGCACCCGCTGTTCCGGCGTCCATAAAGCCCCGCCCGCGCCCCGAGGTTACCATGGGATTCACTGAAAAAGTGCGCATCGGATGCGGAACGCTCTATATCACCGTCAATTACGACGACAAGGGCATCTGCGAGGTATTCGCCAACCTTGGGCGCGCAGGCGGCTGTCCCTCGCAGAGCGAGGCCACCAGCCGGCTCATCTCCCAATCCCTGCGCGCGGGTATGAGCGCGGAGACGATCATCGAGCAACTCAAAGGGATTCGCTGTCTGGCCACGCTGCGCAAGGCCGACAAGGAGATCAAGGTGCTCTCCTGCCCCGACGCCATCGGCAAAGTGCTTGAAAAAGTCGTGGCTTACACGAAAAAATCCGGCACAGCGCTCCCGCTCTCCCCCGCCGTCACCGAAGTCAAGATCACCAACGGCACACACTGCCCCGAATGCGGCGCGGAGGTCACACACGAGTCCGGCTGCGTGATGTGCAGGACTTGCGGATACTCCAAGTGCGGGTAAACGGAAAGGCGGTGATGCGCGCGCGATGAAGATGATCAGCGGCGTTTCTCTATTGACCGATGACGTGCGGGCGCTCTCTGAGTTTTATGTAAAAATACTCAGCGCCGATGCCGATATCAATGACCACCACGTGGTGGTTGCGGTCGACGGAGGAGGGATCACCATTTACTCGAAATCCGCAGCCGAGCGCGACATGGGCTTTGCGTTTCATTTATACAACGGGGCGGGGCTGTGCAGGTTCAGCTTCGCAGTCCACGACGTGGATGCTGAATATGAGAGGCTTAAAGCCCTGAACATGGGTATAGCGTTCATCGCCGAGCCGACGACGTATCCGTGGGGCGCGCGCGCGATGCACTTCCGCGATCCAGACGGTCACATCGTCTGTTTTGTCAATTGACCCGAGGAGGTTCACATGAACGAGCACTTCGAGACTCTGCAGCTCCACGCGGGACAGGCGCCGGACACAGCCACCCGATCGCGCGCCGTGCCGATATACCAGACGACCAGCTTCACGTTCGAGAGCGCGGAACAGGCGGCCAACCTATTCGCTCTCAACGAAGACGGCTATATTTATTCGCGCTTCCACAACCCCACGAACGACGTGCTGGAACAGCGGATCGCCGCGCTTGAAGGCGGCGTAGGCTGTCTGGCGGTCGCATCGGGGTCAGCTGCGACTGTCATGGCGGTACTCAACATGATGGGCGCGGGTTCGCACATCGTGGCGACGAGCCGCATTTATGGCGGAACACACAATCTGTTCGCCAATACGCTCCCGCAGTACGGCATCACCACATCGTTTGTCGACACGGACGAGCCTGAGAACATCAGAAAAGCCATGCGGAAAGAAACGCGTGCCGTGTTCCTTGAGACGGTAGGCAATCCTTCGGCGAACCTGTGCGACGTCGATGCCATCGCAAGGATCGCGCATGAATACAAGGTGCCCGTCATCGTCGACAGCACGTTCGCGACGCCCTACCTGTACAGGCCGTTTGAGCACGGCGCGGACATCGTCGTGCATTCCGCCACCAAATATATCGGAGGACACGGAACGACGATCGCGGGGCTGATCGTGGACTCGGGCAATTTTGACTGGGCGGCTTCTGGCAAATTCGAAAGCCTCGTCAAACCCGATCCCGGGTATCACGGGATGTCCTACACGGAGAAGATGGGACGCGCGGCGTATATTGGCAAGTGCCGCGTGCAGCTCCAACGCGACTTGGGCGCGACACTCGCGCCTTTGTCCGCGTTCCTTTTGCTCATGGGCGTGGAGACGCTCTCCCTGCGCATGGAGCGACACGTGGAGAACGGGCGCGCGGTCGCGAGATATCTTGCCGGGCATCACGGCGTTGACTATGTCAATCATCCCGAGCTTGAAGGCAACGCGTACAACGCGCTCGCTAAGCGCGACTTCCCGCGCGGGATCGGCGGTATCTTCACGTTCGGAGTCAAAGGCGGGATCGAGGCGGGACGCCGGTTCATCGGCGGGCTTACGATGTTCTCACACTTGGCCAATGTCGCGGACGCAAAATCGCTCGTTATCCATCCCGCGAGCACAACGCACTCCCAGCTCTCGCCTGAGGACATGGCAGCGGCGGGAATTCTGCCCAACATGATCCGCCTTTCCATCGGGCTTGAGCACATCGACGACATCATTGCCGACCTTGAGCGCGGGCTGGCCGCGGCGAAGGGATAAGGAACGCGGGAGGGACCCACATGCGCTATCGTGACACGGAGTTTGACAAAATCGATGTGGAGCGCGACATCCCCTTCGCGGGCGCGCTCGATTACTCAGGAAACGAAGTCACACTTTGCCTTGATGTATACAAACCGGCCGAGGACGCGAAAGGGCTTCTGCCCGTTCTGGTGTTCGTGCACGGTGGCGGTTTCCGCACCGGCAACGACAAAAGCCAGCGCTACATCGTGGCGCTCGCCGAACGCTTCGCCGCGCGAGGCTACGCGTGCGTGTCGGTCGACTACCGCGTGCGGACGCCCGAGCAGGACGCCGAAGGCGCGGTCGACGACGCGGCGGACGATTTGAATCATGCGATCATGTGGCTTGGGGCCAACGGTGCCGCGCATGGTCTGGATGCGTCGCGCATGGCGATGGTCGGCGGCTCGGCAGGCGGCATGGCTATCGCGCGTCTCTTCCTCCACCGCGACGGATTTCGGCAGCAAGGCGTTCGCGCGCTCACCCTTCTCTGGGGTGCTCCCAAACCCGACTGGCTCACTCCGACAGACACGTGCGCCCCCCCGCCCGTGCTGTTTTTCCACGGCGATTGCGACCAGCTCGTACCCTTTGAAAACGCGCTATCCCTTGATCGTCTGCTCACCTCGCGCCTCGATGAGCACACATTCATCCCGCTGCGCGGCGCGCGCCACACCTGCATGGATTACGCGAACTGCTTTGAGGGCGCGATGACCGCGTTTTTTATGTGGCATCTTCTGAGCTGACATCGAGGGAGTGTATGTGCATGAGAGATAAAGCGCTGGCGCTGCTCCGCGCGCACAACAAGAGCGAGGCTCTTGTCCGGCACGGCATCGCGGTTGAGTCCGTAATGCGCCATTTCGCCGTGCAGGCGGGCGAGGACACCGAGTACTGGGGTGCTGTCGGGCTCTTGCACGACGTTGACTATGGAGAGTATCCCGAAGAGCACTGCGTAAAATGCGTGGAGATCCTCAAGGACGCGAACTACGACGACGCATTCATTCGCGCGGTTGTCTCCCATGGCTACGGGCTCGCGTCCGAAGTCATGCCCGTGCATTATATGGAGAAAGTGCTCTTCACCATCGACGAGCTCACCGGATTGATCACGGCGGCGGCGTACATGCGGCCGTCTAAGTCGGTCATGGACATCGAGGTGTCCAGCGTCAAAAAGAAGTTCAAGGACAAGGCGTTCGCCGCCGGCGTTAACCGCGATGTCATACGCAAAGGCTGCGAAATGCTAGGCCTTGAGCTTGACGACGTGATCTCGCGGTGCATTACGGGCATGCGGACTCAGGCCAGCGAACTTGGACTGTAGGGTACCTTGATTTTAAGCGTGAACGGTGCTATGATATCTTGAAATCGCTTTGGAGAGTTGGCCGAGCGGTTGAAGGCACCGGTCTTGAAAAAGAGTGGTGCTAATCGCTTGCCGATGTCCGTAAACCCTTGATAGAGTGGGCTTTGTGTGGTATACTGACGTTTGATCGTTTGTCGTGTCTGCCCTAGATGTCTGCCCGATTTCCTTGTGGAAGATGGTGGCATATAGCGACAGTTACAATACGGAGAGTTGGCCGAGCGGTTGAAGGCACCGGTCTTGAAAACCGGCAATGGGAAACCATTCTAGGGTTCAAATCCCTAACTCTCCGCCAAAGAGAACCCGACGTACCTTTGACGTCGGGTTTTTTGCAATATTGAACGTACAAACGAACAAGTGGTATTTCACGACACGATCGGAGGTTAATCATGGAGAAAATCCTGTGGGTTGTGAGCACCGCCAAAATGCTCGGCATGAAGGGCAATGACGGGCTGGATGCTGTCAACGACTACTTGGAGAAGGGCTGGAAGGTCAAGCACATCTCGGCTTGCGCGTATGGTGACAGCCCCGGCGGGCAAGCGTACATTGTGATCGAGAAGGAAGTCTAAGTGTTTATCTGATGCCTTCACGATTGCCGCGTATAGGAGGCTTTTCGCAGCCCCATACATTCGGCGATTTCCACGCTTTGGAGCGCGGATGCCATGTCGTTGGGCGAGCGCCGCGCGCTTTTGATGTGCTCCACAAACGACTGCAATTGCGCTAAAAAACCGTTCGAGACGTACATGGGCGTGTGTTCCCCCTCGATGGCGGACACAAGCTTGTCGCCTTCATACACGCGGATGTATCCCGGCGCGTCCGAATTGTCCCACATGGGCAGCGCGGCCTCAGCCGTGTAGCCGTCTCCCGTGATGAGCATGCGCTCGTGTACCCGTCCCGACGCCACAATGAATGAGAGGCGCGCACTCGCGCCTGACTCAAATACGGCATCCATGAACAGATTGCTTACCCCCGCACCCAGCGCGGGCAGATCCTGGTACCAAAAACGCACGCTCGTGTAGCGTGATCCGGCAATGAAGGCGATCATGTCTATACCGTGGATGGCCGTCGTGTGGAAATGCCGCTCCGTGCGGCGCACACGGTACATCGAGTAGTCGATGTGCGTCACGCCGCGCCTTGAAGCGATCTCCTTCAGATCGGCGACCAGCGGCATGTGTCGGCGATTGAACGCGACCATGCTGATCCCGCCCCCGATTTTGAGCGCGTCCACAATGGGCATGCAGCCTTCAAGCGTTTCCGCCGGTGGCTTTTCGATGAGCGCCGGCACTTTTAGAAGCGCGACTTTTGCTGCGATACCCGGCGTTACGGTGAACGGCGTGGCGATGAGCACACCGTCGGGTTTTTCGGATGCGATCATCACTTCAAAATCCGTGTACGCTTTGGCAAACCCGCCGTTTTCCTTAAACGCCGTCGCACGCTCCAAGGAAATGTCACAGCACCCCGCAAGCACCGGCCCTTCCGGCATCGCGGCCATTTCCTTCAACGCCTTGATGTGCGTTGCGTTTGCGTGACCACCGCATCCGATGACACACAACTTGACCGGCATGTCCTCACTCCTTTGTGGCTTAATAATACCTCGTATTCGCATGCGGTTTGCGGAAGCTGACAGCATGCGCCAACAAGGCGGCGTCCACATGCCGCACATTCAGCGTAATTTTTTGCAAAGCCGTATACAGCATATCAGACGCGACGTCATTCCGCAATCAATCAGCAGGCAATAATGCTGCTTTTTCATGTTTACTTGTCGCCTCCAGCGTGGTATAATAACCCGTATGCGAACCGCAGGCTGTGTCCGGCGAATGTCCAACGCCCCGCACGGCTCGCGGCGATTTGTAACGGACGAAAGGAAGTGTGTCCAATGGACAAGGCTCAGAAAACGGCGATCATCGATGCGTACAAAACGCACGAAGGCGACACTGGCTCCCCCGAGGTTCAGATCGCGCTTTTGACCGAGCGCATCAACCACCTCAATGAACACCTCAAGATCAACAAGAACGACCACCACTCCCGCCGCGGACTGCTCATCATGGTCGGCCAGCGCCGCGGACTGCTGGATTACCTGACGCGCGAAAACATTGAGCGTTACCGTACGCTCATCGCCCGCCTCAACCTGCGCAAGTAACACCGCATTGAACGCGGGGGACGCTAGGCGTTCCCCGCGTCAACTGTACCATGGCACGCGCTGTTTTGAACTCATTCCGGCCTAAGGTCCGTTGAAAAGCCGACACGCCCGCAATGCGTGTCCGCTTTTGAACGGTCCGGGCCGGAGCCAACAATATGATGGAGGTTCCGAAATGCAACACAAGGTTTACCAAACGACATTGGGCGGACGCCCGTTGTCCTTCGAGTTCGGCCGTTACGCCGAGCAAGCGGGCTGCGGCGTGCTCGTCCGGCACGGCGACACCGTGCTCCTCGTCACCGCGACCGCCGCCGAAAAGGCGCGCGCGGGTATCGACTTTTTCCCGTTGAGCGTGGATTATGAGGAAAAGCTCTACGCGGCGGGCAAAATCCCGGGATCATGGCAGCGCCGTGAGAGCCGCCCGGGCGAGAAGGCCATCCTGACCTCGCGCCTGATCGACCGCCCCATCCGCCCGCTGTTCCCGCACGGCATGCGCCACGACGTTCAGATCGTTGCGACCTGCCTATCCATTGAGCAGGACAACCAACCCGACATCCCCGCGATGATCGGTTCCTCCATCGCTCTCAGTGTCAGCGAGATCCCTTTCGCCGGACCCACGGGCGCGGCCGAAATCGGCCTTGTGGACGGTGAGTTCGTCATCAGCCCCACGCAGGAACAACGCGAAAAGTCCAAAATGCATCTGGTCGTTTCCGGCACGAAGGACGCGGTGATGATGGTCGAGGCGGGCGCGGAAGAAGTGCCCGAGGATCAAATGCTCGCCGGCATCCTGTTCGCGCACGAAGAGATCAAGAAACAGGTCGCGTTTCAGGAAATGATCGTGGCCGAAATCGGAGCGCCCAAGCGCGAGTTCCCCATGGAGGCCGTGGGTGATGACGTCAGGGCCGCCGTGACCTCGTTTGCCGCCGGCAAAGTGGTTTGGAGCGTGGACACGTTCGACCGCTCCGAGCGTCAGGGTCGCGAGGATCAGGTCAAAGCCGAGGTTCTTGCGCATTTTTCCGAACAGTTCCTTGGGCGCGAGCGCGAGATCGCGGACTGCCTGTACGAAATGACCAAAGCCGAGGTTCGCCGCAAAATCGTGGAAGACGGCGTGCGTCCCGACGGCCGCAACACGCGCCAGGTTCGCCCCATCTGGTGTGAGGCGGGCATCCTCCCGCGCGTTCACGGTTCCGCCGTTTTCACCCGCGGTCAGACTCAGGCGCTCACCATCGCGACGCTGGGCGGCTCGGGCGATCAACAAGAGATCGACGGCATCGGCACGGAGACCTCCAAGCGCTACTTGCACCACTACAACATGCCGCCATACTCCACGGGCGAAGCCAAGATGATGCGCGGCGCGGGCCGCCGAGAGATCGGACACGGCGCATTGGCCGAGCGCGCGCTCCTGCCCGTCATCCCCTCGGAAGCGGATTTCCCGTACACCATCCGTTTGGTGTCCGAGATCCTCTCGTCCAACGGCTCGACCTCACAGGCGTCGGTATGCGGCTCCACTCTCGCGCTGATGGATGCCGGCGTTCCCATCAAAGCGCCGGTCGCGGGTGCGGCCATGGGATTGATCAAGGACGAAAAGTCGGGCAAAGTTGTCGTCCTGACCGATATTCAGGGGCTTGAGGATTTTTTCGGCGATATGGACTTCAAAGTCGCGGGCACAAAGGAAGGCATCACCGCCATCCAGATGGATATCAAAATCAAGGGCATCGACGAGCCGATCCTCAAGCAGGCGCTCGCGCAGGCGTTTGAGGCGCGCATGCACATCATGGGCGAAATGATGAAGTGCCTCTCCGAACCGCGCGCGGAGCTTTCAAAGCACGCGCCCAAGATCGTGACCTTCACGATTAACCCCGAGAAGATCGGCGAAGTCGTTGGCCCGCGCGGCAAGATGATCAACAAGATCATCGCGGAGACAGGCGTCAAGATCGACATTGAGGACGACGGCCGCGTCTTCATCCTGACACAGGACGCAGAGGCCGCCAAGACCGCGCGCGCACGCATCGAAGGCATCGCCAAAGACATCGTGGTCGGCGAAGTCTACACAGGCAAAGTGGTCCGCATCATGCCGTTCGGCGCGTTTGTCGAGCTTCTGCCCGGCAAGGATGGCATGGCCCACATCTCCCAGCTTTCCAATCAGCGCGTTGAACGCGTTGAGGACGTCGTCAACATCGGCGACACGATCACCGTCAAGGTCATCGAGATCGACGAAAAGGGCCGCGTCAACGTCACCCGCAAAGGCTTCATCCCCGAAGGCGAAGTACCGCGCGTCTCCCCTCCCGGCTCCGGTCCCGCACCCGCGCCGCGCCCCTTCACCCCCCGTAACGACGGACCGCGCCCAGCCCTCCCCCCGCGCAAGGACGACAATCGCCCCTTCCGCGGAAACCGCGACGAGAGGACGTAAGCGCGTATATGGGTCGAGAAGGCCCACTGCATCCCCCGCACTACTCGCGCCCGTGTCGTTGATATGGCGATACGGGCGTTTTTTCATCAACAACGTAAAAACGGCCATATTATGGACGTGGGAGGGTTAACATGATTGATCAATGGTCACTACAAAACAATCTGCGCGTGATCGGCGAGCGGATACCCCATTTCCGTTCCGTCACCGCCGGGCTGTGGGTACGCGCGGGCTCTCAGAACGAAACAGCGGAGACGAGCGGCATATCACACCTCATCGAGCACATGCTCTTCAAGGGCACGAAAAAGCGGAGCGCGCGGGAGATCGCTGAGGACGTCGACGCGGTCGGCGGTCAGATCAACGCGTTCACAAGCAAGGAGTGCACCTGCTTCTACGTTAAAGTCATGGATGAACATTTGCCGCTCGCCATGGACATTCTCTCCGACATCGCGCTCAATTCCACCTTGAAACCCGAAGAGCTCGAAAAAGAGAGGGGCGTTGTGTGCGAGGAGATCGCCATGGTGGAGGACACTCCCGAAGACTTGGTGCATGAGCTGCTGGCCAAGGTTCATTTCGAGGGTGATCCCTACGCGCGCACCATCTTGGGCCCGGCCAACAACATACGTTCATTCCCGCGCGAGACGCTCCTGGGATACATGGATCGTTTCTATGCGCCGCGCAACTGCGTGCTCTCGCTTGCGGGCAATTATGAGCCGGCTCGCGCGAGCGCGCTTATTGAGGAATCCTTCGGCGGTTGGAGGGATAGCGGTGCGCCAACGCCGCCCGTTAACGGCGCACGCATGGTCAAAAGCACGGTGGTTCAACGAAAAGACATTGAACAGGTCCACCTGTGCATGGGGTTTCCGGGCGTGACATCGCTGGATGACGACCTGTACGCGCTCTCCATTCTCAATAATTTACTGGGCGGCGGCATGTCCTCCCGCCTTTTCCAGAGCATTCGCGAGGAACGCGGCTTGGCATACTCGGTCTATACCTACCCCACGAGCTACACGCGCGCGGGCGCAATGTCTATCTATGCCGGGCTCAACGCCGAGAACGCGCACGAAGTGTGCGACCTTATCTTTAACGAGCTTGACAACCTGCTCGCGCATGGCGTGGAAGCCCGCGAGTTCGACATGGCGCGCGAACAGCTCAAAGGCGGATTCATCCTGGGACAGGAGAGCACATCCTCCCGCATGACCTCCATGGGCCGCTCTCTGCTCATGCGCGGTCGCATTTTCACCGAGACCGAAGTGCTCGATAAAATAGGGCGCGTCACCATCGAGGACGTAAATCGCGTCGCCAAGCGTTGCTTTAGCGACGGTTTCTCCGCTGCAGCCGTCGGCAAGCTGCCTGAAAATTTTGAATTCAGGCGGTAAACCGCCAACTCATCACAGAGGTCCTGTACCGCGGTTTACAAAGAACGGAACGCGTCATGCGTCCCGTTTTTTAGTGCGCAAACAGCCCAGCGCCCTATGTCAGCGACATCAAGCCAAACAGCTCCGGCATGACCACAAACGCTCCCGCGAACGCGAGGGCCATCGCGGCCAGCAGCACCCATACCCAAACGTTGTATGGCCGCGCCGCGCGCGCGAGCGCAGCGAGCCCTACAACCCCCGTCAGGAGCGTGGCCCACGCCGAAACCGCTTCCGGAGGCGCGAGCACCTGCGCGGTGAGCACAAGGCCCACGACCGCTCCCGCGAAGGGGACGGCGTTCATCAGCACTGTTTTGAGGAAATCCCCGCGGATCCTCTCCCGGTTGGGTCGAAGCGCGAGAAAGAACGTGGGGATGCCCACACACAGCGCGGACACGAGTGTGAGCTGCACTGGCTCAAACGGGTATACAAACGGCAAAAACACGTAAACCACGGCAAGGATCGCAGAATACACCGTCTTGATCAGGTAGAGCGACGCCACGCGCGAGAGGTTGCCCACAACGCGCCGCCCCTCGTACACCGCCTGCACCAGAGCTGCGAAGTTATCCTTCAAGAGCACCAGGTCCGACACGCTTCGAGCCGCGTCGCTGCCCGACATCATCGCGATGGAGCAGTCCGCGCGTGAGAGCGCCAAAATGTCGTTGACACCGTCGCCCGTCATCGCCACAGTGTGGCCGCGCGCCTTCATTCCCTCAACCAACTTGCGCTTTTGCTCGGGCGTCACCCGCCCAAAGACTGTGTGCGTCTCAGCGATCTCAGCGTAATCCGCACCTTCGCCGATCTTGGACATGTCCACCGTTTTCTGCGTTTCCCGTATGCCCGCGCGCGCAGCTACCGCCGCGACCGTGCCCGCGTGGTCGCCCGAGATCACTTTGACTTCGACCCCTTGCTCCCTGAAGTACGCGAACGTCTCCTGAGCATCCTTGCGCACATTGTCCGCAAGCCGGACAAACCCCAGCAGTTCTCCCTCGTTCACCACGGCGATTACGCGCTCGCCGGCATCCATCCACCCCCCGATGCGCTCCCCGCACCCTCCCATGGTCTCACCGAGCAAGACGTCAGGCGCGCCCATCTTGAGACCGCCAAACTGCGCGTACTTCCGTGCGGACGAAAAGGGTAGAACGGTATCCCCCGCGGTCGGCGTGTACTCCGCGCTCCCCGCGTATGCACGCAGAGCCTTGGCCGTCGCGTTGTCGTCACCGGTGGCGGATAGGATGGCGGAAACCGCGGTATCAATGGTCCTGGTGGTGTTAGGCTCCACTGGCTCAACGGAGAGCACTGAGAGGTGCCCATCCGTAATGGTGCCGGTCTTATCAAGACAAAGGACGTCGGCACGAGCCAGCATCTCAACGCAGGGAAGTGACTGGACGAGGGTATCACGCCGCGCGAGAGCGACCACGCCCGCGGCGAGCGCGATGCCTGAGAGGAGCATCAGCCCTTCGGGGATCATGCCGATGATCGCGGCAACAGTACCGGTCACGGCCTCGGTGACGGGCAATCCGTCGCGGCCGAGTTTGACCCAAAGCAGCACGGCGAAAATAGGCACAATGGCGACCGCAAGGCCCGCGATCAGCTTACGCAGGGAAGCGACGAGGGGCGAATCGGGGTTCTTTTTATGCCCCGCGTCGCGAACCAGCCGGTTTGCGTATGCATCAGACCCGACGCGCGACGCGCGGCACAGCGCGCGCCCGGAAACGACAAAACTGCCTGAAAGCACCTCTGCGCCGTTTTCTTTGATGACGGCGTCCGATTCGCCCGTCAGGAGGGATTCGTTAATTTCGGCACGCCCATCGATCACGAGCGCGTCACATATGACCTGAGCGCCTGGGGATAATTCGAGGATGTCGTCCAGTACAACATCCTCAAGCGGGATCTCAGTTGGGATACCTTCTCGGATGACGCGCGCCTTCGGCTGGGTGAGCACCGAGAGGCGATCGATCGCGCGCTTTGCGCGAACCTCCTGAATGATGGAGATGAAAGTGTTTGAGATCACAACGCCCATAAACAGCGCGTTTTTGGGGTGGCCAAACGCCAACACAAGTGCTGCGAGCGCGATGTTCAGGCCATTGAATAGCGTGAGGGTGTTGCGCATAATGATCCGACCAATGGTCGGTGTTCCGTGCTCCGCCATAACATTGCGTTGCCCTTTTCGGATGCGCGCCTCTACCTCGGCTCGCGTCAGACCCTGCATATGCTGACCTCCTCGCGCCACGCGATGTAACGCGCGGCGGTTTCGCGTGCGAACGCGTCGATGAGATCCGGCGGGAACGCGGCGGACGGTGCGTCGGGCATTGGCGCGTGCTTTGCCCCGACGTGGTCTCGGTACGCGAGCATATCGGCCACCGATGGGCCGCCTTCAACATCGACATCACGCAGATGAGCGTTCTGCGCGCGGACCCAGTATTCCTTTGCCCACGGCTCATGATGGAAAATCCAGAATGTCGCGCGTCCAATCTCCTCGCGGTAAGGGCGAAACCAGCCTTCACCGAAACCGCGCGCGTAAACGGCCTGCGGGCCTTCGTCCCAGCACGCGTCCGTGAACAGGTGAAGAAGCCATCCTTCCATGAGCGGATCGTCCGGCGAGACTGTCTTCGCGAGCGCAGCAAGTGCAGACCATCGGTCTGTTTTTCCGCGCAAGTGGATCATGTCCTTGCGGAACCGGTCGTTTGTGAAGTCGGGCGCGAAATTGCCGATCACGAAAGCGCCGGACGCGTCCGGGCAAACGATGCGCGCGACCGCCAGATGAATCATTGTGGAGGGCAAAGCCGTTCACTCCTTTGCGCGCGTTTTCTGCGCACGCCCGTACTGAGCATCCAAATCCCGAGCGTCACACCAGATGCGACGAGCGGCAGGTAGTACGAAAGCGTCCGCCAGGCGAGCATACCGCTCAAACGGTTCGCGTATCCAAACGGCCCGCCGAGAAGCGCGTAAAACGCGCCCTCCGCGCCACCCGCGTTCCCAGGCGTGGGCACAAACGCGACAGCCGACATGACCACCAGGGAAAGCGCTGCCAACTCGATCGCTGGGACGCCTGAGAGCCCCAGCGCGAAGTATACGCAGGGCGCGAAGCACGAAAAACACAAGGCCTGCAGCGCGCACAGCGCGAACGAGACCGCGACGGTCCTGAATCCCGCGCTCCTGAAATGCTGCGCGTACTGCGCAACGCCGTGGAAAAGCTCGACCTCCAGCGCGTCGGGATCCTTGGAAACGCGAAGCGCGTGGAGCAGACGCACCATCTGCCGGACAGCGAAGAGCAACGGGCGCGGCGCGACCGCGACAAGGATGATGAACGCCAGCATCCACAAGTTGAGCGTGAGCGACAGGGTGACCGCTGTCCGTGCCCACGCGCCGATCCCGCGCCACATCATCATCGCAGCCGCGAGGTACGCGCCCTGAAACGCTGCTTGATTGGCCACAAAACGCGCCGCGACCGCCGCCGTCGCCTGTGAAGATGAAAGACCGGAGCGCGTAAGCTGGTAAACATACATGGGTTGCCCCGCCGCGCCGAGGGGCGAAACCATGACATAAAACCGCGAGCACAGCTCCGCGCGGATCATCGACAACGCGCTCACGCGCCCTCCGCACCCGCGCGCAGACTCATAAAGAGCGAGCGCCGCGAGCAACAGGAAAGCGGCCGCCAGCGCTATGCAGGCGGCCGCCCAGGCGAAATCGAGCCCCGTGAAAACCGAGAGCCCAAGCGCAAGATCAGGTTCTCTGAGCAACACAAAAGCAAGCACGGCGGCGTTTACAACCGCGAACGCCGCGCCAAACCAGCCTTTGCGCCCCCCGCTCACGTCGCCTGCGCTCGAAGCGCAACCGCCTCACGTTCCTCGAGGAACTGGTTGGTGTAGAGCGTGTAGTAGTGCCCTTTCTTGCGGATCAGATCGCGGTGGGATCCGTCCTCGATCACGCGCCCCTTGGACAAAACCAGGATGCGGTCCGCGGAACGAACCGTAGACAGCCGGTGCGCGATAATGAAGCTGGTACGCCCTTCCAGCGTCTTTTCGATCGCGTGCTGTATGATCTGCTCCGTTTCGGTGTCGACCGAGCTGGTCGCCTCATCCAACACAAAAATGCGTGGGTTTGCGATGAGCGCGCGCGCGAAGCTGACAAGCTGTTTCTCACCCGTGGACAGGCGTCCCCCGCCTTCGCCCACATCGGTATCGTAGCCTTTTTCAAGCTTTGAGATGAACTCCTCCGCGTTGACCATGCGCGCGGCGTCTTCGACTTCTTGGTCGGTCGCGTCCAAGCGCCCGTAACGGATATTCTCCCTTATCGTACCTGAGAACAGGTGCGGCTGCTGGAGCACATAACCCAGGCTGGACTGAAGCCAGAGCTGCGATCTTGTGCGGATGTCCTGACCGTCGATGAGAACCTCGCCGCTCGTTGGCGTGTAGAAACCGCACACGAGGTTGACAATGGTCGACTTGCCCGAACCCGTCTCACCCACAAGCGCGACCGTCTGCCCCGCTTTGATGTCGAGGTTGAAGTCGGTGAGCACTTCCTCACCGCCCTTGTATTTGAAGGAAACGTTGTTGAACTTGACGTCACCGTGGATGGGTTCCCAGTTTTCCTTCTTGGGTGCGAAATTATCGCCGTATTTCTTCTGCACGGCTTCCACGTCCACGATGTCCGGCTCTGTGGCGAGCAGGGCCATGGTGCGCTCCGCCGCAGCTTGCGATGACTGAAGATCCGCGAATATGCGCGATATCTCCCTGATGGGGTTGAACAAGTCCATCGCGTACTGCATGAACGCGATCAACGTGCCAACGGTCATCGCTCCAGCGAGCATGTTGCCACCGCCGCGCGTGAGGGCGAGAGCCGCGCCCACCGCGCCCAACGTTGATACGACCGGAAAAAACAGCGCGGAAAAATTGGCCGCGCGCACCGAGCTTGTGCGCATCGTGGTCGTCAGCTCGGAGAACTCCTCAAAATTGCGTTTTTCGCGCGTGAGCGTCTTGGATGTGCGTGCGCCCATGATGCCCTCGTTGAAGGACCCTGTGATGCGCGAGTTGGTCTTGCGCACGATTCTGTAGCTGTTCAAAATGATCTTCTGAAAGAAAACCGAGATCACGGCAAGCGGGGGGATGACCGAGAAAACGACCAGCGCCAGCCGCCAGTCGGTTCTGAACATGAAGATCGCCGCGAAAATGATGTACGCCGTGCCCCAGAAAAGGTCGATGAGCACCCAGCCCACCGTGTCGCCAAGCCGCTGGGCGTCCGACGTCATGCGCGCCATGATGAAACCAACCGGGGTCTTGTCAAAGTAGGTGAACGACAGCTCCTGAAGTTTCTTGAAACCTTCCCTGCGGATGTCGTACGTCACGCCCACTTCAACCTTACCCGCAATACGGATGAACGTCATGACCGCCAGACCCTGCGTGAGCACGAGGCCCGCGTACATCAGCACATACCGCACGATGCCGCTCGTGTCGCCCGCTGTCACACAGTTGTCGATGACCGATCTGGTCAGCTGCGGAAACAAAACGTCGATTCCCGCGCAAACCGTCATGCACACAAGGATGAGCGCCAAGTGCCACCGGTACGGTTTGGCCAGCCGCAGCACGCGCTTCCACAGCTGCATGTCAAATCGTTTTGTATAATCCTCTTCCTCTTGGAACTGCAAAGGAGTCACTCCCTTTCAAGTGCGATGCAAATCATGTTTCACTTTGTATAAAAGCCTACCCCACAAGCTCGCTCTCAACATCGGACTCAAGCGAGGTCTGGATGTCATAGATGCGGCGGTAGAGGCCGTCTTGCTTGACCAACTCGGCGTGCGGGCCTTTTTGCGTGATGCGGCCGTCCTCGAGCACGAGGATGAAGTCGGCCTCCTGCAGCGTGAGCACGCGGTGAGATACGATGAATGTCGTCACGCCGGCGCGCTTCTTCTTCAGCTCGCGACGGATGGCGGCGTCCGTCTCTGTGTCGACGGCGGAGAGCGAGTCGTCAAAGATCAGGATGTCGGAGCGCTTCATGAGCGTGCGCGCGATGGCGACGCGCTGTTTCTGCCCTCCGGAGAGGGTGACGCCGCGCTCACCGACGACGGTGTCGTAGCCTTTCTCAAAGTCGCGGATGAATCCGTCGGCATGCGCTGTACGGGTGGCGTCGAGCACCTCGTCCTCCGTGGGGTTGACGCGCGCGATGGCGACGTTCTCGCGGATGGTTTTTGAAAAGAGGAAGGGTTCCTGAAGCACGATGCCCACGCGTTCGCGCAAGTGCTTTTTCTTGATGTCGCGAATGTCCACACCTCCGATGGTCAGGCTGCCCGACGTGACGTCGTACAACCGCTGGAGCAGGAGCATGATGGTGGACTTGCCCGATCCGGTCGCGCCCAGAATGGCGACGGTCTGTCCGGGCTTGACCGTGAAGGACACATCGCGCAGGATGGGGTGGTTCTCGTCGTATGAGAAGTTAACGTTGTCAAAGACGATCTCGCCGTTGATGGGCGGCTCTAGCGTGCCGTCCTCGTCGGTCTCGCCTTCCTTTTTGAGTACTTCGTCAATGCGCCCGATGGAGACGAACGCCTTGCCCATGTCGGCCAGGATGCGCCCCAGCTGTCGAACCGGCCAGAGCAGCTTGCCCACATACATCATGAACACGATGACCGTGCCCGCGGAAAGCTGGCCAGTGGCGCCCATGTAGCCCGCGAACCCGAGCGTGAGCGCGATCTGGAGACCTGACATCATGTCGGATGACGACCAGAAGATCGACATGACGTTGATGACGCGACGGTTTTTGTCGCGGTAAGTGGCGTTCTTCTGCTCGAACTTGTCGACCTCAAAGCGCTGCCGCCCGAACGCGCGAACGACGCGTACGCCCGTGAGGTTTTCCTGGAGCGTGGCGGAGAGCGCGCCCTCGGCCTCATCGGCGTCCTTGAAGTACCGCTTGACCAGGCGGAAGAAACTCATTGAAAACACGAAAATAAAGGGCGTGAGCATAACCGAGAGCGCGGTCAATCGGCCGCTTAGCGGGATGAGGACGCAGAGCGCGAGCGTGAGCAAGACTACGGCGCGGCCCATCTCGATGAATTGGTTGGAGAGGAATCGGCGGACAGTCTCCACATCCGAAGAGCACCGCTGGATGAGGTCGCCGGTTTCGGCCTTGACGTGATCGTTGTACGTCCAGCGCGAAAGCCGCTCGTAGAGGCGCGAACGGATGTTGAACGCAATATTTTCCGACGCGCGGGCCGAAAAGTAACTGCGGCAATACATGAACGCGCCGCTCAAAAGGTTAATCAGTACAAGGAGGACGCCCAGCATCCACAGGTTGTGGAGGTACCACTCCCTGTCTCCGAGCGCGAGGAACGCCCCACTCAGCCACAATGGGATGCTGGCGGCCTCCCCCTTGAACACAAAGTCGATGATAAAGCTCAGGAAGAGCGGCGTGAGCAAGTCGATGGCAATGTTGGTCACCATGCTGGCCACCGCGATGATGTACAGCTTTAAGTTGCCTTTCATGAACGACAGGATCAGCCGCAAGCGATACGTATTCATGGGAACCACCTAGTTTCTGTTTTTATGGAAACAAAAAAGACTCGCGGAGCAGCCGTCCACGAGTCCTGTTTCTGCGCTTGCAGCTCCTCGGCCTAAAGAAAAGGCCTAGAAAGGATGTCGTGGATATGCGCACGGGCAGAGTTGCCCCGTGCCGCCGCGGCTGTACCGTTTTTACGCATGTCCAGACCTCCTTTCGTGATGTCATGTGGGCATTATACAGGATGGATCATGTGTTTGCAAGCACAAGTTATCCACATTTCAACCGCGTGTTGACTCCAGTGAACAAGCGAAGCGCCCGGTTAGGCTTACACGCCGAACCGGACGCCTTGCGTTCACCATCACCTTGGCTTGAGCCGCGCGATGGCCTCCGAGTGTCTTAAGTTGATATCCTGTATGTAGCTGGTCCTCGACTTGAGTGTGGTTTGCTCGGGCGGCGGCGGAGGCGGCGTATACGCGTCGATCTCCGCATCATACGATTTGGTCTTGGCCGATTGTATGCTCAGCCACCGGTCATGATCGCGCGCCGTTTCGTCACACGAGGCCGCCGACGGCCCCACAGGCCGGTTCATGGCTCTCAGCGCGGCGCACAGGGCGTAGGTTTGCAATGGGTTCATGCGGTTCCCTCCCACTCGCTGCTCGTTTGGTTCGCCCTATTGTATGCGCGCCGGCCTGTCTTAAGTGACGGCCGCTTGGCTTTACATCATTTCTTCATCGCTTTTTCGGCAATGGCGTTGTCGACGACGGCCTTAAATTCCGGCTTGGCCTTGAGCTCGCCCGCCTCGGTCATCACATCGAGCAGGCGGTCGTACGCGGCCTGGCTCATCACGGGCGATGTTTTCCACGCGCCAATGTCGCGGTAACGCTTGGCGACAGCGGTGAGCACATCGAGCTTGGAACCCTCGAACGACGGCATGAGTTCTTTCGCAATCTCCTCAGGCGTGTGCGTGGCGACCCACTCCTGCCCCTTGATGATCGCGCGGGTGAACTTTACGAGCATATCGGACTGCTTTGTCAGGTTGCTCTTTTTCGCGATGTACGTGGTGTACGGGATCTCTCCGGACGCCTCGCCCACCGAAGCCACGATGGTCGCCTGACCCGCGAGCTCCATCTCCGAAGCCGCCGGCTCAAAGAGCGTGACGTAGTCGCCAGCACCGCCGAGGAACGCGCCACCCATCAGGTTATACTGCACGGAGGTGTCAAAGTTGGTCTCCGTATAAGGATCGACACCGTTTTTGGCAATGACGTGGGCGAGCGTCATGCACGGGATGCCGCCCTTGCGGCCCGCCAGAATATGCTTGCCCTTAAGAGACGCCCAGGAGAAATCCGGCTCAGGCGTGCGAGCAAGCAGGAAGGAACCGTCGCAGGATGTGAGCTGCGCGAAAATGACGGCGGGATCGTTTCGTTTTTCGTTGCTGACGTACACAGCGGCTTCCGGCCCGCAGAACGCAACATCGGCCTGATCGGCGAGGAGCGCGGTCATCGCCTTGTCTGCGCCGCCCGCGTTGGTCAGCTCGATCTTAAGGCCTTCCTTTTCAAAAAAACCGAGATTGATGGCGATGTACTGCGGCGCGTAGAAGACCGAGTGAGTCACTTCATGCAGCCGCACGGTCTTAAGGCCCGTTTGTGCCGTGCACCCCACGGCCGTTGCCAGCAGCACGATCAGGGCGAGCGATAGGATGAGCATTCTGCGCATAAGCATACCTCCTGTTGACCGCATCCGCGGTTTGCTTTATTCTATGGAGGAGGGTTTCATCGCGTGTTTGTACAAAGAAGGTGAATTGATGAACTGCCGCGCCATGCTCCCCGGCATCGCCCTTGTTACGGGCGGCCTCTTTCTGTTGGTTTCATCTCTAGGGCTGTCGCTCACCGGAGCGGCGCAATGGCTCGCGGGCGCGTTTTTTCTCGTTTGGTGGTGGTTTGACAGGAAAACCTGGCAGCTCGTCGCAGGCGCGCTCATCGGGTTTTACGGCGTCGGCGCGAGCGCCGGCGCGTTCCTCGCGGGATATGAGGATGTGGTCATACGCAGCGCGATTGCCCTTGGTTTCTTGCTGATCTACGCGCTCGGGCGGAAAAAGACAGGCGCATGGCCGTTGTACGCCGGGCTTGCGCTGCTCGCGTTTGCCGTGCAGAGGCTGCCCGTCATGCGCTATGTTGTCCCGGCAGCGCTGGTGCTCGCGGGCGCATACTTGACCGTGCTCGCGCTCAGAAAACCACGATCCTTGTAAATAGCATGCAAAAAGCTTGCAATTTGTGCCGAAATTTATGATAATAAGATGATACGGATGGCCGAACACATCAGCGCGTCCGACGGAGGCCCTGCCTTTTATGAAGAAATGTCACCATTGCGGGCATTTTGAAACCAACGAGGCCCAGCGCTGCGGCGCTTGCGGGTCCAATATTTCGCGCGTCACGAAGATCGAGCCGGTGGACGATGTGCGTATGATCTGCCCCAAGTGCCGCGTGCTTCACGCCCGCGGCGAAACCGCATGCTCACGGTGTAGAGCGGCTTTGGTGATCCTTCCGCAAGGCAAACCGCGCGAGACGAACGAACTCGACTGGACGTACGCGCTTTCGCTCTTCCTGCCGTATGTCGGCATCCTCATCGGCGCGTTCCTCGCCGCATCGGACGACGAAAGCCGCTCATCGGTCGGCCGCCCGCTCGTCTTTTTTTCCTCCATCCTCACCGCCGTTTACTTCTGCTTATTTTCGCTGTTCGTGCTGCTGTTCAGGTCGTAGGGAAAGCTGTTTACGCATAGTTTTTGGCGCAATAGTCCTGACAGGATCCGATTCACCATCTTGTACAATCAGCAGCCCGGCAAACATCCTGTTTGCCGGGCTGCCATTTTGCAAAAGCGGCTACAGTGTGATCCAATACCGCCTCTTTGGCTTGGGAAAACCGGGGATCGAACGCACATCCTCAAGCACGCCGCCGCACTTCTCGATCACGCGCGCGGAGGCGTCGTTGTCGATGTCGCAGGTGACGAGCACGCGGCGGAAGTTATGCTTACGGGCAACGTCCATCAGGTGGAGGCACATGCAAGTGGCCAGATTGCGCCCGCGCCATGAGGGCGATACGCTGTAGCCGATGTGCCCCCCTCCGGTGACGATCAGGGGCACGTCGTCGTAGCGAAAAGAACCAAGGCCGTAGATCACTGTTTCATCCGGATCGGTCAGGAGGAAACGCGTCCAGCGCGACATGCCCTTGGACAGACCAAGGCCGCGCTCGCACGCATCCGCGTACTCCACGTAATCGGCGAAGGGTACGGTGAACTCCTGCGCGTAAAATTTCTCGCCCGCGTCCAGAAAGTCGCGCAGGCAGACGAACCACGCCTGCTCAAGCGAAAGCTTGGGACGGACGAGCCGGGTCTCGGCCTGCGTGAACTTAACGATATCTGTCATGCGGCGATTATATCACGGCTTGCGCCTTTCATTCAACAGTTTGGATAAATCGTTCCACCGCGCGTCATACTCGGCATAGCGCGTTTTGTTCTTCGGATCGCCCATGAGGGAAACGATGTGCGCCATGCGCATGCGGATCGCCTGTTCCTCGACCTCGGTGAGCGGAGCGGGAGGCGCGTCGGCTCCCTTGAGGCAGAGAGCGCCTTCCCTGATCATAAGCACGCGCTGAGCGACGGTTTTAACAAACGCGCGGTCGTGCGTAACCACAAGGAGTGTGCCCTTCCACGCGCACAGCATTTCTTCCAGCGCTGGCAGGGTGTACAGGTCGATGTGGTTGGTCGGTTCATCCATGAGCAAAAGGTTGATCTCCGAGCACATCAACCGCGCCATGAGCACCTTGGCGCGCTCTCCCCCGCTGAGCACGGCGGCAGGCTTGAACACGTCGTCGTCGCGCATGCCGAGCCGCGCGAGCAGGAGCCTTGGGCGCGTGCCCGAGCCCGCTTCCACGTTCTCAAGCGCGGTCTTGGTCATATCAAGGGACGCGTGCGACTGGTCGAAAACGCCAATCTTGACTCCGGGCGCGAGCGCAACACCAGGCGCTCCGTCGCGGATCGCGCGCAGGAGTGTGGTCTTGCCCGAACCGTTGGGGCCGATGAGCGCGGTTTTTGATCCGCACGGGAGCGTAAACGACACGTGCTCAATCAGCGGTGTACCGCCGAATCCAAGCGTGAGGCGCTCCGCGCGCACGGCCTCGCGCGAGACGATGGGGGGCGGTTCGGGCAGGAGCATACGGATGTCGGGCTCGTTGTCCGGCCTGTCCTTCTCCTCAAGCATCTCAAGCCGCGCGCGGATCATTTTGGCGTGATCCGATACCTTTCCCTGCTGCGCGCGCGCCTTGTTTTTATGGAGCTGCCACTCGCTGTTTGACATGCGCGATGGCGGGCGCGTCATGCCGCCCGCGCGGTGCTCCGCCGCATTGACCGCGCCTTCCAGACGCTTCTTCGCATCGCGGTATTGCTCGAACTCAAACGCCTCTAGCTCGCGCTCGCGCTTTTTTTGCTCGGAGAACGCGGAGAATTTCCCGGGAAACCGTCGAAAACGCCCGTTTTCTATCTCGGCGATGGAGGAGCACACACGCTCAAGCAGAGCGCGGTCGTGGCTGACGAGCAAGAGCGCGCCGTCAAACCGCGCGAGCGCGTCCTCCAACGCCTGTATGCCCTCAATGTCCAAATCGTTTGTCGGCTCGTCGAGCAAGAGCAGTTGCGCGTTCCGCGAGAGCGCTGCCGCGATCTCCCGCCGCGCGCGCTCCCCACCTGAGAGGTGCGGGGCGTCCTCGGGCGCTTTGAAACGCCCTTGAAGCGCGGCGTCCATCGCCTCCTCCTTGCCTGCATCACGGATCTGCCGCACGCGCGCGATCGGGCACAAGCGCCGGATCTGCCCTTCATCCGGCTCGCGCTCGCCGGCGATCACATCCATCAGCGTGGTTTTGCCCGCGCCGTTGACGCCGACAAGCCCGATCTTTTCGCCTGCGCGCATCTCAAACCGCTCGATGGCGAACAGCTCGCGCCCGCCCGCCGACATTTTGACCCCATTAAGCGATAAAAGCAAATAAAAAGCCCCTTCCCGCCACGCGGAAAGAGGACAAAGCCACGCGCACCGCGTTACTTCGCCGCCCTCCGCACAGCACCACAGCACCGGAGCTTACCCCGGCGCGGATGACACATGCGTTCTAGCGGCGTTTCATGCTCCTCGCACACTTACCCTTTCATTAAAACCACAAACAGTTTACAATGGCTCCACCACGGCTGTCAAGGAGGATTTCATGGCTGACACGATTTCAATCGCGCGCTGCGGGAGTTATGAGTACGGCGCTGTGCTCAGCGCGGTCGTCGCCGCGCTTGAGCCACTGGGCGGCATGCCCGCGTTTGTCTCGCCCGGGAACACAGTGCTCATCAAGCCCAACCTCGTCATGCCCAAAGATCCCGCCGCCGCCGCGACGACCCACCCCGCTTTGGTGCGCGCCGTCGCGGAGCTCGTCACGCGCGCGGGCGGTCTGCCTGTAATCGCAGACAGTCCGGGCGGCACGCAAAACTTCGACAAAAAGACGCTCGCGGGCGTCTACCGCCAATGCGGTATGGAAGACTGCGGCGCGCCGCTCAACGATGACTTCGGCTCAACCGACGTGCCCTTTCCGGGCGGCGCGCGCCTCAAGGCCATTCACGCGATGTCCGCCGCCGTGTCCGCCGACAAGATCATCAACCTCCCCAAGCTCAAGACGCACGTGCTCACCACATACAGCGGCGCGGTCAAGAACATGTTCGGCATTGTCGCGGGGCGCTACAAGGCCGAGTATCACCTGCGTTTCAAGAACCTGGACGACTTCGCGGACGCCCTCGTCGACACCTGCGAAGCGCTCCGTCCCGCGCTCACCATCATGGACGCCGTGATCGGCATGGAGGGGGATGGCCCGTCCGCGGGCAAACCAAGAACCGTGGGATTGATCGCCGCTTCCGGCAATCCGCACGCGCTCGACGCCGTGATGGCCTCAGTCATCGGGCTTTCGGCGGGCGCGGTTCCCACGCTCTCCCGCGCGCTCAAGCGCGGCCTGACGCCTCCGCTCGAAGACATCCGCGTCGTGGGCGAAACGCTCGCCGACGCGCGCGTAGCAGGGTACGTTATTCCAACCAACCTGCCCGTTCGCGCGCTCGACATTCTACTGATCACGACGATTTCACGCAGGCTGGGCGCGTCCCTGCGGCCAAAGCCGCGCGCGATCGTTTCCGCGTGCAAAGGCTGCGCCGTGTGCGCCAAAAGCTGTCCGCCCGGGGCGATCACCATGCGCTCCGGGCGGCCCGTGATCGCGCTCAAGCAGTGCATCGGCTGCTACTGCTGCCATGAGCTCTGCCCGCACACGGCCATGGAAATTGCGCGCCCGTGGTGGCTCAAGGCTTTTCTTGGGAGGCGCTGAGTATCCGGCGCGGAGGTACTATACTGCATTTTCAATATAATGTTCAAAATCCTTTAAAAGCCTTTTGTTAAGTGGATTGATATCTTCAGGCAATTCGTTGATATTGAACCATTTCAAATCAGATGTTTCATTAGTTTCCTCAATAAAATCACCTGAAAAATCTTTACAAATGTAGATTATGCCAATAGAGTAAACTTCATCGCCATTAGGATATGTAAAAAGTCTATCTTCTCCTGAATAGACACCAAATAATTCTATGTAGTTTGCAATTAATCCAGTTTCTTCTTTCAACTCACGTTTTGCGGCGTCATCGACAGGCTCACCCATTTCAACCGCACCGCCGTGTATAGCCCAGCAACCATTGTCCTTACGCTTTTGCAATAGGATCTTTCCATTTTTATATATAATAATGCATGCCCCAACCGTAATTAATCTATCATGTCCAATTTTTTTCCTAATGTCATCTACATAGCCCATAAATGCTACCTCCGAAAACACAAACATTACCCATCATCAGCGCACCGCTAAACGGCAAGCAACTCCAGTGGCTTATCCTCCTTGAAAACCTTTGTTCCGGCTCCATCCCTGCGGCACGGCGCGTGTATATGCAGGTCAGTCCATATAAGGCCCGGGGTCGGGCGTCTCCCGAACGGTCGCGCGGGGGCCGAGGAGCGCGAGCAAATCGGGAATGTCGAATACGCGGAGAACGCCGAAGACCTCATGGAGCGGATGGTAGCGGTAATACCGGGAAACCGCGAGCTCGTGAAAGGCTGGCGGCGAGTTCTCCACGTCGGCTCGCACGCCCGTGATCACGGCGGCGATGAGCGCGAGCAGCGCGCCGTAGCCCGTGCCGGACAGCGTGATCTCCGTATACCCCATGAGGCGCGCGAGCTCGACGAAGCGCACGGCATCGAACGCCTGCATGGCCATCAGTGACGTTCCCAGCATGATCGCGTCACAGTTGAGCTTGTAGAGCGTGCCATAGATTTGCTCATAGCCTTCGATGTTGACGTCGCGCGAGCGGCACGCGCCGAATCCGCGCACGTCCGCGATCAGGACGTCTCCGCGCTCAAGATGATAGCGGAGCGCGCCGCCGTGCTTGCCCTGTGTGCCCGTGTCCGTAAAGTGGATGGTGAGCGCGCCTTGGGTCTTTTTTTGCTTGTGGAGCGCGCCGCACACCGCGACATTGGGCTGGGTGAAAAAGAAAAGCGGAACAGCCCCGTTCTCCAGCGGCATGAAGCGCGGGCGGAGCGGCACGCGCGAACACTCGGGCGGGATGTTGAGGAAGGCGGCGAGCGCGTCGCGTGTGAGCGGGGGCCTGGAAATGGTTTGGACGCGCTCGCGCACGATGTCGGTCACGGTACGCTCTCCCTTTATGTCGCGCAGCACCTGCCCGCGCTCAAGGCACCACAGCGTCTCCGGCTCCTCAATGCGCATCTTGGGATCGGTGACAAACGGCTCGTTTTCGCCGAGGAATGTTTTTCGGAAGAAATCCACGACCGCCTGACGCAGCTCGTCGTTGAGCGCGTGCGTGCCCTTGGCGGTATAGAGCGATATGGCGTCCGGCCGGCCGAAGAGCGCGTACGCGCGTTTTCCACGCGCGTATGTCTTCTCCACGCCCTCGACGCAGAAAAAGTCCGACTCCACGCTCCCGATCAGGAGCGGTCTGGGCGCGAACGAGAGCACGAAGTCGTCGTTGTTGAGGCCGCTTTCGATGGCCTGAAACATATTCTGCTCGCTGTCGTGCGCTTGCCCGGTTTTCATGTACTCCTCGCGCGAAGTCAAGTAGTTGCACGGCGCGGCGGCGGCGATCCGCTGATCGGCCATCATCATGTAAGAAGACTGCGTGCCACCGCCGGACGCGCCCGTCACACCCACGCGGGAACCATCGACATAATCAAGGCTCGTTAGATAGTCGAGCGCGCGGATGCCGTCCCAGACGAACACCTGCGCGATGCTCATGCCCGCGAGGGAGAACTGGAGGCCCGCGTACGAGTGCTCGTGCGTCCCCCATCGAACCGACATGCGACCCGTCTCGGCGTCGATGTACTGAAAGCGCTCGCCCTGCCCCACGCAGTCGACGGCGAGCACCACAAAGCCGTTGTTCGCAAGGTCGATACACGCGCGTTGGTATGTCGCGTGCGCCTTTGCGTGCTCACCGTGACCACACAAGAACAGGATGGCGGGCGCCGGCGCGTTAAGCCCGTGCGGTACATACAGGCTGGATGTGACATGAAACATCGGTCGGCTCTCGAAGATCACCTTGCGAATCTCGTATTTCTCCCTGGCAACCGTGCCAGTCACGCGCGCGTTGAGCGGCGTTTTCCCGATATCAAGCCCTCCGATGGCGTTGATGAAGTGTCCGCGCACGCGCGCGCGACGCACTTCAAACAGGGGCGCGTCGCCGAACACGCGCTCCTTTTCCTCATGTTCGCGCGCAAAAGCGCTTTCCGCCGCGCGCCTGATATCGTCGGCGAGCTGGTCGGAGAAGTCGTGCATGTGGTGAAGAACACGCATTAGCTAACACCTCTTTTGAGAGTACGCACTCGTATCCGACGAATCTGCCGCTTTGCCCAGGCCATGATCGGCATCGCGCCTAACCATGGCCTTGCCTCATCCCTATCCCTTGGCTTCGTGGTCCTCGGCTTTCTTCGTCTCCTCGCTCCACTCCAAATGCGCAAAACCCGCGGCGCGTTCGTCCGTTTTGAGCCATGAAAGGAAATCGTTCATCATGGCGAGCGTCCACTGGGTGTCGATCTGCGCAGTGGTATACACGGACTCACGCAGTCGCTGGAAGCCGAAAATATCGCGCACATGGCTCTTCTCCGCGCCAATAGCAACAATTTCGGCCAGGTGCGCGGGGATGAACACCACGCCTGATATCGTGCCGACCACCACATCGCCGGGCAAGCAGATCGCCTCGCCCACACGGCACGGCACATTCATACCCAGCATCAGGCAGTCGCCGATGCCGGTCGGGTGGACGCCACGGAAGAAAGAGTGATAGTTCTCCAGCTTAACAATCTGCTCAAGATCGCGCACGCCGCCCCAGATGACCGCACCTCCACGCTTCGTCCTGCGCGAGATGGCCGTTGAGAGGTTGCCGCCCACGTATGTTCCTTTGTATATCTTGTCATAAAGATCGACCACGACCACGTCGTCCTCAATCAGAGAGTCAATGATCCACTGGTTGTAGAAGCCTTTGCGCCCCTCATCCTTGCCGATGTCGGTCAACGCCTGATGAAGGTCGGGGCGGGTGGGAGCCATCACGGCGGTCACCGCGCGGCCAACCATGGTGTACTTGGCGTCGGGATGCGACATGCGGAAGTTTGATTCTGTCTGGAAGCAGTAACCGCGGCTCCACAGCGGTCCCCACGCTTCCTCGAACGTGATGTGGCGCAGGCGTTCCAGCAGGCTCGCGGGCACAAGCGGCCGCCCATCGGGCAAACGTTCCCCTGTCCACAGCGGTGTTAAGCGAATGATGTCTTCTTTCCGGTTGAAATACACGCGGCATCCCCCTTTAAGATCATTCCATGTGTAGGCTATCACCGCATATCCCTTCCGTCAAGTCTCGTTGCAATCAAACTCGGCAGGACTTATAATGAAACCAACATGACGCCGGAGGGATGAACGTGAGCCATTTAGAGGAAACGCTTCACCACGTGCGAACCTGCTCAAGGCCGTCGGATCTGCGCATCACCGACATGCGCTTTGTGGACATCGCGGGCGCGCCCATGCACTGCACAATCATGAAAATCGAGACCAACCAGGGCATCACTGGTTTCGGCGAAGTGCGCGACGCGTCGGACAAGCGGTACGCGCTCATGCTCAAGAGCCGTTTATTGGGCGAGAACCCATGCGATGTCGACCGTCTCTTCCGGCGCATCAAGCAATTCGGGGGTCAGGCGCGCCAGGCGGGCGGGGTGTGCGCGGTGGAAGTCGCACTCTGGGATCTCGCGGGCAAGGCGTACGGCGTCCCTGTCTACCAGATGCTGGGCGGTAAGTTCCGCGATACCGTGCGCATGTACTGTGACACCGACGTCGAAGGTAAAAACACGGGCACGGCGATGGGCCAAGCGCTCAAGGCACGCATGGAGCGCGGGTACACGCTTCTTAAGATGGATCTTGGCATCGGCAACCTGCTCGGGGAGCCGGGCGCGCTTACCGCGCCGCTCGGGTTTCTGGACGAAGCCAATGCCATGCGCGAGAAGCTCCGCGCGGCGGACAAATCGGACGCGCTCGCCTTGCGCGCACTCAAAAACAGGCTGTACGATTTGAACAACATCGCGCACCCGTTCACCGGCATTCACGTGACCGAAAAAGGTCTTGACATCCTCGAGCAGTATGTCTCGGACGTGCGTGGCGTCATCGGATATGACATCCCCCTATCCATCGACCACTTCGGCCACATCGGCGTGGAGGATGCCATCAAGCTCGCCCGCCGCATCGAAAAGTTCAATCTCCAGTGGCTGGAGGACATGGTGCCGTGGCAGTACACCGACCAGTACGTCCGGCTTGCGCAGTCGACGACCATACCGATTTGCACCGGCGAAGACATTTATTTAAAGGAAAGCTTCATGCCGCTGATGGAAAAGCGCGGCGTTTCTGTCATCCATCCCGACGTTTTGTCCGACGGCGGCATCCTCGAAACCAAAAAAATCGGCGATCTCGCGCAGGAATATGGCATCTCCATGGCGCTCCACATGGCGGAGAGCCCCATCGCGTGCCTCGCCGCCGTTCACGCGGCGGCCGCCACGGAGAATTTCATCGCGCTCGAGTTCCACTCCAACGACTGCGCGTGGTGGGACGACATCGTCCAGAGCGGCCCGCCCAAGCCGCTGGTTCAAAATGGCTACATCAAGGTGCCGGACGCGCCCGGCCTTGGGATCGAATCGCTCAATGACGAGGTGCTCGCGGCGCACATCCATCCTGCTGTCCCCGGTCTCTGGGAGCCGACCGACGCGTGGAACGATACCATCGCGCACGACAGGCTGTGGAGCTAGCGCTCTGGCACCATGAAAACTCGGATTTTCCGGCGAGCTGGTTTTTCCGGCAAGAGGCCGTAGCCGGCACGCGAAAGTGCAGCACCGGGCGGAGCGCGTCGCGGCCGGGTAAAAACACGGGATGCTGAGGTTTGGCCGTTTCCGAACACAATCGAACGCCGAATCTGTTGGGGCGCGTTCGTCGTCCGCGCGCTTGCATTTGATTTCACTCAGGAGCGAAAACATGATGAGGATCATTGTATCGGATGAAACAAACGCGTGCGGGCGCGCGGTCGCGAAGCATTTCAGGCGCAGGGGTGACGTTGTGTTCACGCCGGACGGCGTCTCCCTGACGTCCGAGGACGACCTTTCGGAGTTCTGCGCAAGGATCGCGACCAGCGGAGGCGCGGATGCGCTGATCGTGACCACGCGCGAGATCGAGCGCATGAGCGTGCTGGACGGACCGGATGACGCGCTCGACCGGGCCATGTTCAGCGCGAAAGCCGCGTTCTTCTTGACCAAGCGCATTGGAGGCATGATGTCCGCGAAGAGGCACGGCGCGATCGTGTACGTTGGCTCTGTCCACGCCGAAAAACCCACAGGCGCGTGCTTCGGGTTTTCCTGCGCGATGGCGGCCGTCGGCATGCTGTCAAAGGAGGCCGCGCTCCAGCTGGGACGCAGAGGCGTGCACTGCGTGTGCGTGGAGCTTGGACCAGTCGTGGGCGATGAGAACCGCATGTCGCCCAGCCTCTCCCCCATCTACGACGGCGCCGCGCTCAACATTCCACGCAGAAGGTTGTGCCGTTTAGACGAGTTGTGTGCGCTCGTCGACTGTGCGATAACCAATCCCATCCTAAACGGCGCGAGCCTGCGCGCGGATGCGGGCTTTGCGCTCAAATACATCGATCGATAGGCGGAGGAATGACGATGGATCTCGGGCTGCGCGGGAAAAACGCGCTCGTCACGGGCTCAGGCAAAGGCATTGGGCGAGGAATCGCGCTCGCACTCGCTGCCGAAGGCGCTCGCATCGCCGTCAACTTCAACTACAACCCGGCGACGGCCGAGGAAACCATGCGCATGCTGGCCGATATGGGCGCGGAGGCTGTGCTCATCAAGGCCGATGTCTCCACCGGCGAAGGCTGCAAAGCGCTGGTTGAGGAGGCTGCGTCACGTCTCGGCGGGCTTGACATCCTGGTGTGTAATGCGGCGCTCCAGACGAACTGCGATATCGCCGAGTATGATTCGGCCATGTACGACTTGGTGATGAACACCAACTTCAAGGGCTACTGGAACTGTCTGCGGTTCGCCTCTCCCCACCTCGCAAAGAGCGGCCAGGGGCGCGTCATCTTCATTTCATCCGTTCACGGCAAGCGGCCCACCGACTTTGATCCCGTGTATGCCATGAGCAAGGCCGCCGTCAAAATGCTCGCGCGCGAGGCCGCCATCGAGCTTGGCCCGCTCGGTGTGACGTGCAACGCCCTTCTCCCCGGCGGCGTACGCATCGAGTTCAAGACCAACGCGGGTGTACAGTCCAGCTGGAAAGGGAAGCCTCGCAAGCGCTCGCGCGAGTACCGCCGCGTACCCATGGGGCGCACCGGTCTGCCCGGCGACCTCGGATACATGGTCTGCTGCCTCGCCAGCCCGCGCGCAGAGCACATCAGCGGCGCTGGGCTGCGCATGGACGGAGGCGCAATGCTGGTATAGGCGAAAAGCACTGCGGAAGAAGGGGTTTTCATGACCGCCGGTGACATCCACGCGTTCGCGCGCGATGAGGGCAGGAGCATTCTAGACTGGTGGCTTGAGCATGTGATCGATCCGAAAACGGGCGGGTTTCATGGCGAGGCGGACAGGCGAGGCGTTCCCAACACGGACGCTGACCGCCACTTGGTGCTGGGTTCGCGGCTGGTGTGGACGTACTCGGCCGCGTCCCGCGTGTACGGCGACAAGTCCTATCGCGACGCGGCAGCCTACTTTTATCAATACTTTCGCAGGGCGTTTTGGGACGAGGCGCACGGCGGCGCGTACTGGGTGATTGCCGCTGACGGGCATACCCTTGAGGACAATAAGCAGACATACGGCCAGGCATTCACGCTCTACGCGCTCAGCGAGTACGTGCGCGCGACGGGTGACGCAGACGCGCTCGACATGGCCGACCGACAGTTTGACACCCTGGAAACGCGCGTATATCAGCCTGACAAGGATGGCTTTTACGAGGGACTCACGCGCGACTGGCGCTTGGACGCATCCACGGCGCTATCCCCCGTGAACCCGCACAGAGCGGCGTTCACCATGAACACGTCCCTCCACCTGATCGAGGCCTATACCAACTATCTGCGCGTCAGACCCACGGCGCGCGTTCGGGCCGCCGTTGAACGGATGCTCAACATGATGACCGCCCGCGTGCTCAGAACCGACCACCGGTTTGGTGTTTTCTTCGATGAACGCTGGCGTCAGGTCGACAGCCTCATCTCCTACGGGCATGACATCGAGGGAAGCTGGCTGCTCTACGAAACGGCGCGTGAACTTGGTTCTGAAATTGAGGCGCGCGTGCGCGGCATCAGCCTTTCCATGGCGCGGGCGGTGCTGGAGGGCGGCGTCGCGGCGGATGGCGGCTTGCTCGACGAACGCGAAGCCCTCACCGGAGAGCACAACGGCGTGCGCGCGTGGTGGCAGCAGGCGGAGGCAGCGGTCGGTTTTTTCAACGCCTACCATTTAAGTGGTGATCCGGCGTTCCTGAACGCTTGTTCCGGCGTCATCGCGTACATCCGCGAGCGCTTCATCGACCATGAATACGGCGAGTGGTTCATGCTCGCCAAAGACGAGGACACGCCCAGCCGTCCCAAGATCACGGGCTGGAAATGTCCGTATCACAACGCGCGCATGTGCTTTGAGCTGATGGAGCGCTGCGGGTAACGCGGATTCCCGGTCAGGAGGTTGGCAGCTTGAAAGTGGTCATCATTGGCGGGGTCGCAGGCGGCGCATCAGCGGCAACTCGGCTTCGCCGCTTGGACGAGGGCGCGGAAATCGTGATGCTTGAGCGCGGCGCGTTCGTTTCATTCGCCAACTGTGGCCTCCCTTACCATATCGGAGGCGCAATTGAGGACGAATCCGATCTGGTTCTTCAAACGCCGAACAGCCTCAAGCGGCGTTTCAACATCGACGTGCGCGTGCGGAGCGAAGCGGTCGCCATCGACCGCGCGGCAAAAATGGTTCGTGTGCTGAACCTTTCGGACAGGACGACCTACGACGAAAGCTATGACGCGCTCATCCTCTCCCCAGGCGCAGTCCCGATCAAGCCGCCCCTGCCCGGAATCGAAGACGAGCGCGTGTTCACGCTTCGGAACATCCCCGACACGCTGGCGATACGAAGCGCCGTCGATGAGCTGCGACCCAAGCGCGCGGTGGTGGTTGGCGGCGGGTACATCGGTCTTGAGATGGCGGAGAACCTGTTGGCGCTGGGCATCGGTGTAACCATCGCCGAGATGGCTTCACACGTCGTCGCCCCCCTCGACTCAGATGTTGCGGCCGACGTTCACCATTATCTGCGCGCCAAGGGCGTAACGCTCCACTTGTGCACGGCGGTTCTCGAAATTAAACCAACCACAAACAGCTTGATGGTCCGCACGACGGCGGGCGACCTCCCGGCCGATCTGGTCATCCTCGCAGCGGGGGTGCGCCCCGACACACGCATCGCTCGCGAAGCCGGGCTTGAGACCAACGAAAAAGGCGCGATCCGCGTGGACGCGCGCATGCGCACTTCGGATGCGGCCATATACGCAGTGGGCGACGCGGTGGAAACCTTCAATTTCGTCACAGGCGAGCCGGCCTGCATACCGCTCGCAGGGCCTGCCAACCGCCAGGGGCGGCTCGCGGCTGACGCGATCTGCGGTCGCACGGTCGAATACAAGGGCACACAAGGCTCCGCGATCCTGAAATTCATGGAGATGACCGTGGGCGCGACCGGCCTGTCCGAGAGCGCGGCTCGAGGAGCGGGCATCGACTGCGAAAAAGTGTACACACACTCTTCATCCCACGCGTCGTACTACCCGGGCGCCACCATGATGAGTGTGAAATGCGTGTTTGAAAAACCCAGCGGCCGCTTGCTCGGCGCGCAGATCGTGGGCTTTGATGGCGTGGACAAGCGCCTCGACGTGTTGGCTACGGCAATTCGCGCGCGCATGACGATGGATGATCTGGCGGAACTCGAGCTGTGTTACGCTCCCTCGTTTTCATCCGCCAAGGATCCTGTCAATATCGCGGGGTTTGCCGCGCAGAACGTGCTCACGGGGGTTGTGAAACAGTTCCACTGGCATGACGTCACCGCGCTTCACGAGGACAAAAACGCGGTCTTGCTGGATGTGCGAACGCCCGGTGAGTTTGGGCGCGGACACATCAGGGGCGCGCTCAACATCCCGATTGACGAGCTGCGCGTTCGCATGGGCGAGCTTGATGCCCGAAAACCGCATTATATCAATTGTCAGAGCGGCTTTCGGAGCTATCTCGCGTGCCGCATCCTTTCACACGCCGGCTTTGAATGCTTCAACCTCGCAGGCGGCTACCGCCTGTACCAGGCTGTCACATCGGACGCGCAAGTGAAATGAGCCCGTCCCGGAATCAAAACAGGCGCGAATGCGCCGCGCCCCAGCCCGCCGACAAACGTGTCGGCGGGCTGGGTTAATTAGTGCAACCAAAAGCACGGTTAGATCGTGATCCTGGAACAGCTGATACCGGAGAATCATCTCCTGTGTCATATCGACCGGAGCGTTGATTTCAGTTTCATCCGCCGATTATGCGAGCCGCTGTACTGCGCGGTTAACGGTCGACCGACCATTGATCCCGGAATGCTGTTCCAGATGGTCCTCATGGGATTGCCGAAGTCAAGGGCAATCACGGTTTTCGATCTGCTCGCATGCCGGGTCTTTCAGCCATACGGGCAGACATTCGACGCGGCGCTCCCTTCCCCTTTTGGTCTCCATGAAAAATTCAGCCCGCCGACTCTTTTCGGCGGGCTGAGGCGCGGATGCACCGCGCCTCAGCTTGCCGACAAAGCCAGATACCGGCTCCATCGTGCTTGCTCCGGAGATCCACAAGAACCCGCGGGTTCTTTAAGCAAAACGCGGCGTGAGGTTTGACGACATGCGCGCCAAATCTCACGCTTCCGATTGGCTCTGATGACGAACCCGGAGCGTCAGCGATGGGTTTGTCATCACGCTGAGGCGCGGATGCACCGCGCCTGTTTTTCGGTTATGGCGCGAACACCACCGGAGGCGCTTCCGTCCCAACTACCGCAGGGGGCGTCACAAACGCAGGTATGGTGGGTGGGGGTGTCACGGCGTTCACCGCTCCGGCAAGCTTCTTGTCCAGCGTTTCAAAAGCGTATCCCTGCGCCATTAAAAAATCGATCGCACGGGAGAGCGTGTTGGCCGTGTTGATCTTAGATCCCGTATCGTGCATAAGCACAATGATCTCTTTTTTCTTGCTCACGGCATCCTGCGTCGACATGAGGCGTTCGAGCAGCTCTTCTTCCGTTTTTTTGCCCGTGCCCTCAGCGTCGCCGTTGAGCACGTTCCAATCGAAATAAGCGTAGCCGGCAGCCTTGACCGCATCGTGATAGGGCCTCGCGGCGACATTCGACGAGCCCCTCGGGAAACGGAAAATCGGCGGCGGCGGCGAACCCAGCGCCTCGGTGATGCGCGCGTTGCAAGCGGCGATGTCCGCCAGCAGGTTTTCCTCGGACGCGTAGATCACTTCCGCGTTGTGTGTGTTTGAGTGGTTGACGATGATGTGCCCCTCGTCGCGCGCGCGCCGCAAAACGCTCTCGCGCCCGTCAATGTTGACCCCGATGACAAAGAACGTGGCGCGCACACCCTTGTCGCGCAGCGTGTCCAGTATCTGGGATGTCAGCTTGGATGGGCCGTCATCGAACGTCAGGTAGCACGTCCTGTCTCCATAGGTGCGCGTGGGGATGGGTATCGGCGACACAGTGGGCGTGGGTTCAATCGTCGGCTCCGGCGTCGGCGAAGGCGTAAACGCGGGCGTGACAGTCGCCGTCGATGACGGAACAGGGCTGCCCACCGGTGCGGGCGTCGGCGTGACCGGCTTTGACGGAAGTGCATATTCACGATATGCGGGCGAAGGAAAGGGCGTCGCGTACAAACTGATGTACGCGCCCAGCCCGAACGCCGGCTCGGCAAGAGATATTCCCGCGATGACCAGCGCCGCGATCATCAGCGTGCCCGACGTGAGCAAAAGTCGGCGAACGACGCGCTTACGCCGCGCCGTTCCCTCCGGGTTTACGTCGACAGGCGGTACATCCACCGGGTTCTTCGAATGATACATACTTTACACCAACTGACATGACTGGATTAACACACAAAAAGAGAAAGCGCCGTGAGCGCAACTAGGTCAACGATGAACAAGTCGGGGTGCTGCGGCACGCCGATTTATTCATCGGACTAACCGGTTGTGTTCCATTTGCGGCGAAGCCCCACATGGAACTCCGCGGCCACGTTCAAAGAACCTGCGGGTTTTTTAAGCATCTCCGGAACAGGACGATAGGACGGGTGCCGTTTCAATTATCGCTTACCTAGTGTCTTTATCAGGCGTACACCGCTCCTCTACATCTGCTGACCGCCGGTGACGTTGATGGCCTGGCCGGTCATGTAGGAGGACTCGGAGGAAAGCATGAAGACAAGCGCGTTGGCGACATCCTCATATGTGCAACCGCGCTTCATGGGCACTTGGTCGATGTACTTCTGGCGGACTTGCTCCTTGGTGATGCCCTGGTTGCGCGCATACTGCTCGTACAGGCTGTTCACCCAGAGCGGAGAATCGAGCAGGTTGCCCGGGCAGATGGCGTTGACGCGGATATTCTCCTCCGCCAGCTCAAGCGCGAGGCTCTGCGTCAGGCCCACGCCGCCAAACTTGGACGCCGCGTACGCACTGTTTTTCGCCGAACCCTTCTTGCCGGACTTGGAGTTGATCTGCACAATCGCGCCCCCCCCCGCCGCTCGCAGTGCGGGGACGACCGCCTTCGCAGTGTTGTAAAAGCCGCCCAGGTTGACGCCCACCACCTTCATGAACTGCTCGGGCGTCAGGTCCGCGATGGGGCCGGATATCAAGATGGCGGCATTTGCGACGAGCGCGTCCACGCGCCCGAATGCGGCGATGGCGGTGTCGACCATGGCCTGACAATCCTCATAGCGTGTAACGTCAACCTTGCAGAAGGCGCAGCCGGGAAGCGCCGAAGCGGTCTTGGCCGCGCCCTCCGCGTTAATGTCGGCGATGAGCACGCGCGCGCCTTCCGCGCACAAACGCGCGGCGAGCGCCTCGCCCAATCCCTGCGCGCCGCCCGTTAAAATGATGTGTTTGCCCTTCAAGCGTTCCACGGCTATCCCTCCAGATCCATGTGTTCAAAAGTGACGGCCCACGACGGCGCGCCCAACCCGCGCGGCAGAACAGCGCAAAGCCGAACATTCTGAGGCAGCGCGGTCAAAAGCGGCGCGGGGCACGCTTCCCCTTCCCGCGCGTCGAAGCACACATGAAATTGACGAGGCAAACCCGCAATGTGTTTCCACAAGAGAACATAGTCCAGCGCTGCAGGGGACGCCATAACAAGCGACGCATTTTCCGGTAAAACGCGGGAGAGCAACTCGCGCTTGATGTCGGCAGGATCTCCTTTGATGAGTATGTGCGCGCCCGCCTCATGCGCGGGAAACGGTTTTTCCTTCATTTGGCCGGACGCATAGGGGTACGCGGTCAGCTCGCTTCCGTCCCAGTACAGCCTGCGCGCCGCAAGCGCAATCCCGCTGCCCTCATTCCTGAAAAAATCGTGGAGCGCGGGCGCGAGCTGTCCCCAATCCTCGGAGAGGTTGACGCGGCAACGCATTTGAGCCAACTGCCCCGCGCCGTAATCCGGCGCGCCTTCGCCTGCCCAACCCACCCATTCGCTGTCGGTGTGCGTGATCTGGCGGCACCAGGAGCGGATCATGCCGTCGTCGAGCAGGTAAAGCTGCTGCAGCACGCGCAAATCGCCCGCGAACGCCGCGAGGAGCGGTTTGTCAGCCGTACCGGCGCAGGACCGCAACGAAAACAGGTGATCGCGCTCAAGCGCTACGTACAAAAGGTAATCGCGCCACGGATCATGCAAGACGCAAGGAGCGCCCGCGTGCAATATGGCGCTGACAAACTCATGGTACGACCAGCAGACGTTGTACGCCTGCCAATCCTCTGCGAGCAGTTCCTCCATCAGCCCGATGAGCGCGACGAGCGGCGGCTCAAGCGTGATGTCGCGAAGGACGGTCAGGCGGTCGATCTCACCTCTGAGCGACTCAACGGGACTGCTCGTCCCAAGCGGAACGTGATCAAATGACTTCATGACTATCTCCTTATGTCTCTTCTCACAGTTTATCACAATCGCCCACCTGAGACAATTGAAATGCGTGCATTTATTCTGTATGATGGGGGGCGTAAGGAAGTGGCGCGCTTTGAGCATCCTCATCGGTGTGGATATCGGCACATCCTCGGTCAAAGCCGCCGCGTTTGACGCGCTTACGCGGCGCGTGCTCGCGCGCGCGGACGTACCTCACGCAGTGCACGCGCCCAGACCCGGTTGGGCGGAGCAGGACGCGAACGACTGGCTGGCAGGTACGTACAAAGCTCTGAGCGCCGTGACGTCGGACATCCCCGCGAGCGGCGTACGCGGGATTGGCATCGCCGGGCAGAGTTGGGCATGTGTGCCTGTCGACGCAAAGGGCGTGCCGCTTGCGCGGACACCGATCTGGCTAGACACGCGCGCGTCCATGGAAGCGGAGGCGATCAACCGCGCGGGCGGCGGCAATCTTTTCCCGCTCGCGGGCAACCGCGCCGCGCCGGGACACAGCGGTCCCAAAGCGCTCTGGATGAAGAAGCACGCGCCTGGCGTGTATCAAAGCGCGCGCTGGATGATGCAGTCGAACAGCTTCATCGCGCTCAGGCTCACGGGCGTGCCCTCCGCCGACCGCTCCCTCGGGTACGGCTGGGCGTGCTACAATATGTCGCGCGGTGAATACGACAATGAGATGGCGCGCGAGCTGGGCCTTCCGCTCGAAAAGCTTCCGCCTCTGTACAACTCAAGCGATGTCGTCGGGCGCGTGACCGCCGACGCGGCGCGCGTGACAGGCCTCCCCGAGGGCACGCCGGTGGTCGCGGGCGGGCTGGACGCCGCGTGCGGTACGCTGGGCGTGGGCGTAGTTCATGCCGGGCAAACCCAAGAACAAGGCGGACAGGCGGGGGGCTTTTCCGCGTGTTTGGACTCGCCCAAGGCGCACCCTGCGCTCATCCTGTCCGCGCACGTCGTCCCGGGGCTGTGGCTCTTGCAAGGCGGCACTGTGGGCGGCGCGGGCGCGATGCGCTGGGGGCAGTCCCTGTTCAAGGAGAGCTATTCCGAGCTGGATCAGAAAGCCGCGCGCACAGCCGCAGGCGCGGGGGGCGTCACGTTCCTGCCCTATCTCTCGGGCGAGCGCTCACCGCTGTGGGATCCCAACGCGCGCGGCGTGTTCTTCGGCATGACATACGCCACGGATTCAGGGACGCTGTGGCGCGCCATCCTCGAAGGCGTCGCCTGCTCGCTTCACCACAACCTCGAGACCGCGCGCGCCGCGGGCGTGGCCATCGGCACGCTGCGCAGCACGGGCGGTTCATCCCGCAGCGCGGTCACCATGCAAATCAAAGCCGACATCACAGGCAAGACCATGGAGGTCGCGCTTTCCGAGGATGCGACGTCGCTGGGTGCCGCGATTCTTGCGGGCGTGGGCACGGGCGTCTATGGGGACTTCTCCGAAGCGAGCGCTGGTGCGCGCCTGAGCGAGCGGTACGAGCCGAATCCCGATAACAGGACGATTTATGCGCGAGGTTACCAGCGCTATCTCGCGCTCTACCGTGCGCTTGCGCCCATCATGCACGAGGGGGTTGACTCATGAGAGCAGCGGTATTGACCGCGCCCAATACGGTCGAAATCCAAATAATGCCCGAAGTCCACGCGGGCGCGGGTGAAGTGCGTGTACGCGTCGCGTACTGCGGCGTGTGCGGTTCCGACATACCGCGCGTGTTCGCGAACGGCGCGCACAAATACCCGATCGTGCTCGGGCATGAGTTTTCCGGCACGATCGACGAAGTTGGTCAAGGCGTTCCCGCGTCGCGCTTGGGTGAGCGCGTTGCGTGCGCGCCCCTTCTCCCCTGCCACCGCTGTGAGGACTGCATGCAGGGACACCCGGCGCAGTGCGCGAATTATTCATTCATCGGCTCGCGCGTGCAGGGTGCGATGGCGGAGTGCGTTGTCATGCCCGAGGTCAATGCGGTATGCTGCGGTGATCTCCCGTTCGATCTCGCAGCGCTGACCGAGCCTTCCACCGTCGCGCTTCACGGCCTTTTGCAGGCGGGATTTGAAGGCGGGCACGACACGGCGATTGTGGGCGCGGGAACTATCGGGCTGCTTACGCTCCTCTGGGCAAAGCTGCTGGGCGCGCGGCGGGTGGTCATGTTCGACATCTCCCCCGAGAGGCTGATTCTCGCGCGCGAGATGGGCGCTGACGCGGTGTTTTCCGCAACTCATGGCTTAGACGACGCGCTTCGCGTGACAAACGGCCGCGGCTACGGCATGGTGCTTGAGACGGCGGGCGCTCCGGCGGCCATGAACCTTTGCTTCACACTGGCCGGGCGGCATTCGCGCGTGGGCTTCATCGGCACTTCACCGCGCGATGTGTCTTTCACCGCCAAGACATTCGAGCTGATGAACCGCCGCGAGTTTTTGCTGACCGGATCGTGGATGAGCTACAGCGCGCCATTTCCAGGCCGCGAATGGGTGCTCGCGACCGAGATGGCACAGTCCGGCCGTCTCCCACTGCCCGTAAAACTGATCGGCTCGCGCTTCGCCTTGGACAACGCGCGCGAAGCCTTCGACCTCGCCCGCTCGGGAGCGAGCGGCGGGCGCGTTCTAATCAACATCAGGCAATAATGAGTGGAGGAATCACCATGACCAAAGCAGATCTGGACCGCTTCTGGAAAGACGATGAAATCGCCCGAAAAGACAATTGCTTCTTCGAGGGCGCGCCTCAGATGGCGCTTGGCATCCGCATGAGCGACGAGTGCGTATTCGCCGAACTGGGCGTCGAAGGCAAGCCGTGGGGGCACACCCCGCGCGACGTCCGCATCGACCTGAACAAACGCTACAACGACAAAGCCGAGCAGGTCGTGGGCAGGCGTCTTCTGCGTGAAACCTTTCCCGAGGAGAGCGCACGTTTCCCGTCCGTCAAGCGCATCGGCGAAGTTTTCGGCGGGCAGTACATCTGGGCGAACGATTCCGAGTGGCTGGAGTCCTCCATCCGCACGCCCGAAGCGCTTGAGAAACAGCTCGACATCGTGGACAAGCTCGACCTGCGTTCCTTCCTTTTGCCCCCCAACTGGGAATCCGAGAAGAAGCGGCTATTTGAAACGTACGGCGTCAAGCCCATGCGCGCGCGCCACATTCGCGGGCCGATCACGCTGATGTGCTCGATTTACGGTGTAGAAGATTACATTTTCCTCGGCGTTGACGCGCCCGAGCTCGCCGAACGCTTCACCGCGTCCGTGACCGACGTGACCATCAAGATCGCCGAAATCATGGACGAAGAGGCGGGCTTTACACGCGAAACCGCGCCCCATGGTTTTTCCTTCGCCGACGACAACTGCTGCCTGATGACCCCCGAGATGTACGAAAAGTACGGCTATCCCGTACTCAAAGCCGTCTACGACCGCTTCTGCCCTGATGCCGGCGACTCGCGCTACCAACACTCCGACAGCGCGATGGCGCACCTGCTCCCCCTGCTCGCCAAGACCGGGGTGAACGGCGTCAACTTCGGGCCCACCGTTCTGGTGGACGAGATCCGGAAGCACATGCCGCGCGCGTGCATCCACGGCTGCATCGCACCCTTCACTTTCATGCGCAACGACGAGGCGCAGATCACGGCCGAAGTCATCCGCGATTTTGAGATGGCCAAGGTCACCGGCAAAGGTGTGCTTTTCTCCACCGCCGGCTCCATCAACAACGGCTCCCTGCTCTCCAGCATGCGTCTGATCATGGAACTCATCCAGACGCGGTGCCGGTACTGAGCAACCGCCGAAACGACCAATAGCTGTCTTGACGAAACGAGTACGAATCGCGTACCGAAGGCCTCCTGAACAGCGTCCTATGTTTAGGTAAGCGATGATTTATTCGGCACTCGTCCTGTCGTCCCGCTCCGAAGATTCTCAAAGAACCTGCAGTTCTTTGAACGTGAACGCGGCGTTCCACTTGGGGCTGTTCCGCACATGGAACGCAACCGGTTAGTCCGATGAACAAGTCGGCGTGCCACATCACCCCGACTTGTTCATCGCTTACTTAGGGAACAGTGGGATGTTCCCACCACGGCGGTACAACTCCATACCAACCGCGCGGCCGCTTGATGGGTAGCGGCCTTTTTGCGGTGATGCGCGTCCACGTCCTGTAGACGACATGGCCTTCATCGCACCGCCGCGCCCTCTTGATCCCTTGAGATCCGCGCGACTTCATCGCAAAAGCGCTCCACATGCTCCATCGTGTTGTAGAATCCCACGGACGCGCGCACGGCGCCTTGCTCGAGCGTGCCGTAGAACCTGTGAGCGGCCGGCGCGCAGTGCAGGCCCGCGCGCACGGCGAAGTCGGCATCGTCGAGGCGGTCGGCGACATGTCCGCTTTGTTCTCCCCTGATGTTGAACGCGACAACCCCCACGCGGTTGTTGGGCGGGGAGATCATCCGCACACCCGGAATGGAGGCGATGCCGCGGTACAGCACATCGGACAACGCGCGCTCTCGTGCTTCGATCTCATCGAAATGGCGGCGGACGAAGCGCGCTCCGACGAAAAGGCCCGCGAGGCCGCACGTATTGACAGTGCCCGACTCATACCGCTCTGGCATCTCAGATGGCTGAAACCACGAGTCGCTGGAGGAGCCGGTACCGCCTTCGCGCAGCGTGTTTAGAAACAGTCCGGGTCGGATATAGAGCGCGCCCGTCCCCGTAGGGCCGTACAGCCCTTTGTGGCCGGGGAACGCGAGCATGTCCGCGCCGACCGCAGCGGCGTCAATGGGGAGAATGCCCGCGCTCTGCGCCGCGTCGACGAGGAAGAGCGAACCGACCTTGCGGCAGACGCGCCCGATGCCCTCGACCGGCTGAATCGCTCCCGTGAGATTGGACGCGTGGGTGGACACCACCAGCCGCGTGCCCGCGCGCACGTTTTCCTCGTACTCCTTGAGCGGCACCACGCCGTCAAGTCCGGGGCGCAGGATCGTCAAACGGATCATCCCGCGCCGCTCCATGCTCTTGAGAGGGCGGAGCACGGAGTTGTGCTCAAGCGCTGTCGTCACCACGTGATCCCCGGGATAGAGGCACCCCTTGATGGCGAGGTTGAGCGCGTCTGTGCAGTTGAGCGCGAACACGAAGCGGAAGGGGTCGTCCACCCCGAAAAGCTCGGCGAGCTGTTCTCTCGCGGCAATGACAACGCGCGCTGCGCCCAGCGAGAGCTTATGCCCGGAGCGGCCCGGGTTGGCCCCCATGCGGGTGATTGTCCCTGCGACAGCGTCCGCGACCTCGCGTGGCTTGGGAAAACTCGTCGCGGCGTTGTCCAGATAAATCATCTCGTCTGCCTCCTCACGTTTTGGACCGCGTTTCAGTACAGTATATTGCCGGCGATGATCGCTCATGCCGGACAGTTCACCATGCGCGCATGCGCGCAGGAGGCATTGACATGCACGAAACATACGGACTGGTGGCCTTCAGGTCACGGCAGCAGGTCCTGCGCATGGAGACGCAGCTCAAGCGCAAGGGCATCACCTGCAGCATCATTTCCACGCCAAGGGAGATCGCGGTGGGCTGCGGGCTGTCCATACGCTTCAAGCCCGAGGACTTAAGCCGCGTCATCGCCGAGTACCGCGACATGGACACATCGGCGCTCATCGGTTTTTACATGGTGGACAACAACGGTCAGAGGCAAAGCCTCCGCCCCGTCAGCGTCGGATCCGGCTTCTCCGGCCCAAACCCCGCCGGATTCGGGGGCGTGCGGTCCGGCATGCCCGACCTCGGCCCTGCTCCGGAGAGGACAACGCGGGGCAGACCGTAGGCAGGCGGGGAAGCGGAAAATACGCGGAACGGCCCCCGGTGCTCATTTTCAGGAGTGGACATAAGCACTTAATGGAACGCCCGCTACGGCGGTTGCTCCGCCGAGTGTCAGCAGGGGGACAAATCGCTTAAGCCCGGGCGGCCGTGTGTCGACCGGGCTTTGACGACATGATGCTCATGGTGCGCCATATGCGTGTTTCCTCCACCTGTTTTTTCAGGTCAAGCACCAGCTTTTGCAGGGGGCATACCATGATAATGCACTTGATGGCAGTGCTCACACGGAGGTGGCGTCATGGATCACTTTTGGATCGAAGGCGGCCGAAGGCTGGAGGGCGTTACGCTCGCGGGGGCGGCCAAGAACGCGGTTCTCCCCCTGTTGGCGGCGTCGATACTTCCACAAAGCCCGGTCAGGCTCGTAAGCTCAAGCCGGTTGTCCGACATCGACAACATGCTGGCCATTCTACATAATCTGGGATGCGCTGTTGAATGGGACGGCCGGGACATCATCATAGATCCGCGCGACGCGAGCGAACACGAAATGCCCGAGAAGCTCGCAAAGGAACTCAGATCATCCATATTCATGCTCGGCCCGATTCTCGCGCGTTTTGGACGAGCAACAGTGACTTATCCGGGCGGGTGCGAGATCGGTCTTCGGCCGATCGATCTGCACCTCAAAGGCCTGCGCGCGCTTGGCGCTTCAATTGAGGAACGCGATGGTTTCATTTATTGCTCGGGAAAACTCACCGGCGCGAACTTTCATCTTGATTACCCGAGCGTGGGCGCTACGGAGAACGTGATGATGGCCGCTGTCCTCGCCGAGGGTACGACGCACATCCACAACGCTGCGCAGGAGCCGGAAATTTGCGATCTGGCGAACTTCCTGCGTGCGATGGGCGCACGCGTCAGCGGCGCAGGCACAGGAATCATCGAAATTGAAGGCGTCAAAGCACTCCACGGCGTGTGCTACAGCCCCATGCCCGACCGGATCGTCGCGGGAACGCTGCTGGGAGCCGCGGCCGTCACAGGCGGAGATGTGCTGGTGAGCGACGCGCGTCCCTCCGACATGTCGGCGATCATCGCCAAGTACCGCGAGATGGGCTGCGATGTGACCGCTTCCTCCGAGGGCGTGCGGCTCGTGGCGCCTGCGCGGCTCAAAGCCTTCAACGTCGTCGAGACCTGCCCGCACCCCGGATATCCGACCGACATGCAGGCGCAAGCCACAGCCGTGGCGACGGTCGCGCAAGGCACGAGCGTCATCGTGGAAAACGTCTTCGAGAACCGCTTCGGGCATGTTCCCGAGCTGTTGCGCATGGGCGCGGACATCCTGGTTCAGGACAGGACGTGCGTCATCCGCGGCGTTACGCGCCTGATCGGAACGCGCGTGTGCTCGCGCGATCTTCGGTGCGGCGCGGCCCTCGTTATCGCGGGGCTTGCCGCCGAGGGCACGACCGTCGTTGATAACATACACCTGATCGACCGCGGCTACGACGCGCTCGAGGCGCAGCTGACCTCCATCGGGGCGAGCATACGACGCGTGAGCGGGGGTGCGTGAGAAACGACCTGCGAGGGCGGTTTAAGCGGCCGACAAACCGGCCGGAGCAGCGGCGCGCAGGCTCTTACGTCGCCGACAAACAGCGTTAGCTTTCGGCCTTAGCCGCCCGCCCTCGCGCGGTAAAGCACGCCGGCTGTCACCGCGCGCCGGGAAAAGCGCTTGCTCGGCAGCGGGTAATACGCCTGCGCGACGATCTTTGGTGAAAAACAGGATTTTGCGCGCACGGGCGCGAATAAGCATCCTGATATGGAGTTTCTCGACTCCTCGGGGGGTGCCGTCGTGGGCCGGCGTATGCCATTGATCGTCCTGACCATTGTTTTGTCCCTTGTGGCCGTAGTCGTGCTGGGGCTTGATGCGTTTACCCTCAAGACCGTCTACGTCTCCGGCGCGAGCACGCTGACGCCGGACGAGGTTTTTAATATGAGCGGTCTGATCATGAACCAATCCATTTTCCGCATCGACACGAACAAGGCGACCGAGTCTCTCAAGAAGAATCCATACATCGAGGTCAAGTCCGTCAAGCGCGTATACCCCGATTCGCTTGAAATCCAAATTGACGAGCGCGAACCCGCTGCAATCATCCATTGGCTTGGAGCGCTCATCGTCATCGACGAAAACAGCGTGGTGCTCGAGGTCATGCAGAACATGGGCGATTCACGCTACCCTGTCGTCAGCGGCGTTTCGGTGGAGGATTTCGAGGTCGGCAAGCCGCTGACGTCCACCATCCCGCATCAGATTGAGCTGATGAACACCGTCCTTGGCGAGCTGGTGTACCAAAACGCGGTGTCTTTCGCCTCGGAGATCAGCGTCGCGGATCTCAGCGAGGTGCGCCTGATCACGCCCTCAGGCATCAACGTCCGGCTGGGCGCGGCCAAAGACATCCGCAAGCAGGTGCAGTGGATTCGCGGCGTCATCCCCGACCTGCTCGCCTCGGGCTACACCATGGGCGTACTCGACCTGCGCTCACCTGATAAATCCGCAGATTTTCTCCCCGATACGCCCCCCACCCCAACGCCCAAGCCTTCCGCCACGCCAAGACCCTCGGCCACACCGAGACCCTCGGCCACGCCGAGGCGCTGAACATAAGCATTTCCGCTCCTTCCGTACTAATCGCGCGCGCAATTGGGAATGATGTACATATGATGATGGCCAGACTTAAGGGCATAAGCAAGACAATCATGGCGGTTAACTGCGCCATGTTTTTGTTGTGCTTCTTTGCGGGGATCGTGGGCGCGCAGCAGTTCACGCGGGTGCGTGAAGCGGGCGGGAGCGCGTCCGAGGAGCGGATCACGGCGCTGGAGAAAGAGATTGCGCGCGCTTCCTCAGAGCGGATGGCGCTCGAGGCGCGGCTATCCGAGCAGACAGCGCTTGTAAGCGACGCGCTCATCCGCCAAAATGAGATGAATGCGCGCGCGGACCGTTTGCGCAACGAGGCCGACGCGCTAGCCACGAGCGCGGGATTGCGCGCTGCGACCGGCCCGGGCATCACCGTCCTGCTGGAGCCGCTGCTCTCCGGTGACGCGGCGGTGCGCGCGACCGACGCGGACAACCTGCTTATGCTGGTCAACGAGCTGCGCGCGGCGGGCGCGGAGGCCGTATCGGTCAACGGGCAGCGCATCGGGGCGATGACCGAGATCCGCGTCGCCGGCGCGTTCATCAATATCAACGCGCATCCGACGGCTTCGCCGTATGCGATTGCGGCCATCGGCCACGGTGAGACGCTGAGCGCAGCGCTGCGCTTGCCGGGCGGGGTCGCCAGTGTGCTCGAAAAAACGTTTTCAATGAAAATCACGCTGAGCGATTCGCTTGAGATCCCGCCGCAAGCACCGCGCGAGGCCGTATACTTAAAGCCTGCGGGAGCAACGCCATGACGCGCGCGCTCACGCTCGCAGGAGCGCTCGCGCTTACGATCCTCGCGAGCCTTTTGATGCCGGCCGATCTGGACGCGCAGCGGCTCCCCGCCATCGCAAGCTCGGAGACGAGGCTCGCGGAAGCGCGTGACAGAACCCGCGCAGTGCAGGAACACATCCGGGACGAAATCCTCAGGCGCGATGAGACCGAAGCGGCCATCTCGCGGACAAAGGCCGAGCTTGAACTGCTCGGCCGGTTGCTGTCCGACGCTGCCGCAGACGCGGACACACTCGCCGAAGGGCCGGGTCTGCGCCTGACGCTGAACGATGCGTCCGCGCCTGATGGCACCGATCGGATTGTGCACGACGCAAGCATGCTCGCTGTATTTTCAGCGCTCAAGAACGGTGGCGCGGAGGCGATCTCGGTCAACGGCGTCGCGCTGCGCGAGGAAACGTATGTCAAATGCGGAGGCCCGACAATCTGGATCGGAAGCGTCGCGCTCGCGCCGCCTTACGCGATTCAGGCTATCGGGAACGCGGGCAAACTCCGCGCGGCGCTCATGACCGACGCAGGTTCTCCGGGCAAAGCGCTTGAGGAGCAGGGTTTGCTCACGAAAATGGAGACGCTCGAGCGCGTCACCATCAGGTTTAAAGAACGCGAAACGGAGGGAGTCGCTTGGTCATCGCGCTGATCGGACTGGTTCTCGGCGCGGCTGCAGGTTTGATTCTATCCGCTCCGCTCATTGGGAACGCGCTTTCGGCAATCATCCTGCTTGCGATGCTCAACGCGCTCATCGGCGGCGCGAGAGCCTGCGTAGCCCACAAATTTGACCCGTGGGTGTTCTGTGCGGGGATGTTGGCCAACGCGGGATTCGCTGCGGCGCTGTGCGTTCTTGGAGACCGCTTTGACGTGCCGCTCGAGCTTGCGGTTTTCGTCTATTTCGGTTATCATACTCTAAAAGGGTTTTCTTCTCTGGTCAAGGCGCTTGTCCGGCACCCTGCCGCAAAACCCGAAGCTGCCGCGACGCTTCCGGAGGAACCCGCATCCGCCGGACCGGCGGCCCCAGACGAAGGAGGGACGACATGACCGACGTTCAGCAGATTCTGAGTGAACGCACCGCTTATGTGCGTTCACTCTATCAATCCAAGCTTGACAGCATCGGCTCTGCGCGCGAACGTTTCACCGAGATTCTCGACGAAAAGCTGAGCACACCTGCCGTCACCGTGAACACGGCTTCTGCCTCCGCGCCCGCGAGCAGCTTCCCCGTCGCTTCCGGCGCATCACAGGCGGGCGATTCCCAGAGCCTGATGAGCACGCTCGCCAACATGATGGCCATGCAGAGCATGACCTCGGCTTGGTCGGCGGACGGCTCCGGCTCTTCTGGGGGATCCTCCGATATGAGCGGTATGATGTCCATGATGCTCATGACCAAGCTCATCGAGCAGATCGGAGCGCTCACGCCTCCCGCGCAAACCGCTGCTGCCCCTGCTGCCGCGCAGGTTCGGGACACCGAGCCCGACCAGGAAACGCCGGTCGTCGCCGACATCCTAGAGAGCGCAGCCCGTGAAGTTGAGACGCCCTATGACGGCGTGATCGAGCAGGCCGCCGCACGCTTTAACCTGCCCTCCACACTCATCAAGGGCGTGATACAAGCTGAGTCGAGCTTCCGGGAAGGCATCGTTTCCAACAAAGGCGCGCAGGGTTTGATGCAGCTCATGCCCGGCACCGCTGAAGAGCTGGGCGTAACAGACGTCTTTGACCCCGAGCAAAACATCATGGGCGGATCCGCATATTTGCGGAAAATGCTGGACCGCTTCGCGGGCGACGTCAAGCTCGCACTCGCCGCCTACAACTCCGGACCCAACAGCGTGCGCGCGCACGGAGTCACCTCCTCCGACGCGCCGGAATACGGCAATCTCTCCACCCGCGTTCGTGCCTACGTCGACCGCGTCCTCGACTACGCCGACGGTTTCGCAAACGGATAGGGAACGGGAGCGGCAACGCGGGGGCAGCATCTTTCCCATGCCAACGGACACGTCCCCCAAGCCCCATTGCGAGATCACGAGCAAGCACATCGACACCCGCCTGCGGCGCAGGCGGGTGTGCTATTTGATATGCTCGCAAATCATCCCGCAAGGCCAGCGGCGCACCGCTTCACCTTCGCAGTAATGCGTTCGTCACTCGATATCCGCCCCAGGGACGGCGCGTTTATTTTGGAAAGGAGCGATAGAACGAAGCGTATAGTCAACCAACAATTTTGTTTGTGCTAAGTAAGCAAACTGCAAGCAAACACATACCAATTCGCTACTGCGTAGTTATTTCTCTTAACAACGCAGTTTCTATGTCCGTTTTCTTATTAGCGGTTTGCGAAAACTTGGCGCACGCTTGCGCGCGCAAAAGCAAACCGCGTCCTAATGACAAAGCGTCAGGAACGCGGTCTTCTGACCATTTTTTAGAGCCCAGCGCCATATCGAACGTTGCATCGCTTTTACGTTGCGTCTCGGCTCGCTCGATCACATCCGGTAGTGTCATCGCGCTTTTAATGCCCAAGCGGTTGGCCATATGGGTTCGGGGAGCGGCGTGGCTCATTGCGGATCAACGCGCGAAACGATTGCCCTGCGACAAAAGTCATACGCATTCGATGATCTCGAACCCACTCGAATCGGTTTGCTGGCAGGGCGGCGTCAAAACCGTGCCAGTGACCGTGTATTCGCCGGGGATCGACTGCGCCGGAATCGTGGCCGACCAAGCGTGATATTCGTCGGTGGTCGTTGTTACGCTGAACGATCCGCCCGGCCCGGCAATGTCCAGCCGCACTTGCGCGTTGGGCGGGCCTACACCCGATAGCTCCGTGACCGGCGGGCAGACGGCGCCTTCAATAAACGGCTCAAGGAATGTCAGTATCACGCATTTATGGCAATCCTCCGTATACGTCGCACTGGCGAAGTCGCTGGTGCACTCCGCAGTCTGCTGGTTGGCGGTGACGGTATACAGCGCGTTCTGGTCCAGACCCGGGAAGGGCACCTGCCAGTAGCCTGTGCCGTCGGCCGTCGTGCTTCCGCAATAGATCATGTCCCAGCCTTGCGGCGTATCCATGTAGATGCAGGCGTTCACCAACGCGCCCGGACTCGCGGTGCCGCTCATCAGGTTCAGGCCGCAGTTGATAGAACCATCCACCGGCGACAGGATGACCGGCGGCGGACAGGCGCATTCGATGGTAAAGGCGACCGTCGTACCAGTGCTGGCGCAAGCGGCGTTGCTTTGCGATGCGGTGGCGGTGTAGCTGCCGTCCGACAGGTCAAATGGCATCGTGATCTGCCATGTACCGTTCACATTGACCGTTGCGGTGCCGCAGAATACCGTTGCCGTACCGCTGCGGACGCATAGCATCAGCACTGAGCCCGGTGTGCCTGTGCCGTAGAATGTATTTAGGTCGCAGAGGATGCCGCCGCTCTGCGGGAAGCCAATGTCGGGAGGCGGGCAGACAGGCGGGGGCGTGGGAGGCATGGGCGGCGTGGGGCGTGGGGATGGCCTGCAAGACGCTCGGCAACAACCTGAGCGTGGATAACAAGAGGGGTAACACCCCTTACACTGCTGATATGTAACCATACACCTCATCCCCGATGTACTGTTACAACGATGATTTCGATTCACAACAAAACCTCCTGAGCACCGCGGATTTTTTCGTTTTCGCGTCCGCTCCCCCTCGTCCCGGAGATGCGCAAAGGAGATCAAAGCCTTTTCGTTTCCCGCCGCGCCGGGTTTAGCGATCCGCGCATCAAACGCAACGCTACCAAATAGACTCCGCGATGAAGACGTCCGTAGCCCTATTCATCGCATGCCTAGGGGGTGCATTGTCATCATACGTGCCAAAGGAAAATGTGTGAGCAAGAACGGATATCGTTTCAAGCCTTGGTCCCTGCTCCCAAGAATGTGATGCCCTGCATGCGGCTAAAGCGAAGGGCAAATGAAAACCGGCCACAATCGGTCTGGATCGCAGGCCTATATCTGCAGGTACTGTAACGCCTGAGCCATAGCGTCAAGCGTATGACGAAGCGACCAGAACACCGGCAATGAAGATGTACGACTCTGGCATGAGCGATCGGGGTGGTGCAAATTGTGGGGATGAACACTTCAAACGTGTGCAACTAAAAAACGACGTGATTGTGGATCACTCGTCCGAAATCTATGAGCTTGACGTGTTATATGGGTTCATTGAACACATACCACGCACAGAAACACGCGAAAACGGATATGTACTGACCATGGTAAGCCGCCAGCCGCGCCGGATCGCCGGCTTATCCGTCGCGTTTGACAAGTCACCCTCACGCGTCCAGCAGATTGTGGATAACGCACCCGCGGCATCATGGAATTGCACCGATGGCTGGAGCGGCTATACGGATGTGGTCTATCCCGGGCGTCATCAACGAAACGTTCACGACAAAAGCGGCACCTTCACGGTAGAGGGAGTGAACGCGGACTTGCGGCACTGCATTCCGCTTCTTGCCCGGCGCAGCCGATGCTTTGCAGCGAACGATGGAAACACTGTACGCTGTCATCGCGGTGTTTACGGAGGATTACAACCGCTTCGGCATGGCCAAGCACCGTTACCGCCTGATCCGCGGAAAGGCTCTCTTCCCCTTGGGCTTGGTCGATTTCCTCTGATCAGTGCATTTGGTCACTCCCCCCACATATCGCGCTTGACTTTGACGCATTAGCGTGCTAAAATACAACCTGCTTATGACATGAAGGGGGTATGTTTATAATGAAGAAATTCGTTCGTGTTTTAGCCGGGGTTCTCGCGGTCGTCGCAATTGCAGGGTTACTGAGCGGATGCAAGCCCGCCGAGCCCAAGAACAGGCTGGAAGCCATCAAGGCGAAGGGCACGCTCGAAGTCGCGACAGAACCGTACTTCGCGCCAAACGAGTTCATCGACCCGACCAAACCCAAGGACGAGCAAGTAGTCGGCGCGGACATCGAGCTTGCGAAATATATCGCTGAAAAGCTGGGCGTCAAGGCCAAGATAGTGCCGCTGGAGTTCTCGGCGGTGCTTGCGGGCGTAGCGGAAGGCAAGTACGACATGGCGATCTCCGCGCTCGCGTACAAGCCCGATCGCGCGCAAGCCATGAACCTGTCCAAGGGGTATTTCTTCAACAAGCTCAGCAAGGGGCACGGTCTGCTCATCCGCATCGAGGACAAGGACAAAATCACGGGGCCTGATTCACTCGCCGGCTTGACGGTCGCGGCGCAGAGCGGATCGCTCCAGGAGATGTTCGTCAACGATCAGATCAAGGGTTTCAAGGAGTTCAAGCGCGTGTCCGCGACGACCGACGGCTTTTTGATGGTGCAGGAAAAGAAGGCCGACGCGTGCGCGACGATGTTCAACACAGCCGAGCTGTTCATTGAGGCGAACAAGGACTGCGGGATGATGATGATCCCCGATTTCAGATTTGCTCAGGACGAATCCACCGATGGCACGCGCATCGCGATGACCAAGGGCGAGGACGAACTGACCGCAAAAGTCAACGAGATCATCGACGAAGTTCTCCAAAACGGCGTATATGAGAAATGGTATCAAGAATACACCGACTACGCGCAGAAGCTCGGCGTGAAATGACCTAATAACCTCTTGGAGGGAACCCTTTGCTAGATTCGGTCGTGCAGCTCTGGCTAAAATATGACTATGTTTTCTATCACGGGCTGCTTGGGACGCTGTGGCTTTCCGCCATCACGGTGCTCATCGCCAGCGTGGTCGGCGCGCTGCTCGCGATGATGAAGCTCTCGCGCTTCAGGGTGCTGGGTAAGTTCGTCGATGTGTACATGTGGGTGATGCGCGGCACACCCATCCTGCTCCAGCTGTATTTTTTCTGGCTTTGGCTGCCCAAGGTCGTGCCATTCGCGCTCACCGACACGCAGTCCATCGTGGTCGCGCTCATCGTCAACGCGAGCTCCTACGTCGCGGAGATCATCCGTGCGGGCATACAAGCCGTTGACATCGGGCAGACGGAGGCCGCCACCAGCCTTGGCATGACCGGCTATCACACGATGATGCGCGTGGTGATGCCGCAGGCCATCAAGAACATTCTGCCCGCGCTCGGCAACCAGTACATCATGATGGTCAAGCAGGCGTCGCTCGCATCCGTCTTCTTCGTCGACGAGCTGATGACGTCGTACAAGACCGTGCAGTCCGCTACATTCCTCGCGCTGCCCTCTCTGATCATCGTGGGCATCATCTATTTGGTCGTGACCACTGTGCTGACACAAGCGCTTGACCTCTTTGAAAGGAGACTGAAACGCAGTGAGCGCAGTTAAAGAAATGCCGAAGGCGCGCGCCGCGCTCGGGCGTGAGATCATCCGCGTGGAGAATCTGAACAAGTCGTTCGGCAAACTCCACGTTCTAAAAGACATCACCGAAAGCATTCGCGAGGGCGAGGTCGTGTCCATCATCGGGCCGTCCGGCAGCGGAAAGAGCACATTCCTTCGCTGCCTCAACCTGCTCGAGCGCCCCAACAGCGGTAAAGTCTTGTTTGAGGACGTCGATCTCGCGGATCGCAAGGTCAACGTCGTCAAGCACCGCCAGAAAATCGGCATGGTGTTTCAGCTCTTCAACGTCTTTCCGCACTTAACCGTGCTTGAGAACATCACGCTCGCGCCCACGCTCGAGAAAAAAATCCCCAAGGAGCAGGCGCGGCAGCGCGCGTGCGAGCTCTTGGAGCGTGTCGGCCTTTTGGACAAAAAGGACGAGTACCCCTCCCGCCTCTCCGGCGGGCAAAAGCAGCGCCTCGCCATCGTGCGCGCGCTCGCCATGGATCCCGACGTCATCCTTTTTGACGAGCCCACTAGCGCGCTCGATCCGGAGATGGTGGGCGAGGTGCTGGACGTCATCAAGCGGCTCGCGCAGTCCGGCATGACCATCATCATCGTCACCCACGAGATGGGCTTTTGCCGCGAGGTCAGCGACCGCGTGCTCTTCATGGACGACGGCATGATTTGCGAGCAGGGCACGCCGGAAGAGCTGTTCCAGAACGCCAAGAACCCGCGCACCGTGGAGTTTTTGAGCATGGTGCTGTAAAAATTTACGACAGGTTTTTCGATCGGGCATGGGTTTCCGCGGAGAGTGTGTATCAGGTGGTGTTACGATGGATATGTCATCGTGTGTTCTAAGGCCGATGGATGAGGGAGCGGCTGATATCATTCGCGAATGGGAATACCCAAAGCCCTATGAAGTGTACAGCTTCAAAGACAAGAAAAACGGCTATTTGCTTGACAGAAGAATTTGGGGCATAGAACAATTCTATCTTATCAGCAATGATGAAATTGTTGGTCAAGTTGCGTGCCAGTATGATAATGACGATTTATGGGTTGGTTGGTCGCTTTCCCCCGCTTTATGCGGGACTGGTAACGGCCATTTGTTTGTCAACAAGTGCATTGAAGAAATACGTCGCGTAAAGCAGCATAAAGGTTCACTTTTATTGAGAGTGGCGGCATGGAACGAGCGAGCCATTAAGGCATATGCAAAAGCAGGGTTCACATACAAAGAAACAATCGTTGATGGAGTCGCAGGTTCAAGCAAGGTTGATGTTTTTTGGGTGATGGAATCTTTAGACCCACACCAGTAAGCATACACCCACATTGTCCGCGTTGTTTGAAGCAATAGAGAGGGGCCTCGCCATGACAGACCTGCAGCAGATTGAGAAGACCATCCGCGAAAAAGAAAAGCTGATCCTTACGGTCAGCGACGAGATATGGGGCTACGCGGAGCTGCCCTACGCGGAGTTTAAGTCGGCCCGGCTATTGTGCGACACGCTTAAATCCGAAGGCTTCACCGTGGAAGAAGGCGTGGCGGAGATGCCCACGTCCTTTGTGGGCCGCTTTGTCTCAGGCGATGGCAAGCCCGTCATGGGATTCCTCGGCGAGTATGACGCACTCGACATCCTCAGTCAGGAGGCGGGCAACCCCGCTAAATGCCCGATCACGGAGGGTGCCCCTGGCCACGGCTGCGGCCACAACGCGCTTGGGGCGGGCGCGCTGGGCGCGGCGCTCGCGCTCAAGGAATACCTTGTGCAAAACCACAAGTCCGGCACAGTGGTCTATTACGGTTGCGCGGCTGAAGAAGGCGCGGGCGCGAAGCAGTTCATGGCACGCGCGGGTTTGTTTGAAGACGCCGACTTCATCTACACATGGCACCCCGCAACCGTCAACGGCGTGGACGCCAACCGCTCCAACGCCATCATGGGCGCTAACTTTGAGTTTTTCGGCGTAACCAGCCACGCGGGCGGTTCCCCCCACCTCGGAAGGAGCGCGCTTGACGCCGCAGAGCTGATGAGCGTGGGGTGCAACTACCTGCGCGAACACACGATCAACGAAGCGCGTATCCACTACGCGTACGTAGACGCGGGCGGCGTCGCGCCCAACGTGGTGCAGGATCACACGCTCATTAAGTACGAGGTGCGGTCCCCCAAGGTCAGCCAGTGCAAGGAGCTGTTCGAGCGCGTGGTCAACGTGGCGCGCGGCGCGGCGCTCATGACCGACACACGCATGGAGTACGAGCTGACCATGGCCTTCTCCGACTACATCGCCAATGACGCGCTCGCGCGCGTGGGCGACGAGTGTCTGCGCGAAATTGGCGCGCCCGTGTGGGACGAACAGGACTACGCGCTCGCCAGCGCGTATCTGTCCACCTATAACGAGACGACCATGTCCTCCATTCGAGCGAGCGTCGCCACGCTCTTCGGCGAAGACCAGGTTGAAGCCATTCTGGCTCGCCCGCTCGACAGCCAGGTGCATCCCTACGATCCCGCGAAGTCTGTCGTCAGCGGGGGATCCACCGATGTGGGCGACGTCACCTACGCAGCGCCCACCCTCAACTTCCGCGTCGCCACCGCGTGCATCGGTAACGTGGGCCACACTTGGCAGATGACCGGGCAGGCAGGGAGCCGCATCGCGCACAAGGGGTTGATCGTGGCCGCCAAGGCCATGGCTCTCTCCGCCGTCCGCACCATGGAGCGCCCCGACGTCATCGCCGAAGCCAAGCGCATCGTTGCGCGGCAGAACGGCGGAAAGTATGAGTGCCCCCTTCCTGACAGCGTGAAACCGCCTGTGGGCAGGTACTGAGGGCGCACATTAAACAGGTCGACATCAGACGGCCGCGCGCATTCCAGACTTGCGCCCAGCAGATGCGTCTCTTGACTTCGCCACCCACGCTCCGTATGGGGACGGGGAAATGCCCCCAAGGCCGCGTTTCCGCATTCTCATTACAGGAGGTTTGCACATGGACATCATTCAAGAGGCCAAGAGGCTATTCAACGAGACATGGGATCTGCTGGACAAGAAGGATCGCACGAGCGAGGACGACATCACCATGCTCCACAAGGCGCACACGTCGTGCCTTTTGTGGAGAACGGCGAAAAGCCCCGTTAACGACGCGCGCGGCGACTGGCAGGTGTCGCACGTGTACAGCGTGCTCAGGATGGGCGCGCCCGCGCTCCTCCACGCGCAGCGTTCGCTGAGCTTGTGCCTGACCAACGGCGTAGCCGGCCTTGATCTCGCATTCGGATATGAAGCGGTCGCGCGCGCGTACGCCGTACTGGGCGAGGAAAAAGAGGCCGTGAATTACCGGTCGCTGGGCATCACCGCGTGCGAGGGCATCGAAAAAGACAGTGACAAGCAATACGCGCTCAAGGAGCTGGCGGACGCTCTTTGAGCTTGGACACAAACGAGGAGCGCGGCTTTGCCGCGCTCCTCGTTTGTGGATGGCCGCTAACGACTGATGACATCGTTGGCGTTTTCGTTTTTCAGCAGTTCGTCGATGTATTTCTGTAAAACTTCATCCGTTGCCGCGGATACCGTTAAATCACCCAATCCGCCGTTTTGCCGATGTCCGCCTTGCGCAAACGTCCATACGTCCCGGACGTGTTCCTCAAGCTCGGACTCCTGCATATCCTCATTCAGGTGAACGTAAATCTCTGTGTTCGCTTCGGAGAGCCCATCGCTGCGGACAAAGTAAACCTCGCCTTTTTGCGGGCTGAGTGAATCGGAGCCGGAAAAACCCGTCAAACAAAGCAACAAAGCGAAAAGCAGGGAAAAAGAAACAATCGCTTTCACTCTCATTCACCCCCCTTACTCACATTAATCATACTATCGCAAAACAAAAAAAACAAGACAAATACAATAAATAAGTTGAGAATAATTAACGAATACTATATTGACATTGGTAGATAATTACAATAAAAAAAATCTCTTCTTTCGCTGATCCTTGTTATGCTTTTGCAAATCGGAACGGTGGCGCTTGCCACGGAAAGAAACACCGGCAGTGACGTGATCATCAATGGCCGGGTGGTCTACACTGCGGCAACGGAAGCGGAAGCATTGGCTTTCGTCTTTGGCGAAGACACACACGCGCACACTTTTGGCGGCCATGGCGGCGGTATGGTCATCCAATCATACAATTGCGGAACGACGGGAAGCGGACAGCACGGATATACCCAGATTGTCACGGATACCTACATACGCAACATACGCAACTACGAAAATAACACCATCACATGGATACAGACGCGTCGGTGCCCTTATTGCCTTGCGACACAGATGTTCAACATGGGCACGTATCCCGCGTACTAGCCGGCAAAGCAGTCGCAGCGTCATTGCGCGAACAAGCCAAAAGGAGTTGAGGGCACCCGATGAATTTCGGGCGCTTTTTTTGCTGGCAGTTATGCGTTAATGCATGATTCTTTTCTCAGTAATTCACATTCATTGTGTTTTTCAAAATATTCGGAGTTTTACGAACTATTTTGAAAGTTTTATGATTTGTAGTTGCAAATTGACTTGACGTCTCATATGCTGAGATGCTATTGTGAATCTCACATACCGCGAGCGACGCGGCCCATCCAACAAAGAGGTGATCCATCATGCAGTCCAAGAACAGCTATCTTCAGAAAGTTTACGGTGAAGTGTGCCGAAGGAACGCGAGCGAGCCGGAGTTTCTGCAGGCGGTGTCCGAAGTGCTTGAAACGCTGGAACCTGCCATCGAGCGAAATCCCGATTACGAAAAGCTCGGTGTTCTTGAGCGCATGGTTGAGCCAGAGCGCTTTGTTCAGTTCCGCATCCCCTGGGTAGACGACGCGGGGCGCGTGCAGGTCAACCGTGGATATCGCGTGCAGTTCAACTCTTCCATCGGTCCTTACAAGGGGGGGATGCGCTTTCATCCGTCCGTCAACGCGTCGGTCATCAAGTTTTTAGGGTTTGAGCAGACGCTTAAAAACTCACTCACCGGCCTGCCCATGGGCGGCGGCAAAGGCGGTGCGGACTTTGATCCCAAAGGCAAGTCCGACGCGGAGATCATGCGGTTTTGCCAAAGCCTGATGACCGAGCTGTGCCGCCACATCGGCTCGAGCGTGGACGTTCCCGCGGGCGACATCGGCGTGGGCGGGCGGGAGATCGGCTACATGTACGGCCAGTACCGCCGCATCCGCAACGAGAGCACAGGCGTTTTGACCGGCAAAGACATATCGACCGGCGGCTCACTTGGCCGTCCCGAGGCCACCGGCTACGGGCTTTTGTACCTCGTTCGCGAGATGCTCAAATGCATGAAGGGCCAAAGCATGGAAGGCAAAAGAGTCGTGGTCTCCGGTTCAGGCAACGTCGCGACGTTCGCCATCGCGAAAGCCATGCAGATGGGCGCCCTCCCCATCGCCGCGAGCGATTCGCAAGGGTACGTTCATGACGCGCAGGGCATTGACCTCGCGCTTCTGCGTCAGGTCAAAGAAGTGGAGCGAGCGCGCATCAGCGAGTACGCCAAACGAAGGGCGGGCGCGCAGTACATCGAAGGCTGCAGAGGCATTTGGAGCATTCCGTGCGACATCGCGCTCCCGTGCGCGACGCAGAACGAGCTTGACGCGCAGTCCGCCGAGACGCTCGTGAAAAACGGCGTGATCGCGGTCGCGGAAGGCGCCAACATGCCCACCATGCCGGAGGGTGTGGCCGCGTTCCAAAAAGCGGGCGTGCTGTTCGCGCCGGGCAAGGCCGCCAACGCGGGCGGCGTGGCCGTTAGCGGGCTTGAGATGAGTCAGAACGCAATGCGGACGCAGTGGACGTTCGACGAGGTCGACCGGAAACTCATGGACATCATGACCGGCATTTTCCACACCATCCACGATGCAGCCGCGCAAAACGGCATGGCGGGCAATCTGGTCGCGGGAGCCAACATCGCGGGATTCCTCAAGGTCGCAAAATCCATGATGTGGCAGGGAATCGTTTAACGAAGTCAGCGAAGCTTTTACCATCACCTCGTTCGCTGTCCTCCGTCCCCTTTGTTACCATCCCTGACGCATCTGCGCACCACAAAGGCAAACGTCGTGCCCGCCGAACTGAACTCCAGTGCGGCGGGTTTTCGCGCCCGCAGCGCACCGCCGTGTCGCTACACATCCTCCGCCCCGTTCCCCTTGACGCATCCAGCGAACACAGCCATAATAGAATGGACGCGCACGGCGCGCTTCGGGGGATAACATGCGTAGAATTGACTTAACGGAGGGCGGCATCGCCAAGCCGCTCATCCTGTTCGCGATTCCCATCATGCTGGGCAGCGTGCTTCAGCAGCTGTACAACGCGATTGACGCCATCATCGTGGGCAACTACGTTGGCAGGGACGCGCTCGCGGCGGTCGGTTCGACCGGCACGATCGTCAACATGGTCATCGCTTTTTTTGTGGGCATGTCGATGGGCGCGGGCGTGCTGGTGTCCCAGTACACGGGCGCGCGTGATCGCAGCGGGCTGCAAAACACGGTGCATACGGCGGTGCTCTTGTCGGTGATCATGGGAATCGCGCTCTCGGTCGCGGGCATGCTCATCACGCCCACGCTGTTGCGTTGGATGTCCACGCCCGAAGAGATTTTCCCAGGAGCGGCTGAGTACCTGAGAATCTTCTTCGCGGGCATGACCACGCTTACGGTGTATAACACGGGTACCGGCATCCTGACCGCGTCGGGCGATTCGCGCCGCCCACTGTACTTCCTTGCCGTTTCGGCGGTTGTCAACGTCGTGGGCAACCTGGTCACGGTGATCGCGTTTGACATGGGCATCGCGGGCGTCGCGTGGTCAACAGTTGTGTCCCAAGGCATATCGGCCGCGCTCGTGATCATCACGCTGTGCCGCTCTCAGACCGACTTTGCCCTCGACCCCCGGCGCATCAGGCTGCACATGCCAACGCTTTCTAGAATCATACAGATCGGGCTGCCCGGGGGGATACAGCAGTCGATCATCAGCGTGTCCAACATCGCCGTGCAGGCGTACATCAACGGGCTCGGTCCCGCGGTCGTCGCCGGCAACAGCGCGTCGGGCAAGATCGACTCGTTCATCCAGCTCCCGACCGCCTCCCTCGCGGTCGCGACTGCCACGTTCGTCGGCCAGAACCTTGGCGCGCACAAAGTAGACCGCGCGCGCAAAGGCACACTGATTTCGCTCTACATCAGCATCGCGGCCACAATCGCGCTAGCGGGGGTAGCGCTTTTGTTCGGGCGGGGCATGCTGCGAGCGTTCACGCCCGACCCTGAGGTTATCACCACCGGATACGACTTTATGCTCGTGTACGCCACGTCCTACTTCATCCTCTGCTTCACTCAGGTGCTCCCGGGCGCGCTGCGCGGCGCGGGCGATGTCCGCTTCGCCACGTTCGTCAGCATCGTTTCCTTCGTCGGCCTCAGGCAGGTCTACTTGTATTTTGTCACACAGCGCGTCTACACAGTGACGTCGGTCGCGCTCGGCTATCCATTCACATGGGCGGTCGTCGCCATCGCGCTCCTCATCTACTACTTCAAATTCAGCAACTGGGACTCGTACAGAGAAAAAACGGAAACGCAGGAGTAGGGGCGGGATTTGGCGCGTCCTGATAAAAACGAAAAGGGATGTCCGCGATGCGGGCATCCCTGCCGCTTGTAGCCCCTACCCTTGGAACATGACGAAGAACATCATGATGACATGGGAGATCGATCCGAGCAGAACGAGGACGTGAAAAAGCTCGTGAAACCCGAAATACTCGCTCGTAAAACGGGGCCGTTTGAGCGCGTAGCATATGCCGCCGACCGTGTAAAACGCGCCGCCGAGGTAGAGAAAGAACGTGGCAAGCGGCGGCATGGCACGTGAAAGCGGCACGACCGCGATGATCGCGGCCCAGCCCATCAGGAGATAAAACCCAGTATAAAGCCAGCGCGGCGCATTCATGAAAAACATCTTGGTGACGATGCCCCCGACGGCCATCCCCCAGACGATGCCGAATATCGACCATCCCCACGGCCCGCGCAGGGGCAACAGGCACAGGGGCGTGTAGGTTCCGGCGATGAGCACGAAGATCATCATGTGATCAATTTTGCGCATCACGGAGCGGAAGCGGTCGGAGACGTAGAAAACGTGGTAGATGCTTGAAGCCGCGTAGAGCAGCATCAGACTGACACCGTAGACAACGAATGCGACCACGTGCCATGGCGTCCCGAACACCGCAGCGAACGCCACGAGGAGTGTAAGCACAGCGATGCTTACAAGCATCCCAGCAAAGTGCAGAACACCGCTGATCAAGTCCTTTTTTCCGCTGAGCACGCCCACGCGCCCACCTCCCGCTCAAAATTGTACAAAAAAAGCCGCTGGTCTGGCAGCGGCACGGATAAGCCAGTTTTCCGCTCAACTGTTGCCGCTTTGGACGGATGCCACGCGTGTGGCCGCGAACGCGCTTGGCATCTCAAGGAGCAGCTCGTCCGGATTGTTGAGCTTGTTCATGGATGTATCGAAGAACGACAAAAGCACAAAGAAACCTCCGGCGGCTATGAGGCACACGAAGAAAAGGATAGTGATTCTGAAAATACGCATGGTCTCATCTCAATTCTACGCGCTGTGTTTTACAGACGTCCCCAAAAAGAGTATAATGGGCAAGGCCAATCTGTCAAGAGAGAAGTGAACGCTTTGCCAGGTTTTCGCAGGCTCGCACGCCTGCTGACGCTATTAACCCTGCTCGTCTCGCTCGCCGCGTGCACGCCGGAGGTTCATCCAGAACCCAAAGCGTACATCGACGCGTACTTCACCGCGCTCAAGGTGCAGGATTTCGGGGGCTGTTACGCGCTCCTCACGACCAAAGACCGCGAGGAAATGACCTTAAGTGATTTTATCAACAAGCACACCAATGTTTATCAAGCGCTCTCACTTCGGAGCATCGCCGTGGTGTCCGAAACGCCAAAGCGCGAGGGCAGCGCCGCGTGGCTCTATCCCTGCACCATTTTGTATGATTCTACCACACTCGGGCAGATTCAGCAACGATTTATCCTCCGGCTCTCCGCCACCGAGGACGGCTGGGCTGTTGACTGGGACATTTCCTATATTTTCGAGCATATGAAACCCGGCGACACCGTGCGCTTGAGCACGCTTACGCCCAAACGCGGTGAAATCCTGAGCTCGGACAGCGTGCCGTACGCGATCAATATGTACGCCGACACCATCTTCGCGCATGTCGAAAAAATTGTGGATCAAGCGGGCTTTGCACGCCTGGCCGCGCCCCTTCTGGACATGTCCGACGCCGAGCTGATCGCAATGCTCAACACCGAGCGCGCGCGGCGGGACGGCATCGCGATCCTGAAGTTTTATCTTCCTGGCGAACTCAGCGAGGAGAAAAAGGCGGCTCTGCTCGCAATCCCTGGTACCGATTTTGACGATAAAGTTTTCTCCCCCATCCGCTACTACCCGCAAGGCGGATCCACCGCGCACCTGATTGGGTACATGGGCTTTCCAACGGAGGAGGAACTCAAAAACCTCGACTCCAAGGAGTACGACGACTCAACGCGCATCGGAAAGACGGGGCTGGAAGCCGCGCATGAAGCCCTGCTTCACGGAAAATCCGGTCTTGAGCTTTCATTGCTTGACGAAAAGGGTGCGAAAAAAGAGGTACTCGCCACCGTCCCTGTGCAAAACGGGCTTGATCTTGAGCTCACGCTGGACTCTGATCTGCAAGCGCGCGCGGCCGAGGCGTTCTCCCAGCTCCCCGCTGATGAGCGCGGCTCAGCAATCGTCATTGACTACACGACCGGCGACCTGCTCGCCGCAACGACTTGGTCCACGTTCGATCCGAACCTCTTCACATTCCCTGTCTCCATTTCTCAATTGGCTGAATGGAACGACCCGGTCAACGGACAACCCCTGCTCAACCGCTACACACGCGGCCTTTACGCTCCGGGATCAACGGTCAAGCCGCTTGTCGCCTGCCTTGCGCTCGAAACCGGGCAATACACCATGGGCACCGAGTTCAAAGGCAAGGTAGAGAAGAAAAAGTGGACGCCCACCGGCGAGCCGTGGCCTTACCCGCCCATCACGCGCGTTGCCGACTACGCGGCAAAGCCCAACATGGAGAACGCCATCATCAACTCCGACAACATCTACTTCGCGTCTGTCGCCCTGAAGCTAGGCTGGGACAACCTCCAAAAATTCCTGGTTCGCGTGGGAATGGATGAAGCCATCCCCTTTGACTTGCCGGTCCTGCGCGCGCGCATATTTGCCAATCAGGAAAACTACTCCAACCGCCGTCTCCTCGCCAACACCGGCTACGGTCAGGGCGAGTTGCTCATCACCCCGCTTCAGCTCGCCTACGTCTGGTCCTCTCTCGTCAACAACGGCGACATCATGAAACCCCGTGTCGTTAAGGCTACGCGCTCCATGATCGGCCTTGATTACGTCACCGAGGAGGCCTTCCCGCCTTCCGTCTGGAAATCAGGCGTACTCAAGACGCCATCGCTCAACGCAGTCGCTCCCGCCATACGCAAAGTCATGACCGAAGGTTCGGGCCGCAAATCGCAGGTCCCCGGCATCAAGCTCAGCGGCAAGACCGGCACCGCCGAGGTCACGTACGCGTATGGCAAGCGCGAGATCACCTACATCGTCGCCGCAACCGATCCCAGCATGGGCTACACGCGACTCGTACTCGTTCTCGTCGAAGTCAAGGCCACCGTCTCCGGCGAGGACACGAGTGAATCCCGTCACATCATCGCCCGCAAACTGCTGGAGCCGTAAGGCGAGTGCTTCGGCATGCCTCCTGCGTTCCTGGCCGGGGCGGGTGTGCGCGCGGAACAGACAATGCGTGCGGCAGCGTTTTTATGCTGTCGCAAACACCCCTTGTGTGATATACTAAGCGAATACAAAATCCTGAAACGCAAAGGAATGGTTCCATGGATTTCAAGGCAATGATCTCGGACACGATTTCGGCGGCCGTGAGCGCCGCCTTTGGCGTGGAATTCCCCGCCGCGGACGCGCTTCCCGCGCTGGAACTGCCCCCCACCGCAGACATGGGCGATTTCGCCTTCCCGTGCTTCAAGCTCGCAAAGCTCCTGCGAAAGGCTCCTCCAGCGATCGCGGAAACGCTATGCGCCGCGGTAACCGGTTTCGCGGGCGAGGTCAAGGCCGCGAGCGGCTATCTCAATTTCTACATTGACCGGGAAATGTTTGCGCGCGAGACGCTTGCGGGCGTAGTTGCAGCGGGCGCTGATTACGGTGCGGAGGACATTGGCAATGGACGCGTGGTCTGCCTTGACTATTCCTCCGTCAACATCGCTAAGTCGTTTCACATCGGGCATTTGTCCACGACCGCCATCGGCAACGCGCTCAACCGAATGTACAAGTTCGTCGGCTACAAGACTATCTCCATCAACCATCTTGGCGACTGGGGCACGCAGTTCGGCAAGACGATCGCCGCCTACAAGCTCTGGGGCGACGACGACAAGATCAAGGCCAATCCCGTCAACGAGCTGATGGCGCTTTACGTAAAGTTTCATGACGAAGCCGAGAAAGACCCCTCGCTCGACGACCTCGCGCGCGCGTGGTTCAAACGCATCGAGAGCGGCGACGAAGAAGCGCTGCGCATCTACCACTGGTTTAAGGACGTCACGTTGGGCGATGTTCGCCGGGTGTACGATACGCTGGGCATCCATTTTGATTCATGGAACGGGGAGGCGTTCTTCGCCGACAAATGGGGCCGCGTCGTGGACGAACTGCGTGAAAAGGGCCTGCTCCAGGTCGATCAGGGCGCATCTCTTGTGGATCTGTCCGATTACAAGATGCCCCCCTGCCTCATCCTCAAAACCGACGGAGCGTCGCTTTATGCCACGCGCGACATCGCGACAGCGCTCTGGCGCAAGGATGAGTACAATTTCGATCAAACGCTCTACGTCGTGGCGTACGAGCAGGATCTCTATTTCAAGCAGTTCTTCAAGGTCATCGAGCTCATGGGGTATGAATGGGCAAAAAACCTCCACCACGTCAGCTTCGGAATGGTCAGCTTGGAAGAGGGGGCGCTCTCCACGCGCGGCGGGCGCATGGTGTACCTTGAGGACCTGCTCAATCGTTCCATCGAAAAAGTGCGTGCCATTATCGAGGAAAAATCGCCCAACCTCGCGGACAAAGACGCGGTCGCGCAGAAAATCGGCGTTGCTGCAGTGCTCTGGATTCCGCTGTACAACAACCGCATCAAGGACATCGTGTTTTCGTTCGACCGCGCGCTGAACTTTGACGGCGAAACCGCGCCCTACGTGATGTACACACACGCGCGCTGTTGCTCGGTTCTGGCCAAAATCGCCTCCTGGTCCGGCGAAGACTACGCCGCGCTGTCCGATCCGCAGGCGCAGGACGTCATTCGTTTGCTGTACGCGTTTCCATCCATCGTGAAAGACGCGGTCGAGAAGCTTGAGCCTTCCATGATCACGCGCTTCACGGTCGATCTCGCCCAGGCCTACAACCGCTTTTACTTTGAAAACAGGATCCTGGGCGAGGCGAAACCCGTCGAAGCCGCGCGGCTTACGCTCACGCGCGCCACGCGCGACGTCTTAAAAACCGCGCTCGGTCTGCTCGGGATGGACGCGCCGGAGAAAATGTGATGACGCTGTCCGATATTCGATCGCGCTGTTCGTCGAGCTACACATTCTACCAATCGCGCAACCTCGCGCAAAACGGAGGCGTGAAGGGCGTACGCAGCATGGGTTCGCGCATCTTTGCCAAAGTGCTTGGCGAGACACCGTGGGCGGCCAAGATGGGTCAGTCCGCGCTCTGCGGGTGCAGCTGCGACCACTGCTCAGGCGAGCGCGAGCTGTGCGTTCACGCCGCCGCGCTGCTCATATGGCTGGACGAAAACGGCGCGCCCGGCTGGGAAGCGGCCAAGACGCAGGAGGATGCGCTCACCTTTCTCGCACATTTCGAGTCCCGCGGCCTCACGCCCGAAGCGGTGCTTCGCCTCGCGCCTACAGTGTCCGTTTCGCGCGGGCGCGTGGATGTGTCGCTGCGCGTGGGCGTCACGCGGCTGTACATCGTCAAAGACATCGCGCTGTTTCTGGATTCCATCGCGCGCAGGCGTTCGCTCACGTTTGGAAAAGGACTAACGTACGACCCCGCCGTGCACGGCTTTTCTACGCGCGATCAGAAGCTTATCGCCATTCTGCGCGACGCGGACGCCTACGAGGCCGTCTCCGGCGACGCTCGGCGCGCGCGGCTATCCCCGCATCAGGCGCGGCAGTTTCTGCTCACGCTGGGCGGAAGCGATTTCACACTTGAACTGGAAGAACGCGAATACAAGGCGGTTTGCCAGCTCCGCCCGCCCGATATCTCATTTGAACTTGCTCGCGAGGGCGACGGCGTCGCTCTCGTCTCCAACGCCCCCCCCATCGCCGCGCTTCTGGAAGACGCGTCCTTCGTTTTTCTGCCCGACACATCGCAGGTGTGCTTTGTGCCGGACAAGCGACGCGCCGTGGTGCGCGCGCTGCTCGATCGCGCTGGTGAGAAAGGTGCGCGCTGGTTATTTTCGCGCGAGCATGCTCAGAGGCTCGTGTCCGAAGCGCTCCCGCAGCTGTGCGAAACGGCGCGTCTTTCAGTTGAGCCTGAATTGGACGGCATGCTCATCCGCCGCCCGCTCGACGCGCACGTTTTTCTCGACCGCGAGCGCTCCGGCGTGAGCGTACGCGTGGAGTTTCGGTACGGCGAGATCATCATTGCGGCGTTTTCCAACCTGCCGGAGCTGGATGGGCGCTACATCGTGCGCGACGTCGCGGGCGAGCGGGAGATCCTGCAAACCCTCGAGCGGCACATGTTCACTGTCAAGCCCGGCTACGCGCTCCTCGAAGGCGACGAGGCTGTCTACGAATTCCTCACGCGCGGCGTTCCCGAGCTTCAGAAAGCGGCAGCTGTCTTCGCTTCGGAGGCGTTTGCGGCGCTCAAGCCGAAGAAAACCACTCCGAGCGCGCGCCTCTCCGCGCGCGGCACGGGCATGTTCGCAACCCTTGCGCTTGAGCTTGAGGGCGTGGATGAACGCGAGCTGGCGGGCGTGCTCGAAGCCATCCGCGAAAAGCGTTCTTGGGTGCGCCTGAGCGACGGCGCGTTCGTCGCGCTGGACATCGACCCCGCGTGGCTGCCTGTTCTCACCGAGACAAGCGGCCAACCCGAAGCCGAGCTCCCCCGCGCGCGCGCGCTCGCTTTGGGGGTGCTTGCTGAAAAAGCGGGCCTCTCCCTCACGCTGGACGAATCCGCACAAGCCGAGCGGGAGCGCTACGCATTGGCTTGCGAACCGACCGACGGCCTGAAGAACATCCTGCGTCCCTATCAGAAACGCGGATTTGAGTGGATGTGGGCGATGGCAGACCTCGGCCTTGGCGGTGTCCTTGCGGACGACATGGGGCTTGGGAAGACCGTCGAGGTCATCGCGCTCATCGACAAAGCGCGCGAAGACAAGGGAGCCATGCCCTCGCTCGTCGTTGCCCCTACGTCCGTGCTGCACAACTGGGTGAGCGAGCTCGAGCGCTTCGCGCCAGGCCTTGCGGTCGTTCCAGTGGAAGGCTCGCCCCCCGAGCGGCGCGCGCTTCTTCAGACCGAGGGCGTGGACGTGTTTATAGCCTCCTACGCACAGCTTCGGCGCGACGAAACACTCTTTGACGACAACCGCTTCCGCTTTATCATTCTGGATGAAGCGCAACAGGTCAAAAATGCGTTCTCCGTTGGAGCGCGCGCGGTACGCAGAATTGAGGCGGAATCGCGCTTCGCGCTCACCGGCACGCCCATGGAAAACCATCCGGGCGAGCTGTGGGCGGTGTTCGACTTCGTGCTCCCCGGGCTCCTCGGCGGTCTTCAGGATTTCATGAGCGCGCACGGGCGCGGCCAGGACGCGGACATCGTGCGTCAGCGCATCCGCCCTTTCATCATGCGCAGGCTCAAGAGCGAGGTTCTCGCCGAGTTGCCGGAGCGCATTGATCACGTGGTGGAAGTCGACCTGCCAGAAGAACAGATGGAGGTTTATCGCGCGACGCTTCTGAAAGCACGGCAATCCATTGAGGAGGAATTCGGGCCGGATGGCGGGGGTCATAAAAGCCGGTTCGCGCTGCTCGCGGCGCTCACAAGGTTGCGCCAGGCGTGCTGTCACCCCTCGCTCTACATCGAAAACTACCGAGGTCCGAGCGGAAAAGCCGACGTGCTCGTCAATCTGCTTGAGGAGTGCCGGGAAAACGGCCATCGCGCGCTTGTTTTCTCGCAGTTCACCTCCATGCTCGGTATCATACGCGACCGCTTGGAGGGCATCGGCATTTCACACTTCTACCTCGACGGCAAAACGCCCTCGCGCGAGCGCATGGACATGGTCAACGCGTTCAATGCGGGCGAACGCGGCGCATTTCTGCTCTCCCTCAAGGCGGGCGGCGTGGGTCTCAACCTGACCGGCGCGGACACAGTCGTCCTCTTTGACCCGTGGTGGAACCCCGCGGTTGAGGACCAGGCGTCCGACCGTGCGCACCGCATCGGTCAGACTCGCGCTGTGCATGTGCTCCGCCTCGTCGCGCGCGGGACAGTTGAAGAGAAAGTCATGGGCTTAAAGGAAGGCAAGCGAGAGCTGATCGAAAAGCTCATCACCTCCGGCGAGGTTGACACCGCCGACATCTCACCCGCCGATCTTTATCAGCTGCTTCTCGATTGATAATGGCGCAGGGGAGCGCGGGGACGCTCTTCGTCGGACATAGAGCTTTGCAACTGTTCAGTAATTGGGACGCCGGAGGCCGTACCCTCCGTTCCCCGCGCCTTCGATGGGAGGAACCGCGTTGTCGCACGATCACGGCGGGCATCGCCAGCGGATGAAGGAGCGCTTCATCGAGCAGGGACTGGAAGGCTTCGCGCCGCACGAGGCGCTTGAGCTGCTGTTGTTTTACGCAATCCCGCAAAAGGACGTCAACCCGCTCGCGCACACACTCATCGACCGCTTCGGTTCGTTCTCCAACGTGCTGGAGGCACCCGTCTCCGAGCTTTCAACCATTCCGGGGATCGGCCCGTCCACCGCGGCGTTCATCACCCTTATCCCTCATCTCGCCCGATACTACGCGCGCAGCAAAGCCAAACCAAAGCAGGTACTCACGAACGTACAGGCTGCGGGCGAGTTCTGCGTGTCGCTGTTTCACGGTCGCGCCAATGAGACGTTCATCCTCATCGGGCTGGACATAGGCGCGCGTGTCATCGCGGAGATCGTGATCGCCAGCGGGACAATTGACGAGTCCACCGTCTACCCGCGCCGCGTGGCGCAGGCGGTGCTCAACGCGCACGCGCACTCGGTCATCCTCACCCACAACCACCCCGGCGGCACGCTCGCGCCGTCGCCGGACGACATCGAGACCACGCGACAAATCGCGGTTTTGCTCTCCTCCTTTGATGTCAACGTCCTTGATCACATCATCGTCGCAGACGACCACTATTACTCGTTCAACCAAAACGGCCTGATCGCGCTCTCGGAGGGCAGCGCGTACTCAGACGTGCCACGTCGCGGTTCCCGCCGCGCCGCCGAACGCGCTCAGGCGTTCCCCATGCAGATGAAAGAAGACCCGCAACTCTCCGGCCTGCTCGACGACCTGCTTTATGATCTGCCTGATTCGGATTCGCAAGAGCCGTAGTGAAGGGATGAGGCCTGTTGTTGTTGATCATATTTGCCGTTCTCTCAGGGATCATCGTGCTCGCGCTCGCCGCTATGCTGGTTTTCGTTGTGCTTGGCGACCTCAAGTCGAGCCTGCGCACGCGCACATTCATGTGGGAAAGCCGTGCGGATGTGGTCATCGTACTGGGCGCGCCGCTTGAGAACGATCAGCCCGGCAGGTTGCTCATGAGCCGCCTTGAATTGGCCGTCGATCTTCGCAAGCGCAAAACCGCGCCCGTGATGATCCTGTGCGGCGCGCCCACACAGGATTCGCGCGTGAGCGAGGCGCAGGCGATGGCCAAGTGGCTCGTTGCGCACGGTGTGCCGGAAATGGCGCTCCGTCTCGAAGAAGGCTCACGCAACACGTACGAGAACATCGCCAACGCCAAGCACATCATGGACATCAGCGCATTCTCAACCGCCATCGTCTGCACAAATTCCTTCCACATGATGCGCGCACTCTACGCGTGCAGGCGTGTCGGCCTGACCGCGCGCGCCGCGTCCGCAAGAGCGCCCAGCCTCAAGCTCCACCTCTTCGGCCTTGCCTACGAGATCGGTGCGTGGATCAAACTGATCCTGCGCATGCGCTGAGCGGAATATGGCATAGGAGCAATCAGTCGCCCACATGACCGTTAACACTCTTTTTTTTGCGGCTGTAATGCTAATATCACAGCGCTTGTCGTCCTCGCAAAGCTCAACCATGGCTTCTGAGCCCGCATACGCGTACCCGGCGGTCGTCATCCACTCTCAGTAGATGACGACCCGCCTTAATGGTTGCGGTCGCTGGACGTTCCCTCTCCAATATGCACGGCGGACGCCACGCCAGCCACCGCCGTGGTCCGCGCCGATGATGAAGTCCTATCCCGCCCGCGTCGCTCTACTCCTTATGTGCGGATGCGCACGCCGTACGAAGGCGAGCCGCCGCCACGAGCGACATCATCTTGGCAAACCCGCCCATTGCGTTGATTATACCAGCACCCGTGTATCTCCGTTTAGCCCGGTGTGGCGTTCAGCACATATCGACGCTCGCTAAGCCTCCTCAATCAGCCGCTCCGTGAGCGTGACGAGGTATTGTCCCCCACCACTACCTCGCGAGCCAGCCGCCGTCCACGTTGATGCACGCGCCGCTGACATAGTCGGACGCGCGCGACGCGAGGAAAATCGCCGCTCCCGCGAGGTCGCCAGGCTGTCCCCAGCGGCCTGCGGGAATGCGCTCACTGATGGCGCGGTTCCGCTCGGGATCGGCGATGAGGGGCGCGTTGAGCTCGGTGACGATGTATCCGGGGGCAATAGCGTTGACCTGTATGTTGTGGGGCGCGAAATCGTTGCACATGGCCTTTGTCAGGCCCACAATGCCGTGCTTGCTCGCCGCATATGCGCATGCGCGCAGCCCGCCCTGATACGAGAGCATGGATGCGATGTTGATGATTTTCCCGCCTCCGCCCTGCCGTACAATCGCGCGCGCGACCGCCTGAGAGAGCAGGAACGCCGCGCGCAGGTTGACGCTCAGGACGGCGTCGAAGTCCTCCGCGGAAAGCTCAAGCGCGTCCCCGCGGCGGATCATGCCCGCGTTGTTGACTAAGATGTCCACGCGGCCGAACGCCTTCATCGCCCCCGCGACAATCGCGTCCGCGCTGCCCTCTGTCGAAAGGTCCGCCCTCACCGCGCAGCAACGCGAGCCTTCGCGCTCAACATCGGCGCACACAGGCGTAAGGTCGCGACGTCCGATAGCCACGATGTCCGCGCCGTGTCCCGCGAGACCAAGCGCGATCGCCCGCCCGATGCCGCTCCCCGCGCCGGTGACGACCGCGACGCGGCCAGTGAGATCAAACAGATTGGTCATCCTGCACCCTCCTTAGAATGTTGAGCCGCTCGAGCAAATAAGAGAGCGTAAGCCCGAGCCCATAGCAGACCACCGCTTGCCCCGCGCCCACGGAGAGCACCGTTGCGACCAGCGGCAGCTCAAACAGGAGCGTGAGCATGACGCCGATGACAACAGCGTTGACCACCACCGGCCACGCGACCGCGAGAATTCGGTTTTTGCGCGTAAAGTAGGTCAAGCACGCGGCGGACAGCGTGGCAAGCGAGCCCACGACCACGTCCCACGGGCCATTCCCGCCCACCAGGTTGGCGATCACGCACCCGATGAAAAGGCCGGGAATCGCGGCGGGCGTAAACATGGGCAGCACGCACAGCGCTTCCGCGAAACGGAACTGCACAGGGCCGTAGGACAAAGGGGCGAGCGCGATGGTCAAAACGGCGTAGAGCGCGGCGATGAGCCCCGCGAGCGCGAGCGAACGAACGGGAAACCGGTTTGATTGAAACATGGGCGTCCTCCTTGATTTGTGTCCAAAACAAAGCGACGCCCGCGGTTCATGACCGCATTCCGTAGTTTTGTTTAGGGACAGGATGGTTACGAACTGTCCTATATATTTCGCGAGCGAGCTACATAAACGTCCTTTGCCCGCGCGCGTAATAGGTGTGCCTGCCGCCGATCTCGGCGTGCAAAACTTCCTCGCCTTTGGCGGTCTGCTTGAGATCGGGCTTGTGCACTTTGAGAAAACTGCGCTCCTCGCCGCTGATGCGGTCTGGGGATAACTTCGTGATGGTTTCGATCGCCTCTGCCAACACTTTTTTTGTCGCGCTATGGATGTCGCGCGCCGCGTCGTCCGGGATGCTGCCGCAGTAGGACAGCGGGGACACGCCCGCCTCGTAGAGGATCTCGTCGGCGTAGGCGTTGCCGATGCCGCGCACAATGCCTGGTGTGATGAGCAGCTCTTTGATCGTCTTGCGCGCGTGTTTGGCGAGCACGGTCATCAGGAACTTTTCGTCAAACGCGTCCGACATGGCGTCAGGCACGTTGCTTTTTTTCGGATCGAGCGTCACCTTGCACATCGAGGAAAAGTCGGTGAACACCAACGCGCGCGCGTCGGCGAAGGTCAGGGACACGATCTTGCTGCGCACCTTGGCCACGCTGCCTTCGCTCACAAGCTCGATTTTGCCGTTGAGCATGAGGTGAACGGCAAAGCTGTGTCCGTTGTCGAGCGTGAACAAAAGCTCCTTGCCCTCGCGCGCGATAAACGCGATGCGCGCGCCCACGCACGCCTCCGAAAGCATCGCCGGCGGGAGCGTGTTTTTGCGCGTCTCATGAAGCACAGCGGACGTGATGGGCGCCGTGAGCGCGAGCTTGTTGAGGTTGACCGCGAAGACGTGCAGATCAGGCAGCTCAGGCATGGCTTGTCCCTCCGTTTCACCGAAGATCATAACACATGTTCGATGAAAAGAAAACATTTCGTCATTCCGATATTCCGCATTTACATATTCAGTAGATTCTTGTATTATTCATTTGCGCAATTACGTAATTACGGAGGTGCAGCCATGGAACGGAACGTTTACGAAGAGCTCGACGAGCTCAAGGATGATATCAGTGACATCAAAGCCATGTTGTCCGCGTTTTGCACCAAGTTCCCCGCCTGCGAAGGCGAAGCGGATGAATCGCCCAAGCGCATACATACCATGAAGAATGTGCACCCCGACATACGCGTTTCATCGCTGATGGCCGATCTGTGCGCTGCCGCCGATCAGCAAAATGGCACAGGCCTCATTACAACGATGGGCGTTTTCGCGTCGGGTGGGCGGCAGCGGAACTGGATTCGCTACCAGGTTCCGACAGACAGGCTCCTCGCTCTGATTGAAAACGGCTTGGCGCTCAAAGTGCTTGCGTGCGTGGGTAACGAGGATCGCCTGCGCATGCTGCTCGCGCTCCTTAAGCAAGGCATGACCGTCTCCCAACTTGTGGAGCAGTGCGGCTACACATCCACCGGGCAGGTCTACCACCACCTGCGCCCGCTCATCGCGGCCAACCTCGTGATGGAAGACAGCAACAGCCGCGGCTCCTACATCGTGGTCGACCACCGCGTGCACGGCTTGATCCATATCCTTGCGGGCGTCAACGACATGATCGATCCAGAGTACACGCAGGGCGATTGGGAGAACGCGGGCGCGTGACATAAGCCGTCGTGGGTGATACAATGGGCAAAACCACAACACGGTGAAGGGGATACAGACATGCCAGAGGACAGCAAAATTCCTGCAACCATCGACGAGTACATCGCGCAGTGTCCGCCCGAGAGCCACGAGCGTTTGAACGCCATTCGCGCCACCATCAAGGCTGCCGCTCCCGAAGCCACGGAGAAAATCTCGTGGAACATGCCCACGTTTTTTCTCAGCGGGAACGTCGTGCACTTCGCGGTGGGCAAGAAACACATCGGGCTCTACCCGGGAGCGAGCGGCGTCGCTTCCTTCACAGAGAAACTGACTGAGTACAAGACGTCCAAAGGCGCGATACAGTTTCCCAATGACAAGCCCATCCCCCACGCGCTGATTACCGAGATTGTGAAGTTCCGCGTCGCGGAAAACAAGGCCGAAGCCGAGGCGAAAAAGAAGCAATAGCCATATGGCGGATCAGCGATGCGGCGCAAACCAGGACCATAGCAAACACTCACGCAAAACGTACCCTTGAATTCCCGGAAACAGGGAGCGATGAAAACCAGAGTCTTGAAAACCGGGGCTGTCTGCACCCAAGGGGAGGCCCAAACCGCAAGTCCGCCTTTCACATGGAATGCATAGGCTTGCACGCCCTATTCTGCTTTCACCGCCCCGCATACCGTCGAGTCAAGGCGATGACAGGCGCGAATTGTGCGCAAGGGATGCCGAGCGCTCGCTGCGTGTTCTGTTGAGCATCGGCGTTCCGCACGATCACGACGCCAAGAACAAGATCGACTTGGCGTTATGACGACGATAACACATGTCCGCGGCGCGGTGTGTTGCCAAAAAACAGCGCGCCACGGGCATCGCGTCCCGCGAAACGCGCGGAGGTTTCACCGATGTGAGCAACCCCCTCCCACCGGAAACACCCGGAGGGTCAGCGTGATGGCAAACCCATCGCTGACGCTTCGGATTCATCATCAGAGCCAATCGGAAGTGTGAGGTTTGGCGCGCATATCGCCAAACCACACGCCATGTTTTGCTCAAAGAACCCGCGTATTTCCCGGCGGATCTCCGAAGCAAGCACGATGGGGCCGGAGTCTGGTTTTGTCGGAAAGCTGCCCCGCCGGAGACACCGGCGGGGCGTTTGTTTACGGCACACGCCCGTCATCGCTCAAACGCTTCTCCGCCTCCAGCACGCTGGCGGTCTTGAGCGCACCCATTCCGAATTTTTTCTGAATGAGGAAGGCCGCCGAGTCCACCATCTCGCGCTTGTCGTCCGAGGGCGCGTCCAGCAGGGACAACTGACGCACGCGCGTCTTGCCCAGGCCGCTTAAGCTGATGCCCACGAGCCGGACGGGGCGCTTTTCCACGCCATCGAGCAGGGATGCGGCCGTGCGGTAAATCTCGCTCGCCGAGTTGGTCGCCGCCCCGGTCCTGGCGCGCGTGATCTGCTGCATGTTGGCATAGGTCACCTTGAGCGTGACGGTGGAACCGTAGAGCCCGCGCTCACGAAACTCATAGCTCAGTTCGCGCGAGATCAGGAGGAGCATGTCTTCCAGTGTGGCCATGTCCGTGATGTCCCTTTGGAAGGTGTGTTCCTTCCCGATGGACTTCGGCTCGGAGTACGGTGTAACCTTCCGGTCATCCACGCCGTCTGCAAGCGCGAGGATGCCTTCGCCGTGGCCGCCCAGCAGCGAGATCACCTTTTGCCTGTTGGCGAGCAAGTCGCGGACGGTGCGAAAACCATCCCTCTCCAGTTTCTCCGCAGTCTTAACGCCCACGCCCAAGAGCACGCGCACGCTCCGGTCAATGATGAGCGCTTTGAGCGCTTCCGGGTCAGGTATCTCGAAGTAACCGTCCGGTTTTTTCTCTTCGCTGCCCAACTTAGCGGTCATCATAGAGTAGCCAAGACCCACTGAGCACGTCAGACCGACGCGCTCTTTCGTCTTTTGCTTGATCTCTTTGCCGATTGCGCGCGCCTCGCCAAACAGGTGCGCGGATCCCGTCACGTCGAGATACCCCTCGTCCAGCGATACGTGTTCGATCAAATCGGTATACTCGCCCCAGATCGCGTGAATTCGGCGTGACGCCTCAACATACTTGTGGCCGTTCGGGTGCATGTAGACGCCTTGCGGGCAGCGACGGAACGCTTCCTTGATGCTCATGGCCGAGTGCACGCCGTATTTTCTGGCCTCGTAGCTGCAAGTAGACACCACGCCGCGCTCACTCGGCAGCGCGCCAATGATCAGGGGCTTGCCCGCCAATGCCGGATTGTCCCTGATCTCAACCGCCGCGAAAAAGGCGTCCATATCAACGTGTATGATGGATCGGCGCATTCCATGGCCCCCGCATCGCTTCGAATGTCGTCATCTCTTTGACTCCAATTATACCACAAACCGAAAGATCACGCGCGTTTGCCTTGTGGAATCTTGCGCAAAACGCTATAATACTCAGATGTGAGCTAAAGTCCGCGCAGTTGATGAGGGAGGCGCGCCATGTACCAGATCTGCTTTGACAGCGAGAAGTACCTCAAGATGCAGTCCGAAAACATCCTTGAGCGGATCGGCGAATTTGGCAACAAACTATATCTGGAATTCGGCGGCAAGCTTTTCGACGATTTCCACGCATCCCGCGTACTGCTCGGATTCCAGCCGGACAGCAAGATACGGCTCCTAAAAATGCTTGCCGACCAAACGGAGATCGTACTCGTCGTCAACGCAACAGATATTGAGCGCAACAGGGTGCGTGGTGACTACGGCATCACGTACGACGACGAGGTGCTGCGCCTCATCGACGCCTTTCGCGCAAGCGGCCTGTACGTGGGGAGCGTGGTCGTCACCATGTGCGAGGGGCAAGGCTCCGTGACCGTCTTCAAGGAACGCCTGGAACGACAGGATGTGCCCGTATATCTGCACTACCCCATCGACGACTACCCCACGAATATCCCCTTCATCGTCAGCGAGCGCGGGTTTGGCAAAAACGACTACGTCAAAACATCCCGCCCGCTCGTAGTGGTCACAGCACCCGGCGCGGGCAGCGGCAAAATGGCTACGTGCTTGTCCCAGCTATACCACGAGCTTCAGCACGGCGTCAACGCCGGGTACGCCAAGTTTGAAACGTTTCCCATTTGGAACCTGCCGCTCAAGCACCCGGTCAACCTTGCCTACGAAGCCGCGACCACGGACCAAAAAGATGTGAACATGATCGATCCTTTCCATTTGGAAGCCTACGGCGTATCCACCGTCAACTACAACCGTGACGTTGAGGTCTTTCCCGTGCTCACCGAAATCTTCCGCCAGATTTTGGGGACATGCCCCTATAAGTCGCCCACAGACATGGGCGTCAACATGGCCGGGTACTGCATCAGCGATGACGCGATATGCCAACACGCCGCCAGGCAGGAGATCATCCGCCGCTACTATCGCGCGTTGTGCGAGGAGCGGACGTCGGGCGGGATGAAGGCCGAGCTGCAAAAGCTTGAGATGCTCATGAACGCGGCGGGCGTCTGCGCAGAGGACCGCGTCGTGGTATTGCACGCGCGCGAGAAAGCAGAAGCGAGCGAAACGCCCAGCGTGGCCATCGAGCTGCCGGACGGCCGCATCATCACAGGCAAAACTTCCTCCCTCCTGGGAGCGGCATCCGCCGCGCTGCTGAACGCCCTGAAGATGTTCGCGGGAATCAACGACGAAGTGCGCCTCATCTCCCCCATCATGATCGAGCCGATCATGAAACTCAAACAGGACTTTCTGGGCAACAACAACCCGCGGCTGCACACGGACGAACTGCTCATCGCGCTGTCCATTTGCACGGCCACAAACCCCGTAGCTGAGCTCGCGCTCGAGCAGCTGCCCAAGCTGCGCAACAGCGAGGCCCACTCCACTGTCATCCTCTCCCAGGTGGACATCAACGTTTTCAAGAAATTGGGCGTCAACATCACCTGCGAGCCCAAGTACCAAAACAAGAGGCTCTATCACAAAAAATAAGAGATACGCACAGGGCGTGCCGGCACATGGGTGTCAGCGCGCCCTGTTTGCTTGCGCGTAGTTTCGCTGCCGTCGCGCCTTGCGCGGACGCCGATCTTCGAGCCGGAGAGCCGGTACCGCCGGGGCGCAAACGCTTTCCGGGCAGGATATCGCGGCGCGGTGCAGAATTGAACGGGCAAAAAGGCACGCGGAGGTTGTGGATTTGACGCCGAGCGATGTACTCAAGCGATACTTCGGATACGACAAGTTCCGCGAGGGGCAAACCGAGCTGATCGGCGCGCTTGTTTCGGGGCGCGACGCGCTGGGCGTCATGCCCACGGGCGCTGGAAAGTCGCTGTGTTACCAAGTGCCTGCCTTGCTGATGGAAGGCGCGACCATCGTCGTATCTCCCCTCATCTCGCTCATGCGCGATCAGGTGCAGGCGCTGGCGGCCAACGGCGTTCCGGCGGCGTTCATCAACAGCTCCCTGACCGAAGCCCAGCAAAACCGCGCCATGGCCAACGCGCGCGCCGGACAGTACAAAATCATTTACATCGCTCCAGAGAGACTCCTCGCACCCTCCATGCTGGCGCTCGCGCAAGTCTTGCGCGTCTCGCTCCTCGCCGTGGACGAAGCACACTGCATCTCCCAGTGGGGGCAGGATTTCCGTCCGAGCTACCTTGATATCCCGAAGTTCGTAGACGCGCTTCCCATCCGGCCCATCACGGCGGCTTTCACTGCGACCGCGACGCCACGTGTGCGGGATGATATTATAGGCGCGCTGGGCCTGCGCAACCCGCTCACGCTGGTGACCGGATTTGACCGTCCCAACTTGTTCTTCATTGTCAAGCATCCCAAGGACAAGTATGCGGCGCTCACGCAGCACCTCTCGGAAAACGAGGGGAATGGCATCGTTTACTGCTCCACCCGAAAGGAAGTCGAGAGCGTTGCGGCGCGTCTTTCGGCGGACGGCTACTCGGCAGCGCGATACCACGCAGGGCTTTCCGATGCCGAACGGAGCCGCTCGCAAGACGATTTTCTCTACGACCGCGTCCGGATCATCGTCGCAACAAACGCCTTCGGCATGGGCATCGACAAGTCCAACGTGCGCTTTGTGATCCACTACAACATGCCACAGAACGTGGAGAGCTACTACCAGGAGGCGGGACGCGCTGGACGTGACGGCCTGCCCGCCGACTGCGTCCTGTTCTACGCCCGAAAGGACATCAGCACCGCGCTGTACCTGATCGGCCTGAGCGAAAATCCGGACGAGATCGCGCGCAACAGGCGCCTGCTCAACCTCATGGAGCGCTACTGCGAAACCGAAGGTTGCCTGAGGCGATACATGCTCGAGTACTTCGGCGAACAGACCGAAGACGACTGCGGCAGCTGCGGCAACTGCCGCGGCGGAAGCGAGGAAACCGACGTCACTGCCGACGCGAAAAAAGTACTCTCTCACATTTTGCGTCTCAATCGTGCGGGGAAAGCGTTCATGTTCACCCACACCGCCGATATTCTTTTGGGCAAATCGGAGGACTTCACGGATCTGCCCACGTTCGGGCTGATGAAGGGCGTGCCGCGCCGCTATGTACGGCAGCTCGTCAACCGACTCTCATCTCTCGGGTATCTCCTGGACGACGGATTCCTCCGCGCGACGTCCAGGGCCAGCGAGGTGCTTTTCGAGGGCATTCCCGTCACCATCAGGGAAAATAAACCCGAGACTTCCGCCAGAGCTGCACGCGCGCAAAAGCAAGCGAATCACCCGCGCTACGCGGTTTCAGACGGCCTCCTGAACCGGCTAAAAACGCTTCGATCCGAGATCGCCGCCGAAGCCAGGGTTCCGGCGTACATCGTCTTCTCGGACGCGACGCTTGCCGACATGTGCCAAAAACATCCGCAAACAGCCGATGAAATGCTCTGTGTGAGCGGCGTCGGACAGGTTAAGCTCTTAAAATATGGCGAACGGTTCCTGTCCGTCCTGCGCGATGGGAAACCGCTCACGCGTGTGGATGAGACGCCGCCCCCGCTCACTGCGGCGCGCTTGTTTTCGCAAGCCGCGTTTGAGGACGCCCCCATACCCATCTCGCGCGTGGCGGACAAATTGAACGCCGTTCTTCAGCGACACGGCATGCCCAAAGTCACCGGAGCGAAGCTCAACCAACGCCTGATCAAGGCGGGCCATCTCGCAGCCGATGACGGCGATAAACTGCCGACCCAGAGTGGCCTCGCGCTGGGCATCTCCCAGGTTGAGAGGCAGATGTCCCGCGGACGCTACAAACAGTGTTTGTTCGGCACGCTCGCGCAGCGTGTATGCGCGGAACTGGCGCTTGAAGATGATTAGGCGCAAAGCTCCTTCACGAATCATTCCATCATCCCAAACACCAAGTCAACTTCGAGATCGCATCATATCCGGCAATTTAGGACGGGATGGCCGTGACAAACCGCCATCCCTCGGCAGACCTACTGCTGATGTTGTCTCGGCGATAACGTCCTCACGGCGAAGCCCTGCTTGCATTCCGCCGCGTCGAACTCATGCTGATACATGAGAGATCCATTCCTTGCGCGTGATGATGAGTAAACTGACTCTTTGTATTCAAACGGCCCCAAAAGCGGTCCGGACGAGCGAGGACTCTTCGCAGGGTAAGGGAGCGAATGCGGACGTGTTCGGCGGCTACATGAAGTTCACTACAACCTCGACGAAGCATCAGCCGTTACAGATTGCGGGCTCTCGGTCGAGGTGATCCGGAGTACGCCGTGCCGTGCTGAACAGAGTCACGCGCATGCGCTGGTTTGGGGTTTGTTTGGTTTACACATGATCCCGCCCTTTGGACCCGACGCGAATCGGCTGCTCGGAACCTGTCGCGGCGGCAATCGCAGCAAACAGCGCGTGTTCAGCCACAGCCTGTCAGACTGACGACAGCGTCGGTTCGCCATCACGGGGACAGCCCGCGCTCTGCCATGGACTGTTCAGATAGCCGCGAGTCCTCCGCGCGGCCGCTTTAGCCTTTGAGTTTGATCAAAACATCCAGCGCGCGCTCATCTGCGGCTTTGGCTTCCTCGATCAACGCGCATGTCCTTGTGCGAACCTCAGGCGTTCCCAGCGCGCGCATAGCCTTTTCGTCGCGCTGCCAGCCGCCCAGCAATTCATACATCCCGTGCACGGCCTTGGCGACACCCTGAAAACACGTCACGAGCGTATCCAGCTCGTTCTTGGCCCCATGTCCCGCATCGGCCAGCCGCTTAAAGTATTTCCACGCGCCGCCGCGTCCGTCGGAAAGGCAATCGAGCGCGTCTCCGTGGCACATCACACGCTCGGCGAGCAGGGGTAGAATAGCGCCCGGCGGGAACTGCGCGTCATCGCTGATGGCTTTTTCCCACGCGTCGTAGGCGAGGATGCCCTTCGCGTAATTGCCTTTTTCGCGTCCCGACAGCACGGTCACGGCGTTTGCAATGATCTCCCCAAACTCAAGAGGGGGCACGCTCTTTTCGCCGATGGACATAAGCCCGACGCTGTCCCTGTTTTCCCACCACACATCAGTCACGAAGAAACCGGACTCGTCAATCCTGGCCTTGCCGCGAAATTCGGGGTTGTCCTGGAAAAAATTCCAGCCAAGCAGCGTGTTGCCGTTGTCGCGGTAGCCGGTGACCAGACACGCCTCCGGTGGCCCGATGATACCCAGCGCGACAACGGGAAACCCTTGGTCGATCTGCTCCCTGATAAAGCTTTTTAACTCGTCCTTGGTTGTCTTTTCCGACCGGCGCAGGAAGGCGAACTCGCGCCCCAGCGCGCGCAAACCGGTTTCGTAGCTCCGAGCGCACTCATCGAAGGCGAAGCATATGTCGACGTTTCCGCCGTTCCAGCTCGTGACATCCCACGTCAGACGGAACGCCGCCGCCGAAAGTACCATGGCCTCATCGTAGGCGAGATCGTCGCCCAGATAGTTGGCGCAGGCCTTCAAGCAAATCGGGAAAGGCGTGCATCCGCCATATGTGCCATAGCCCACCTTGGGTACGCCGTACAGGATGGCGCTGCCCTCGCCCAAGCGCAAACCACGTTGCTGTGTCATGTCGATGACTCATCCTCTCTTTGACTCTTTTCGGGAAGTCCGATGCCGTATACCCCCGCACACAGCTTGACACGGTAAATCGCCGGGCGCGCGCGCCGCAGATACGCGGGCGTCATCCCCGCGACGCGCTTGACCGCACGCGTGAACGTATCGCAGCAGGCAAAGCCGTAGGCTGCTGCGATGTCCGTGACGCTCTGTTCTGTGTGCAGGATATCAAACGCGGCGTTGCACACCTTGCGCTGTGTGATGTAGCGCACGAGCGATATACCCGTGGTCTCCGCGAACATCGTCCGCAAATGCGGCAAGGAGAGCCCCATCAGCCGCGAGAGTTCCTGACAGTTGATTTCTTCCTTGACTCGGGATTCCACGTATGTGATGACCGAAATGATGGTGTAAAACCGATCCAGCCGCATCACCCCCACCGCTTCGTGAAGCAATGTGAGTATAACATGAGACGCTGCAAAGCACTCGACGTTTTTGATGATGTTGGCGCGACATCTGCATCCGAGACCTCACCCCACCTCCGCAGACGGGAGGGCCTTTCGCATTCGCATTTAACGCACGGGCGTCCGAGCCGCCCTGAGGATGGCTGCCAGCACGCCCGGCCGCGGCTCCTGATCCCAGTGAGCGATGAGCGAGCCGCGCGTCGCGGTGCTAACGCCCATCTTGCCAGTAATCGCCGAGCACGAAAAACCCGCGCGAACACACGGTACAAACGGGTTTTGGCGGAGAGTCAGGGATTTGACCCCTAGGTGGGGTATTAGCCCACACACAATTTCCAGGGACAAACCCCGCTCTCCATCACGGTTCCTCCGAGGCTATCGTGGTTTAGCAGGAACCGTCTCAGCACCCACTGCCAGCTCGTATTACGTGTGTATTGTTGTCTTGGTTGGCGGCATGTGCGCGCCGCCATATTTACGCTGGGTTCGAACCAAAATACGGAAAATCTCATTTTTTTTCGAACCTCAAAACCGAAAACCAAAAAATAACTGTATACTGAAGTCTTGTTGCTTGCCAAAGATTAACGCATTTACTGCGATCGCATTCGCCGCTTCTATTATGTTTCATGTGGTCAGACTTTCGGCATTTAGAGCCAAAACAAGAAGAAAATACACTCTCGGTTTTTGCGACAAAAAACTTTCGCGCTGACCATCAAACTAATAATGCACTTGTAGCTTACATGTTTCGTCGCTAAGCACACCATTCGGCTGAGCTATAGGCTCGCGCTAATTTATTGGGGTGCTCCCCGTCACAGGAGTTACTGTTTCGCAGAAACTGAAACGTTGTGGCCTGTTGCGAGCAGTGTCCTGAAGTGCCCATTCTGCGCTGTTTTCCGGTATTCCGTTTATGCGGATTGTGCGCCCAATGCGTAGAGTTCCGATGAGTGCGTGGAGTTCATGTGTGCAGATTTGTGTGCAAAACGGCTTTTGATGATTGATGATGTGTGCAGCTTTTTTCTCTCATCGTTGTTGCGGAAACTATGCCTATGCCGCTCTCCTGCAACGAAATTAAGCGATAGCCATAGTAATCGCCGTCGATTTTACTCCAATAGACTCCATCAGAACCGATAATACCCACTCATATTTCAAGCCGGCTTAACAGGTACTTAAGCCAAAAAACTTCGGTACTCAAAATCACATTCCAAAATGACGCAAGACAGAACACTGTCTACAGTAATCTGTTCATATATAATATACGGCAAACAATATTGAGGATCAATTGCAGAGAGAAATCCGTTGACCCTTCCATTCTCCAAAACGCAAATGAGCGCATTCCCCTGTTTGCTTATAACTCTAGCATTCACAGTTGTTGGCGAGTTCTTCTATATGATGACTCGGGTAGGCCTCATCCACTCTACCCTGGGGTGCCTCTCGCCCTGCGACTATAAGCATGCCGGTGAATTATGCTTTTCTCTTTGTCCGTTTATAGGGGACCAGATCATCCATCGACTAAGTGACGCAGCGAACGCGCGTCCTTGACCCCGGCACCATGAGCGTGCTACGCAAGGGAAGCCGGAACCGCATGCACCGCTCGTCCAACACGGATCACACCAGGAAGCCAAACGTCCTCTCCCGTCCCCGGGCAGCACCTTGCGCAAACGCCGTCGCGATTAATATTGTTCCCACCCGCAAGAATATCTTAGACTTTACGATTTCCCTGAGATTTTGATGTATATTGGATGTGTGGGAAAGCAAACGCCGCCCACTCCGCAAGCGCGGGGAGGGCGGCGTATTTTATGGAGGTGGCGCGGCGTGATGACATAGTACCTGTAACGAAGCGTACGTGAGCAGTAGATAAGAATGGAGGCGTGAAATGGCTGCGTATGAGTATCCTTCCAAACCATCGCCATGGAAAGACGGGGATACCCTCACCGTCACCGCGTCGTATAGGGACGTCTACATGACGCTCCCCAAGGGGCGGTATCACTTTGAGGTCGTGGGCGGTAATGCGAGAAACGAGCGGGGCCTTGGGGGTTCAGGCGCGCGCGTCACCGGACGGCGTACATTCGTTGGATTCGTTTGTCTGCGCATACGCGGCGGCGCAAACGGCTGGGACGGCGCCGGGGCGAGCGCGGGATTGGTGGCGAACGGGGCGACGCCGCTGTTTGTGGCAGGGGGAGCGGGCGGCAACGAGACAATAGAAAATGCATCCATCGTCGACGCCAGCTTGAGCAGCGACGGCAAGCAAGGGGCGAGCACACGTGCAAGAGACGGGATTTGGGGTCAGGCAGGGAAAAGCTTCTCCCATGGCGCGGTTGGGGGAAGGGGATATGGCAGGTATGGCGTGTGCGGAGGCGGTGGCGGTTATACAGGTGGCGGCGCGGGCGCGCTCAGCCTGTGGGATGCGCCGGATGATAACGGCAGCGCAGGCTACCCCGGCGGAGGAGGGGGCTCCTATGCGGTAGACGATGAGTCCGTCTTCTCCCTGCGCGCGCCCGCAGATATGGGCGACGGCTACGTCATCATCACGGCGGAGGCGATCAGTCGGGCGCCCGGCGCTCCGGAGTTCATCACGTACGGCACGCCGGAGGCGGAACAACCATTGACGATCGCGTATGGAGCTTCCTCCGACCCCGATGGGGACGTGGTGACATACATCGTGGAGAGGTTGGTGGATGGTGGCTTACCCGCGCGTATATATACGGGCGAGGCGCTTTCGTGCGTTGACATCTTCCCGTCCTCGGGCGAAAGCGTCGTTTACCGCGTCAAGGCTACGGATGGCTCCGGCACATACTCGGTCTATACGACGGGCAAAACGGCGACCATTTACCACAACAAACCCCCGAGCGCGGTATCGGGACTGACAGTTATCCCGGCAGACGAGCTTGTTCAGCCCGTCACCGTGAGTTATTGCGCTTCGACCGACCCGGAGGGTGATCTTGTGACATATGTGATTGAACGGCAAGTCGACGGCGGTGCATGGACGCCGGTCTATGCGGGCGTAGCACTCTCCTTCGACGATGCATTCCCGGAGTGTACAGTGCTGCGGTACCGTGTCCGGGCCGTGGACGTGAACGGTCATGCATCGGCGTGGAAAGGGAGCGCGCTGCTTGAGATTATACCCGCGCGCGCTGACTTTTGCACGGTGGCTATCGGAGGAATGGATACGCCCTCGGGCGCGGTGTTCGCGGTGGAAACCGCTCCGGACAAGCTGGAGCTCGCGGATCTCGACGCACGCACGGAAGCACCGGGCGGGGGCGCGGAAATCCTGAGCAACTCCGACGGCCGTTTGCGTTTCCGGACGCACGTGAGCGGCACCGACGCTTCGCCTGCGGCGGTGTTACTTTATCGGCGCAAGGTTCCGGTGAAAGCACACGTGACCGTCAGGAAAGAAAGCTGAAGCGCGTGAAAGGCCTACAATCACATTCGGTATGAAACTTGCATGGATACGCGCTCAACCTGCGTATTCAGGTTTCCCAACATGGATGAGGGCGTACTCCCCCATCCCCTGTCCATCGCGTACCCACATAAAGGAGTAACGATATGAGCCTGATAGATGGAACCAAGTACTACCCCGCGCCCTATGCCGCCGAAACGGGTTCAGGTGAACGCGTACACCTCAACACCGGGCATTTGTCTCTCTCAATGCCCATTGTCTCGCTCAAAGGGCGGGGCGGGCTGGACTTCGGTTTGTCGGTGGTCTACAACAGCAACAAGGCGTACCGATACGACGCCTATGTAACAAACAGCGTTTATGTCTACGCGCTGAAGAGTAGGTCCACCGGTCAGATTGTAGAAATCCACGGAGAATGCGGCAATGGTTACCCCAACGACTGGTTCTGGAGATCAAATTACGATATCATCACAAACTATTGCTTACAAGAAGCCATCCCGACAAGAACGCAAAATGCGGGCGATGCGGTGTTCTCACGACAGCACGGTCTGGGCCTTGGTTGGATGTTGGGCATCACGTCCATCGAATGTGGGCGCATGGGGACATCCAAGTACATCCATTTCGCGAGTGGGGGCTCCTGCGAGGTGGACGACACGACCAACGCGCTGAAAAACCACCCCGTGCGCGATGTGGAATTTGTGGCGGATGCGTCCTTCGCCAATTCGCAAGGTTTTATATCGACACACGCGGTTAAATATAAGGATGGGCGCAGGGAGTTTTTTCGGTGCTCGGGGAACATCAACACGCCGTTGGGGATATCTGACCGGTTTGGCAACAGGATCGATTTTCAGACCGCAGTCATCGACGGGTACCCACGCATTACCGGCATCACGGACAGCGCGGGAAGGCAGACGACCATTTCCTACACGGCGGCACTCGTGACGTTCGCGCTCCCCGGCGGGCGCACCGTCAGGCTTGCGCTGGATAACTCAAACGGTTATCCTGTGCTTACATCCCATACCGATGCTCTGGGCCGAACGACGAGCTTTAACTATGAGGAGAAGGCGCACTTTCTCGATTACGTCCACAAGACAGCCGTGCATGGAGAAGACGCACACCCCGAGATGAACCAGCCGTACGCGATGCTCGGAAGCGTGACGCGCTTCACCGGAGCGGTCACGAGGTACGCGTACGAGGAGATCAAGGGGCATTTGGGAACGCATGGGATGATGACGGAATCACGAATCATCTCGCGTTTGGATGAAGCCGGCGGCAGGACGTACAACGCGCGTTCATACGCTTATACGGGCAGCTATCTGGGTGACTACTACGCTCTTGCGGTAGTGAGTCCCGAGGAGTTGCCCGCGGGATACACCTATAGCGTCACGGTGACAGACGCTCAAGGTGTCGCCGCTAAAACAACCTTTGACGTCAAGGGGTTGGCAAAGGTTGGCGAGACACGTACCGCCAACAGTCTTCTACTTTCCGTGGTGAATTCCGAGTACGATGCGAACCGACAAGAGACGCGCCGCGCCGTCAGCCGCTACAATGCGGCGGAGCATTCTCCGAGGCCGTGGAGCACTTTGAGCGTGATGTATACGGCAACTTGCTGTCGTACCACGGCCCGCTCTCGGGAGGAACGGACGATAACTACAAAGTGACCTACGCGTACGACCCTTCCTACCACCAGATGACGGAAAAGCGTTACAGGAAGGACGCCTCCGCAACCGTGACGGAAACCTTTGTCCTGACGCCGGACAAGAAGTCGGTAGTGTCCGCGCGGGTGCTGGAGAACGGCATGCTCAGGGCGCAGACAGACAATGCGTACGACGTGTACGGCAATATGACCGAGAAGCGCGAGCATGTCACGCCCGGGGATGCGGGGAGCGCGGCGGTGGCCTCCTTTGCGTACGCCGCGCCGGAGAACATGGGCGCGCTGGTCTCCAAACGATCCGTCCACGGCGTGGAGGACGCGTCCGGCGCGCTCTTACCCGGTTCTCCCGGCGAAGCGTCGGGCGTGCTCAGCGAGACGTGGTCGTACAACGCGTGCGGGGAGGAGATTGCGCACACCTCCCCCGCCGGGCATGTGACGGCCACCGATCGTGACGCCGCGGGCCGCGTCACCCGCGTGACCCATCCGGACGGAACAACCACGACGCGGTCGTTCAACGACGCGGCGAACGACGTGACGGAGACGGACGAGTGCGGGGCCGTCCTGCGCTACGACTACGGCGCGCTGGGCGAGCTGCTGGCGGTGACGAACGTCACGCCCGGCCATCCCGTTCGGACGCTCAAGACGGCGGGATACGACGCCCTCCTGCGCCCCGCGACCGAGACGGCGTACGCCTCCGGGTCTGCGGGGAGCATCACCACGACGACCTATGACGTTCTTTCTCGCGCAACGGAGAAGGCCGCGCGCGACTTCGCGGGAACGCTCCTTTCGCGGGGAACCTTAACCTACGACGACGCGGCCCTGACGGCGGCCTCCACGATCCACGGCACGGAGACAAGCGGCTCCGCGCCCGACATTGTGACGATTGAGACGCGGGACAAGGCGGGGCGCGTGATCCGCAAGGCGCGCGGGACATCGGCTGAGACGGTTGAGTACGACTTCGCCGGGAACCCCGTCAAGGCCACGGACGCGCGGGGGAACGTCACGCACACGTCGTTTGACCACGCGGGGCGCGCGGTGTCGGTCACGCGCGCGGACGGGAGCGTGACGCGGACGGGTTACGACGGTCTGGGGCGGAAGATTTCGGCCACGGACGCCAGAGGCAAGGCGGGCTTGTTCGTCCATGACGCGGCGGGACGGCTGGTGGAGGAGCGTACACCGCTCGCGGCTGGGCACGAAATGATCAAGCGGTACGCTTATGACCGCGACGGAAACGTCACGCGGGAGAGCATCCGGACGAACTTGCCCGGAGAGCCCGCCTCGTGGACGCACACGGCGCACGCGTACGACAACCGAAACCGGCCGGCGCTCACGACCTCGTACGATGGGGAAACGCCGTACAGCGCGGTTCGCTACGCGTACGACGCGTGCGGGCGCGTGACGTCGGTGACGGCAGGTCTCGCGGGGAACGGCTCGGGCGCGGGAGCCGTGACCGTCACCGCCTATGACCGTTTCGGCAACGCTGTGTCGGTGACCGACCCGGCGGGGCGCGCGGAGAGCACAACTTACGACCTCTTGGGCCGCCCCCTGACGGCCACGGACAGGAACGGCGTGACGACCACCACCACCTACGACGGCCTTGGCCGCGTCGTGCGCGTGAGCAACAGCAAGGACGGAGCCGCGAACGCGGTCACGACCGTTTACGCGCTCACGGGTGCGGTGGCTTCCACGGCCAACGAGCGCGGAACGTTCGCGAACACGTATGACAATCAGGGGCGGCCGGTCACGAAGACAGGCCCGGACGGCGCTCAGGCGTACGGGTATGACGCGTACGGGAACCGGGCGAGCTTTTCGCTCACGCGGTGCGGGACGCTGATTCAGAGTCTGGCGTATGCGTACGACAGCATGAACCGGCTGTGGGAGGTCGTGGAGAACGGGGCGCCCGTCGCCACGTATAGCTACGACCTAAACGGCAACCGCGCGAACCTGACGTACGACAACGGCAACAGCGAGGCGTACGCGTACAACGACGCCAACCTGGTGACCGGGGTCACGAACATGAACGGCTCAGCGGTACTGTCGGCGTTCAGCTACACGTATGACCTGCGCGGGAACCAAGTGGGCAAGACCGACCATAACGGCAAGGTGACCACCTACGCGTACGACGGCCTGAACCGCCTGACACGGGAGAGCGTGAGCGGTGGCGGGGGAGGCGCGGGCGAGACGGTGTACGCGTACGACCTGCGGAACAACCGGGCGAGCCTGACGGTCACGGGCGTTGGCGCGAAGACGGTGAGCTATGTCTATGACGCGTGCGACCGCCTGGTGAGCGAGGCGACGACCACCACGTCCAAAGGCACGGAGAAGATTGAGTACGCATACGACGGGAATGGAAACACGGTACGCCGGGGAACGGAGCGGACGGGGACGGGGCTGTGGGTTCACGAGTTCGGGGAGGACGCGGAACACAGGCTGGAGCTGCGGACGTACGACGGGTTCGGGCGTCTGACGGCTGTCAACAACGACAAGGCCAACGCGTACTACGCGTACAACCCGGACGGCCTGCGGGCGCGCAAGACGGTGGACGGCCAGACCACGGTTCACCTGTGGGACGGGCAGCAGATGGCGGGTGAAGTGTACCTCGCGCCCAACGGTACGCAGACGGGATGCACGGCGTACCTGCGGGGAGCGAACCTGATCGCGACGCGTGAGAGCTTGGCGGGTTCCCCCACCGGCGCTCCGACGGGCGCTAGCGTCTACTGCCTGTACAACGCGCATGGCGACATTGTGCAGCGCACGGGTGAAAACGGGGTATCGCTGTGGTACAATGAATATGACGCGTT